>NZ_LZMB01000085.1 GCF_001673555.1 Mycobacterium sp. 1165178.9 | reverse complement strand
GCATGGTCACCTTCATCGACGGGTCGACCCTCGCCCAGGCCAGTCCCCCGGACATGAAGCTGCCGATCTCGTTGGCCCTGGGCTGGCCGCAGCGGGTCCCCGCCGCGGCCGCCAGCTGTGACTTCAGCACGGCCTCTAGCTGGGATTTCGAGCCGCTGGACGACGACGTTTTTCCCGCCGTCGAGCTGGCCCGGTACGCCGGGCAGACCGGTGGCTGCATGACCGCCGTCTACAACGCGGCCAACGAGATCGGCAGCTTCATGTCCGGGGGACTGGCCTGGGCGAGGGTCGACCCGTCGATGAAGGTGACCATCGAATGAACAATCGACTGGGGATGCACGACCACCTCGATGCGGTCGTAGGGAATGCCGAACAGCAGGTGGGTCTCGATGAGCTCGAGCCCCTTGTTGACCAGCGAGGCCGAGTTCAGCGTGTTCATCGGGCCCATCGACCACGTCGGATGGGCGCCCGCCTGTTCCGGGGTGACGTCCTCGAGTTGCGCGGCCGTCCAGCCACGGAACGGGCCGCCGGAAGCGGTCAGGACCAGCTTGGCGACTTCGTCGGCGGTCCCGCCGCGCAGGCACTGCGCCAGGGCGGAATGTTCGGAGTCGACCGGCACGATCTGGCCCGGCTTGGCGGCCTGGAGCACGAGCGGACCGCCGGCGATCAGGGATTCCTTGTTGGCCAGCGCCAGCCGGGCGCCCGACTCCAGCACGGCCAGGGTGGGCCGCAGCCCCAACGCCCCCACCAGCGCGTTGAGGACGACGTCGGCCTCGGTCTCCCGCACCAGGCGGGTCACCGCTTCCGGCCCGGCAAAGGGGATGTCGCCGGCCCGCTGCGCCGCGGTTTCGTCGGCGACCGCGATGTTGGTCACACCGGTCTCGGCGCGCTGCCGCAACAGGGTGTCCAAGTTGGCCCCGCCCGCCGCCAGGCCGACCACCTCGAAGCGGTCCGGGTTGGCGGCGATGACGTCCAGCGCCTGGGTCCCGATGGAACCGGTGCTGCCCAGCACCAGCACGCGGAGCCGGTCCCGCGTTCGCCCGTCGGTCGTCGGGTTCGTCACCCATTCATTGTGCCGCCCGGCACCGACCGGGGCCATCCACTGGGCCATGCCCCGCGAGCCCGGTCGAGGGTGTGCCAGAATTCTGGAGGACAAGCCAAACCGATCCGAAGGGGATTTCGCCGTGGCCAGTACCGAGGTGGAGCACATCGGCGTGGACGCCGTCGAGGTTCCGTCGGCAGCGTGGGGTTGGAGCCGGATCAATCACCGGACCTGGCACGTCACCGGCCTGTTCGGCTTCGTCTTCCTGCTGGCGATGCTGCGCGGCAACCACGTCGGCCACATCGAGAACTGGTTCCTGATCGGGTTTGCGGCGCTGATCCTCGTGGCGCTGATACGCGACCTGTGGGGCCGGCACCGCGGCTGGATCAGGTAGGCGTCACCCCGGTTGCCTAGCGGTGCGCCCGGCGGCGCCAGGCGCCACCGATCACGACGACCGCCAACGCGAGCACGGCGATCATCCACGGCCATATTCCGTGCTGGTGTACCCAGCCCGCCACCGCGCCCTGCAGCCGACCGGCCGCGGTGATCACCGCGTCCTGCGGGTCGCCGTTCGCACCGAACAGGCGCACCTCGTAACTGCCGTAGTAAGCGACGTACAGCCCGACCAGCACCAGCAGCGCGCCGGCGATCCGGTTGACGGCCGGCAGCATTCCCCGCAGCCGGTCCACCACCGCCGAGCTGGCCGTGGCCGCAGCGGCCGCGAGCACCCCGACCACCAGCGTCAGCCCCGCGGTGTAGGCGAGATAGATCGTCACGCCGGTGAGGATCGATCCCCCGCGCAGGCCGGCGGCGGTGACGGCCAGAAACGGCCCGACGGTGCACGACAATGAGGCGATCGCGTAGCTGATGCCGTACCCGTACATGGAGCCCAGCCGGGCGGTGGGAGCCCACCGCGGACCCACTGACCGCGGGGTCAGGGCCGACAGGGTTCGGCCCGACAGCAGCCACGCCCCGAGTCCGATCAGCACCACCCCGACGACCACGGTGGCGTACGGCAGGTACCGCTGGACGGTCGTGGCCGCCGAGACGGTCAGCGCGCCGAACACGCCGAACACCGTCAGGAAGCCCAGCGCCATCCCGACGGTGGCCGCCAGCGCCCGGCCTGCGACGACAACGCCGGACGCCACACCCGAACGCTGGCCGCGCACCACCAGCAGCAGGTACGCGGGCAGCATGGCGAACCCACACGGGTTCAGCGCGGCCACCAGTCCGGCTGCGAAGGCCAGGCCCACCAGACCCTGGTCCACCAAGTCAGGACCTCAGGGCCGAGACCCGGTCGGAGAGCTCCTGCTGTGACATCGCCGAGGTCGGGTTGTTGACGAACGTCGAGCTGCCGTCCGCGCGGTAGAACACATAGGCGGGCTGCCAGGGGACGCTGTAGCGGGCCCAGATGGAACCGTCGGCGTCGTTGAGGTTGGTGAAGTTCAGGCCGTACTTCGAGACGAAGTTCTGTTCCGCGCCGGCGTCCGAGCGCCCGGCCACACCGACGAAGGTGACACCGGGGTTGGCGGCGGCCACCCGGCTGACGCCCGGGGCTTCGGCATTGCAGAACGGGCAGAACGGCGCCCAGAACCACAGCACCGCGGGCTTGCCCTGCAGACTGGCGCCGTTGAACGGCGCACCGCTTAGCGTCGTCCCGGTGAATTGCAGCCGGTCGTCGGCCGCCAACGCCCGTGGGGCGTTGCCCACGCCGACCAATACCGTGGCGGCGACGAGCACCGCGGCAAACGCTGCGTTCAGGGCTGACGAGCGAATACTCATGACACACCTCATTTGCTGGAGCTATGCCTTGAAGACGGGACAGCCCGCCCTCCGGTTCATCCGCGCTCGGCCGCCAGCTGTCCACAGGCGGCGCTGATTTCGCGCCCGCGAGTGTCGCGCACCGTGCAGGAGACCCCCTTGCCGCGGACCCGCCGAACGAACTCCCGCTCCACGGCTTTCGGGCTGGCGTCCCACTCACTTCCCGGGGTCGGGTTGAGCGGAATCAGGTTCACGTGCACCAACGGCCCGAGCGCGCGATGCAGCCGCTGCCCCAAAAGATCTGCACGCCAAGGCTGGTCGTTGACGTCGCGGATCAATGCGTATTCCACCGATACCCGCCGCCCGGTGACATCGGCGTAATACCGTGCGGCGTCGAGGGCTTCGCTGATCTTCCACCGGTTGTTGACCGGCACCAGCGTGTCGCGCAGTTCGTCGTCGGGCGCATGCAGCGACAGCGCCAGCGTGACGCCGAGGCGTTCGTCGGCGAGTTTGCGGATGGCGGGGGCCAGGCCCACGGTGGACACGGTCACCGAACGGGCCGAGATACCGAATCCATGTGGCGGCGCGGCGGTGATGCGCCGCACCGCGGCGATCACGCGGGCATAGTTGGCCAGCGGCTCCCCCATGCCCATGAACACCACGTTGGACAGCCGGTCCCCGAAGTCGTCGCGCAGGGCCGCAGCGCCGGCACGCACCTGCTCGAGGATCTCGGCCGTCGAGAGGTTGCGGGTCAACCCGCCCTGACCCGTCGCGCAGAACGGACACGCCATGCCGCAGCCGGCCTGCGACGAAATGCACACCGTGTTGCGTTGCGGATAGCGCATCAGCACCGACTCCACGGTGACCCCATCGAGGGCCCGCCACAACGTCTTTCGCGTCTGGCCGGCATCGCAGGTGACGTCGGAGGCCGCGGTGAGCAGAATGGGGAACATCGTCTCGGCGATGGCGTCGCGCAATCCCGCCGGAAGGTCGGTCATCTGCCGCGGATCGGCGATCAGCCGGCCGTAGTACTGATGCGCCAGCTGCTTGGCGCGAAACGCCGGCAGGCCGAGCTCCGCGACGGCGGACGCGCGGCCGTCCTCGTCGAGATCGGCCAGGTGCCGCGGCGGCCTGCCGGGGCGCGGCTCGGAGAAAACCAATTGTTGAATCATGACCTGTCCAGTATCGGTCACGTTCGGCCTGGACTAGCGAACTAGTGTCAGCACCGTCCAGGCTGCGACCGCCGACGGCAGGACGCCATCGAGCCGATCCATCAGGCCGCCGTGGCCGGGCAGCAGCCGTCCCATGTCTTTGATGCCGAGGTCTCGCTTGACCTGTGACTCCACCAGATCGCCAAGCGTGCTGGTCAGCACCAGGACGACACCCAGCAGCACGCCGATCCACCACGGTTTGCCGGCCAGGAACGTCGCCGTCAGCGTCGCCGCGGCGATTCCGAGCACCAGGGAACCGGCGAATCCCTCCCAGGATTTCTTGGGGCTGATCGCCGGGACCATCGGGTGCTTGCCGAAGAGCGCGCCCACAGCATATCCGCCGGTGTCCGAGGCGACGACGGTGATCATCAGGCAGAACACCCGCCCTGCCCCGTCGTGCGGGTAGACCAGCAGCACGCCGAAGGACGCGAACAGCGGCACCCACGCGGCCAGGAACACGGTGGCCGAGGCGTCCCTGAGGTAGTTAGCCGACGGCGAGCCGTCGAACGGCCCGGGCCGCTTGCTGTTGTCCTGCATGAACAGGCGCCACACGTTGCAGACCACCACGGTCACGCCGAAGCCGGCCAGTGCGCCCGCGGCGTGGAACGGCCAGGTCAGCCAGACGGTGAGCTGCCCCCCGGCCAGTAGTGGGATCACGGGTATGACGTAACCGGCTTCGCGCAATCGCCGAACCACTTCGTGGGTGGCCACGACGATGGCGAGGGCGACGATGGGGACCCAGAAGCGCGGCGCGAAGACCAGCGTCACGACCAGCACGCCGCCGATACCGGTGCCCACCGCGATGGCGGCGCGCAGGTCGCGTCCGGCCCGAGATGTCTTCTTGGCCGATTGCTGAAAAGTGTCCTTGTCGGCGGGAGCCGGATCGTCGGGCGGGTCGCCTGCGCCGGGTTCTGGGGTAGCCACTGGTGCGGATGAACTTAGCTGCTGGGCGGTCGCTAGACCTCCAGCAGTTCGCCTTCTTTGTGCTTGACCAGCTCTTCGATCTGGGTGACGTACTGGTGGGTGGTCTTGTCCAGGTCCTTTTCGGCCCGGGCGACGTCGTCCTCGCCGGCCTCGCCTTCCTTGCGAATGCGGTGCAGCTCCTCCATCGCCTTGCGGCGGATGTTGCGCACCGAGACCTTCGCGTCCTCCCCCTTGCCCTTGGCCTGTTTGACCAGTTCTCGCCGGCGTTCCTCGGTGAGTTGCGGCACCGCCACCCGGATGAGGGTGCCGTCGTTCGTGGGGTTGACGCCCAGGTCGGAATTGCGAATGGCCGTCTCGATCGCGCCCACCTGGCTGGCTTCGTACGGCTTGATAACGACGAGGCGCGCCTCGGGCACGTTGATACTGGCCAGTTGCGTGATGGGGGTAGCCGCGCCGTAGTAGTCGATCACGATCCGCGAGAACATGCCCGGGTTGGCACGCCCAGTCCGGATGGTCGACAGGTCGTCGCGGGCAACGGCTACGGCCTTTTCCATTTTCTCTTCCGCGTCGAAGAGAGCCTCGTCAATCATGTGCGTCGCTCCTCTTCATTGCTGCGCTGCACGTCCTCCCACGGCACGTCATCGCGTCGTCGGTTTCAGGTGGTGACCAGAGTCCCGATCTTCTCACCAGCGACCGCTCGGGCGATATTGCCGTTGGTCAGCAGGTTGAACACCAGGATCGGCATGCCATTGTCCATGCACAGGCTGAACGCGGTTGCATCGGCCACTCGTAGCCCGCGGTCGATGACCTCACGATGGCTGATCGCGGCGATCAATTCGGCATCGGGATGCTGCCGCGGATCCGCGTCGAACACGCCGTCGACGGCCTTTGCCATCAGGACCACCTCGGCGCCGATCTCCAGGGCACGTTGCGCGGCCGTGGTGTCGGTGGAGAAGTACGGCAGTCCCATGCCGGCCCCGAAGATCACCACGCGCCCCTTCTCCAGGTGGCGCACGGCGCGCAGGGGTAGATAGGGTTCCGCGACCTGGCCCATGGTGATCGCGGTCTGGACCCGCGTGGCAATGCCTTCCTTCTCCAGAAAGTCTTGCAGCGCAAGGCTGTTCATGACGGTGCCCAACATGCCCATGTAGTCCGAACGGGTCCGTTCCATGCCGCGCTGCTGAAGCTGTGCACCCCGGAAGAAGTTGCCACCGCCGATCACCACGGCGACCTGGACACCGTCGCGAACCACCTCGGCGATCTGTCGCGCCACCCGCGCCACGACATCGGGATCCAGGCCGACCTGGCCGCCGCCGAACATCTCACCGCCGAGCTTGAGCAACACCCGCGAATACCTGACCCGGCTCGGCGGCTGGCCAGGACCCAGTCCATTTTCCGGTGCAGATGTCGATGCGCCGTTGCCGGGGGTTGCCGGCTCCGGCCTCGGAGCCGCCGAGCCGGCGACTCGGGGCTCCCTGGACTCCGTCATCAGACTCCTCGCATGAGAGTGCCATCCCGGGTGATCTCCATCCGGAACGGCATTTCACATCCTGCCTCATCGCAGCACAATGCGGCCTCGACGGGGTGCATTATGCGCACAGTTGGCGCGCCGGACCAATTTTCGAGTCTCCCGGTACCGGAATACCCCGGCGGTAAGGCGCTTTCTCCGGGCTCGCGTTTGAGCCACGGTTGCCATGGGAATCCGGATCAACGCGGCAGATTTATGCGGTCTTAAGCAACGAGGACCGGCCTCGCCGTATGACCGGGTCGATCGCTCGCGATCGCCGTTGAGCATTGGATCGCTCACAGTACGCCAACGAGGAGGAAGCATTTCCATGGCTGAAGAAAACAAGTCGGGACCTGCCGAAGCGGTGAAAGGCGTCGTCGAGGACGTCAAGGGTAAGGCCAAGGAGGCCGTAGGCGCGGTGGCCGGTCGTGATGACCTCACCCGCGAAGGCCAGGCGCAGCAAGACAAGGCCGACGCGCAGCGCGACGCGGCGAAGAAGGAAGCCGAAGCGGAAGCCGCGCGCGGCGGCGCCAAGGCGGCCGAGGAACGCCAGAAAGACAACCAGTAGCACGTCTGTAGACGATGGGCCTGGTCCGTGGAAACGGGCCAGGCCCATCGTTTTTTAGAGCGCATCGGGTCAGTACTGACCTCAATTGCATAGCTTTTGCATGGTTTGGGTACCCACGCCTAGCGCTGTACGACATCTCCGCAGAGGTGCCTACGGACCGGGGGGGAAACCGGGACGTCACGAGGTAAGGAGATGCCGTTGGACGTGGTGGTGCTCACCGATGAGGACGACTTCGAATCTGCCCTCCCGTTGTTGTCGACGTTCGCGCAACCGATGCGCCGCACTAGTCTGACGGCCGACAGCGACGGGCAGTGCGCCCCAGCCGACATCGCCATTATCGATGCGCGCACGAATATGGCGATGGCCCAGGACGTAAGCCAGCGACTGACGACCGACAACCCCGGTACCGCGGTGGTGGCCCTGGTGGCACCGGCAGACAGTGCCAGCGTCGACGTCGACTGCAACTTCGATGACGTGATGCTGCCCGGCACCGGTGCCGAAGAGTTGCAGGCCCGGTTTCGCCTCGCGATCAGCCGCCGGCGCAGCGCAGTCGACGGCACCCTGAAGTTCGGCGACCTCCTTTTGCATCCGGCCACTTTCACCGCGTCGCTGGACGGCAACGACCTCGGTTTGACGCTCACCGAGTTCAAATTGCTGAATTTCCTTGTGCAACATGCCGGTCAGGCATTCACTCGAACCCGACTGATGCGAGAGGCGTGGGGCTACGACAGCGCCGGCAAGGTGCGTACGGTCGACGTGCACATTCGGCGACTGCGCGCCAAGCTTGGCACCCGGCACCAATTCATGGTCGACACTGTCCGCGGAGTCGGCTACCGCGCCGCTACACCACCGCAACCGGAATGGGTCGCCGGTTCGAGGCTGACGCCGATCTGGGCCCCGACCACAAGGCCCCCGCCTGGCCCAATGGACCCAGAAGCATCAGAGCTCTAAGCCCAACGCTTCTGTCGCCGATCAGCCGAACAACGGGAATGCACGCATTCGCGCCAGTGCATCCATTCCGTCCTGGATAGCGTCTTGCACCTCGTGATATTTGCGCTCGACGTATTGGTCGTCGTCTGCCCGCGCGGGATCGGTGTCAAGTTTCACGGCGGGCATGAACCGGGTTCTGATCTTGGCCGGCAAGGGCAGCTGCGGAAGCGCCGCCGGCGCGATCCCCCACGGCAACGAGACGGCCAACGGAAATACCTTGAGCCGCAAGATACGGTCCAGGCGCAGGGCTTTCGACAACCGGTCGCCGCGGATCAGCACCGGCATCGCATCGGCGCCGCCGACGGTCGCGATCGGCACGATCGGCACGCCGGCACGAATCGCCATCTTGACGAAGCCGGTCCGTCCCGCCAGGTTGGCCTGATCGCGCTCGGTCCACGGGCGAAGTGAGTCCACTTCCCCGCCGGGCCACAGCGCCACGTCGCGCCCTTCCGCCAGTGCGGTGGCGATCGCGTCGGGGGCAGCCGGCAACACTCCCATCGATCGGAAATACCGTCCGAATAAGGGAATTGCCATCAGCGCATCGTGTGCGGTGCCGTGCAAAGTCCGCTCCTGCCCAAACCGCCGCCACCACTGCAGGCCCACGGTCCAGGCATCCCAGACGAACGGCGCCCCGGAGTGAATCCCGATCAGAAGCGCCGGTGGCTTCTCCGGAATGTTCTCCCAGCCGTCGATCTCCATCCGAAACCAGTAGTCCACCAGCACATTCCAGAAATATTTCTGACGCTGCAGTGTGGCCTCGTCCTGCCCGGAAAGGTCCCATCGGGCCGCGCGCTCAGCGACCCAGCCGCTCAGCCCGCCGTCTTGTTTGTTGCGTCGTTCTTTCATCGCCGCGCGGGCGTCTTCGGCCTGCCGCCGCGCTTGGGCGCGTACCGGCGCCGGCCTGTGATCCGCATTACTCATGCCGTACCGAATACCCGATTCGGGCGCACACGATTCCCCCCGATGCAAATTCTCCCCGCGCCACGCGGAGTGGCGCGGGGAGAATTGCGACCGCTGCGTGCGCGGTTTACGTGTGCGGCGCCGGCGCGGGCGGAGCACCCGGGGCCGGGCTGTTCGGCGCTGCAGGCGCCGAGCCGCCCTGCACGTTCGACGTCCACATCAGGATGTCCTGCATCCCGTCGTTGTAGACGACGCCGTTCGGCGGCGCGCCGGTCACGTCGAAGTACAGCGTGCCGGTCGACTCATTCCCCTGGGAGATCGGTGCAGGGTTGAGCCCATTGGGAGCCCCAACCTTGTCGATCACCCGGTAGTTCTGGCCGTTGGGCCCGCGGGCGATGAAATCGTTGACCATCGGGGTTACCAGCCCGCCGTCCGACCTGGCGGTGATATCGGCCTGGTACAGCGTGCCTTTCGGTGTGTAGCCGGGGATGGCGGCATTGCTGGGCTGCAGGTTGCTCACCGTGTAATTGGTGATCAGCGGCCCGTCGATAAGTTGCTCGCTGGTGCCGAACCCCTGAATGTTGGGCGCAGCAGAAGCGGGCGTCGCGAAAAGCGTTGCCACCGCAATCCCCCCGGCAGCGGCAGCTGTCGCAACGGCAGTCTTGGTGACCTTCATTGTTCATTCCTTTCGTGTCGAACAATTGCCCCCCATAAGGGCACAGGGATATCCGCAGCAAATAGCCAGTCGGCCGCCGTATTAAACATCGACACGCATATTGGCCGGTTAGCCACGGAAATCGGGTTCCATTCTTATTGAGCATCTTTCGCATCAGAGGGCAACAACTGCACCATTACTCACAGCCAGCCAGCGCGATTAGGTCGTGTGTTGACGGGTAATCGGCTGGGGTCTCACCTGGCAATCGGCGCGTCAGGGGGTCACGACGAGACAGCCGCGAAGGGGGTAGTCACGTGGAACGCGGAAACTCCAAGCATGGGGTGCGCGCGAGGACGACGCGCTCAAGGAAGAACTGGAAGGCACGCTTCGCGGCAACAGGTCCAGTCGGAGTGAGGAATGGCGCGAACCCGAGCCGCCGGCCGACGACGACCCGGATGTGCC
>NZ_LZMB01000084.1 GCF_001673555.1 Mycobacterium sp. 1165178.9 | reverse complement strand
GGAACACCTGCGCGGCCGCACTCCCCCACTTGGTCGCGCGGGGCGGCGGGAGCCTGGTCAACATCAGCTCGTCGGCCGGCATCAAGGGAACCCCGCTGCACGTGCCCTACACCGCCTCCAAGCATGGCATCGTCGGGATGACCCTGGCGCTGGCCAACGAGCTTGCCGCGCAGAACATTCGCGTCAACACCGTGCACCCCACCGGGGTGGCCACCGGAATGGCTCCGCCGAGCATGCACACGCTGATCGCCGAGCAGCGTCCCGACCTGGTGCCGATCTTTCTCAACGCGCTGCCCGCAACGCTGATCGAAGCCTCCGACGTGAGCAACGCGGTGTTGTACTTGATATCCGATGAATCTCGTTACGTCACAGGGCTAGAGCTGAAAGTCGACGCCGGTGTCACCATCCGATGAGGCTTCCGTGAGCGACCGCACGCGACATCAACGAGGGCTGCGCACCTTCGCCGAGGTGATGACGATCGACCCACCCGACGACGAGGACCCATTCGCGGGCGGATTGATCGACTTCGTCTTCGGCGAGGTCTGGTCACGACCGGGCCTCAGTCGGCGCGATCGGCGGTTCGTCACGCTGCCCTGCGTCGCCGCCGCCGATGCGCAGGCCCCGCTGGAGCAGCACGTCTACGCCGCACTCAACAGCGGTGACCTCAGCATCACCGAAATGCGGGAAACGGTCTTGCATTTCGCCGTCTACGCGGGCTGGCCGAAGGCGTCCCGGTTCAATATCGCGGTGGATCTGGAATGGGCCAAGATCGCGGAGGCCCGCGGCGAGCCGCCCCCTCCCCCGCAACCCTTGCTGCCGCTGCTCACCGCCAGCGATCCCGAGCAACGCCTGCGAGGCGGCGAGGAGTCATTCAAGGAGATCAACTGCCTGCCGTTCGCGCCGATGCGTGACAACCCGTACTCGGGAGCGGGCATTCTGAACTTCGTCTTCGCCGAGATGTGGCGCCGACCCGGCTTGGGCATGAAGGAACGCCGTCTCATCACGGTCGCCTGTGTCGCCTTCCAGGATGCCGAAATCCCGATCATGTCCCACGTTTACGCGGCACTCAAAAGTGGTGACGTCTCGTTTGAGGAGATGGACGAGCTCGCGCTGCAGTTCGCCGCGTATTACGGCTGCGCCAAGGCCGACTACCTCAACCAGGTGATCGCGGAACAGAAACAACGGGTGACGGCTGAGAACCAGACCGATCACGCGCCGGTCGGCTGACCTGACCAACGGCGCCTACGGCATCGAGTGCCCTGGGCCGCTGGCGAGTCGGGCATGCTGGCGGTATGCATGTGATCAATGGAGTCCGTGACCCGGCGGCAAGCTTTCCCCTGGACACCGCGGCCGACGACGCCGGCGAGCGCCGGCAGGCCAACCGCGCCGTCGCCGTCAGCGCCGGCGGGTTGGCCCTGACCGGGCTGGTCGAGTTGGTCATCGCGCTGCTGTCCGGGTCGGTGGCGCTGCTCGGCGATGCGCTGCACAACCTGTCGGACGTTTCCACCAGCGCCCTGGTGTTCATCGGGTTCCGCGCGTCGCGCAAGCTGCCCACCGAGCGCTACCCCTACGGCTACGAACGCGCCGAGGATCTCGCCGGTATCGGTGTGGCCCTGGTGATCTGGGGCAGCGCCCTCGTCGCCGGCTTTGAGAGCATCTCCAAGCTGGTTCGCCACGGCGGCACTGGCCACGTCGGCTGGGGCATCGGCGCGGCGGTCGTGGGCGTTGTCGGCAATCAGTTGGTGGCGCGCTACAAACTAGTGGTGGGCAGGCGGATTCGGTCGGCGACCATGGTCGCCGACGCCAAGCATTCCTGGCTGGACGCGCTGTCGTCGGGGGGCGCGGTGCTCGGGCTGGTCGGCGTGGCGCTGGGCTGGGGCTGGGCCGACGCGGTCGCCGGGATCGTCGTCACCGGGTTCATCTGCCACGTCGGCTGGGAGGTGACGGCCGATATCGCGCACCGCCTGCTCGACGGCGTCGACCCCGACGTCATCACGACCGCCGAGGCCGTCGCCGTCTCGGTCCCCGGGGTGACGCATGCGCACGCCCGGGCCAGGTGGACCGGGCGGACCCTGCGCGTCGAGGTGGAAGGCTTTTTGAATGCTGACACTCCGCTGGCGGCCGCCGACCAGATCGGCCGCAGCCTCGCCGCGGCGCTGACGCCTCGGATCCCGGAGATGCAGAGCTTCACGTGGACGGCCCGCGCCGCCTAGGTGGCCAGCCGTCAGCCGCGACGGAACCGCTCCCGCAGCTGCGGGTCGTTCTCCCACCAGAGCCCTGACAGTGCAGCGCCGCCTTCGCTCTCGGTGCTGTGCGCCCTCACCTCGGCCTTGTCCAACTCGGCGTCGACGGCGATCGCGTGTGCCTTCTCGTCGCGGGACATCGCGCGCATCAGCAGCAGGACAAACGGCCACCCCACCAAATCCCCGAGGATCCACAGGACGCCGGCACCGATCGTCTGGTCGAGCCGCGGGTCCGGGCCCCAAGACCGTTGCAGCGACCCGTAATACGATGCGCCGATCAACGAGCCCTGCCAGATGATCAATCCCAGGACGCCGTCACCGAGCGCCTCGGCGACCGTGATCAGCAACGAGATCGACTGCGGGTACCTGCGGGGCACCGGGTCTTCCTGCAGCCGGGCATAGAAGTAGCCGAAGCCCAAGACCACCAACAGGATCCGTGTCGGCGCGCCGATCCACTCGTGCTGCAGGGATGCGGTGTACCACGGCGTCAGGTACAGCAACCACGGCGTGGCGAGCATCGCCACCGAGGTGGTCGCCGGATGAAGGAGCACGCGCGCGAACCGGGTCGCCAACGTCCTATCGATGCGGTCGCGGCCCGCCGACCCGGCGGCGTCGCGAAAAACGGTGACCGGCTTGGCCTGTGCGATGAAGAACGGCACGACGTAGAGCAGCAACAACACCTGCAGCGCGCGCACCCAGAACAGGACGTAGGCATAGGCACCGACGGCGCTGATCGTCGCCAGCACCCATACCAACATGCCGATTCCGAAGCAGGCAGCGTTCGCGGCGCGGACCGGACGTTCGTTGTCGCGACCGCGTCGGTAGCACCAGGCGTATCCCGAGGTGAGCACCGCGACAAGAGCCGCGGAGGCGAGGTCGAAATGCCAAGTCTGAACGGCCGCGTCCCATGTCAGCGGTCCGGGATCGACGCGCACGGGTACCAGCCTATTGGCGGCCGGATTGGCTCAGTTGCCGGCGGGACCGTCCGGCTTCGGACCGCGGTCCTCGCCGGTGATGTACTTCGGGCAGTAATGGGCGGCCGAGAGGTAGGTGAACTTGGCCGCGCTGGCGCCCTGGAAGGCCGGATTCTGGTTGCGCAGGTCCGTCACGATCTTCGCGTCGGACTGGCCGTCGTCGAGCAGCTCGCACACCGACTTGCCGATGGTGATCGCGTTGCCGCCGTCCTGATAGGTGATGCCGGCGTCGCGCAGGTCTTTGAGAAAGTCCTGATCGTTGTCGATGTCCGCGTGCGCGGGCGCGGCCAGGACGATCACGGTTGTGAGGCCGGTCAACCCCAGGAGAAATCGCATAACGCAGTGATTGTCGCAAACCTGCCGGTGCGCGGCATCTCGAGCGCTACGAAGGGTTCGGCGTGCTCGTCGTGATGGCGCCCGGGCAGTACGTGGTGGCGGCGATGGCCGCGAACTGGTTGGCCTTGTCCTGGCTCAGCGCGGAGTTCTTGGACAGCAGCGTCTTGACTACGTCGGGCATCTGCGTGCCCTGGCTGACCGTGTCGCACACCCACTTGCCCGCGCCCACGGCCTTGCCCGGGTCGGCGAACGTGATGCCTGCCGCCTTCAGCGAAGCGATGAACGAGTCGTCGGTGCTGTCGGCGTGCACCGGGGCGGCCAAGCCGATCGCGACGGCCAGACCACACAGTGCGAACAGTGGCTTCATGACTGACAAATTCTCCCAGAGCGGTCAATAACCCGCGCCATTATGAACGGCGTATACAAACACTGACGTCAACCCACAGTTGACTCCAGAGGTGCGTCAACTTATGGTTGACGACATGTCCGAGCCAGTCCGCATCGCCTACCCGATCCGTCTCGACGAGTTGATCAACGCCATCAAGGCGACCCGCCCGGATGTACTGGATCAACTCGCCGACGCCGTCCTGGCCGCCGAGCACCTCGGCGAGATCGCCGACCATTTGATCGGCCACTTCGTGGACCAGGCCCGCCGCTCCGGAGCGTCCTGGACCGACATCGGCAAGAGCATGGGCGTCACCAAGCAGGCCGCCCAAAAGCGATTCGTGCCGCGCGCCGAGCCCGCGGCCCTTGATCTCGAACAGGGGTTCGCGCGCTTCACCCCGCGGGCGCGCGGCGCGGTCGTGGCCGCCCAGAACGCCGCGCACGAAGCGGGCAACAGCGAGATCACCCCCGACCATGTGCTGCTCGGCGTGCTCAGCGATGCGGCCGCCTTGGCGACGGTGCTGCTGCGTCTGCAGAACGTCGACACCGAGGCGCTGCGCGCCGCCGCGACCGGGGCCATCGCCGCGCTACGCATGGATGCCGAACCGCCACAACTCATTCCATTCAGCGGGCCGGCGCGCAAGGCGCTAGAACTGGCCGTGCGCGAGGCACTTCGGCTGGGCCACAACTACGTCGGCACCGAGCACCAACTGCTGGCGCTGCTGGAGCTCGAGGGCGGGGACGGCCCGCTGCACCGCGGCGGAGTCGACAAAGGCCGGGTCGAGGCGGATCTGCTCACGGCGCTGCAATCCCTCGCGGGCGGCGAAAGTGCCGCCGGAGAGGGCTGATCAGTGTGGCCGACCCCTCCCTTCCGCATCCACGCGTGTGCAATCATGCGAAGGTCCCCCGCAACGGCGTCAAGGAGGCACGACATGGCGAAGACGCACCGCTGGCTGCTGGTGGTGGCCGCCTTTCTGGTCGCGGTCGCCGGCGTCACGGTGGCCGGCATCGCCGCGATACCGGTGCCGCGCGCATGGGCCGGTGACGCGCCGATCGGCCACCTCGGTGACACGCTGCGAGTGGACAACGGCACGTTCATCGCCGACATCACCGTGAGTGGCGTGGCGCCCTGCGACCCGCCGCCGGGATTCGGCTACACCCGCGAAGGCACCTTCAGAGGCTTCCCGGGCAGCACCGTCGACCGCGCGGACGTGACCGTCCGGGCGATCCGCGTGCCCAATCCCTACGTCATGGCGACCGTCCTGAGTTTCAACGGGGTGACCCCGACCGCCGACGCCTACAAGCCGCGAGCCTCCGATGCGCCCGACGCGCTGGACAACGTGCTCGTCAATGCCCCGAACGGGGCGATCGTGCGCGGCGGCGTGTACTGGGACGCCTACCGCGATCCCGTCTCCGCCGTCGTCCTGCTAGACAAGAAGACGGGCTATCACCTCGCGCAGTGGAACCTCTGACAGGAATCTTCCAGATCGCGCCGGCGGGCCCCGGTGACGCCCTAGAGCTGGCTGCCGTTGCGGCACAGACTTTTCCGTTGGCATGTCCGCCCGCGGCGAGCGCGCACAACATCGCGTTGTTCATCGACGCAAACCTGTCGGCCGACCGCTTCGACGAGTACCTCAGCGATCCGGGTCGCGCCATCGTCGCCGCGCGCCACGACGGCCGAATTGTCGGGTACGCCATGCTGGTTCGCGGCGTCTCCGATCACGCCGGCGTACGGCGGGCCGTGGACATTCGCCCGGCGGCCGAGCTGTCGAAGATGTACCTCCTGCCCGACCGCCACTCCAGCGGGGCCGCGGCGGCGCTGATGGAACGCATGCTGGCCGTCGCGACCGACTGGGGCGTTCGCTGCGTGTGGCTGGGCGTGAACCGGGCAAACCAACGCGCGCAACGCTTTTACCTCAAGAGCGGGTTCGCCATCGCCGGCACCAGAACGTTTCAGCTGGGCACCGACGTGGAAAGTGACTATGTCATGATCCGCGAGGTGGGTTAGCCGCGGCGGTGAGCGCCAGGAGCCGGGAAGTGGCCCGCAGGTACTTCTTTCGGTATCCCCCGGCCAGCATCTCCTCGCTGAAGATGGTGTCCAGCTTGGTGCCCGAGGCCACCACCGGAATGCCCGCGTCATAAAGCCGATCGGTCAGCGACACCAGCCGCAGCGCGACGTTCTGATCGTCGATGCCGTGCACGCCGGTCAAGAACACCGCGCTGACGCCTTCGATCAGCGTCAGATATCGCGACGGGTGCATGGTGGCCAGGTGGGCACACAGCGCATCGAAATCGTCGAGCGTCGCGCAGGCGATCCGCGCGGCGCGCGCAACCACCTCGCCGTCGGACAGCGGCTGCGGCGCCGGTGGCAACCCGCGGTGCCGATAGTCGGGCCCCTCGATCCGCACAGTCGTGAAAATGCTTGCCAGCGTGCTTATTTCCCGCAGGAAATCCTGCGCCGCGAAGCGGCCCTCGCCGAGCTGCTCGGGCAGTGTGTTGGAGGTGGCGGCCACCGACACGCCGCGCTCGACCAGCGACGAGAGCAGCCGCGAGATCAGCGTGGTGTTGCCCGGGTCGTCGAGTTCGAATTCGTCGATGCAGACCGCCGTGTAGTTGGCCAGCAGGTCGATGCACTCGACGAAGCCGAACACGCCGGCCAGCTGGGTCAGCTCGCCGAACGTCGCAAACGCCTTGGGGGCCGCGCCATCCGGTGACCCGCCCGGCCCCCCACCCGGCAGCTGGTAGTAGGCCGACGCCAGCAGATGCGTCTTGCCCACGCCGAACCCGCCGTCCAGGTACAGCCCGATGCCGGGCAGAATTTCCCGCCGGCCCAACAGCTTTCGCCGGCCGGCGCGCCCGTCGACGGCCTGGCGGCAGAACTCCTGACACGCCAGGACCGCGGCGGCCTGCGTCGGCTCCGCCGGATCGGGCCGGTACGTCGCGAAGCTCACTTCGGCGAAGGTCGGGGGCGGTCGCAATTGGGCGATCAGCCGTTCCGGCGACACCGTCGGGTGCCGATCCACCAGGTGTGCCGGGCCGCCCGAAGCGCCCGGGGAGGTGGACCCGTGCATGCAGGAACTGTAGCGGCGTGCTGCAATCAGACTCATGCCCGACTCTGGCGGCCCCGAGAGTTTCGCGACCTCCCCGACGTCGGAGACGCCGCTGTCGCTGCTCGGGTCGGTACGCGGACTCGGCGACGACGACCTGGCCGGTCTCTACGGTTATCCCGAGCGCGACGGGACGTGGGTGCGAGCGAACTTCATCACCAGCGTCGACGGCGGGGCGACCTCGGGCGGCAGCAGCGGCGCGATGGGCGGCCCGGGCGACCGGTTCGTCTTCAACCTGCTGCGTGAGCTCGCCGACGTCATCGTGGTGGGCGCGGGCACGGTGCGGATCGAGGGTTACTCCGGCGCGCAGGTCGGCGTGGCCCGGCGCCAGCGGCGGCAGGCCCGCGGACAAAGCGAGGTCCCGCAACTGGCGATCGTGACCGGGTCGGGCCACCTCAACCGGGACATGGCGGTGTTCACCCGCACCGAGGTGCAGCCGCTGGTGCTCACCTGCACCGCGGCGGCCGAGCAGACGCGCCGCGCGCTCAACGGCCTGTGCGAGGTGCTCGACTGCTCCGGCCGCGATCCCGAGAAGATCGATGAGGCCGCCCTGCTGGCGGCCCTCGGCGCGCTGGGCATGCGCCGCATCCTCACCGAGGGCGGGCCGACACTACTGGGCTCGCTGATGCAGCGCGACATGCTCGACGAGCTGTGCCTGACGATTGCGCCGCGCCTCGTCGGCGGCCAGGCGCGACGCATCGCGGCCGGCCCGGGCCAGCTGCTCACCCGAATGCGATGTGCCCACGTCCTGACC
>NZ_LZMB01000083.1 GCF_001673555.1 Mycobacterium sp. 1165178.9 | reverse complement strand
CGCGGAGATCTACGTCCCGTTCTCCTGGTTCGAACCGATGTGGTTGGAAAACCTAGGGTTTGCCGCCGAAGGCGAAGGCTGGAAACTCACCGAAGCCGGCGAAACCAAGATCGGCGGTCGGCTGCCGGTGAATCCGTCGGGCGGCGTGCTGTCGTCGAACCCGATCGGCGCCTCCGGCCTGATTCGCTTCGCCGAGGCGGCCATTCAGGTGATGGACAAGGGCGGCGACCATCAGGTGCGGGGCGCGCGAAAGGCTTTGGGACACGCCTACGGTGGTGGCTCCCAGTACTACTCGATGTGGGTGGTGGGTGCGGACAAGCCCGCGGCCCAGAAGGTCGATGCGTGAGCGAGCATCCCGCACACGAGGCCGGCCGCCGCTCCCGCGAGGCGGTGGCGGCCCGGGACAAGGACGCTTGGCTGGCGGTATTCGCCGAGGATGCCATCGTCGAGGACCCGATCGGTCCCTCGGTGTTCGACCCCGAAGGCCTGGGGCACCGGGGCCGTGATGCCATCTCGGCCTTCTGGGACAAGGCCATCGCCCCCACCACGAAAATCGAGTTCTTCTTCCGCGACACCTATCAGTGCGGCTTCGAGGAAGCCAACGTCGGGCACATCCTCATCACGACGGGTGAGTACCAGACGACCGCCGAGGGAGTCTTCACTTACCGAGTCGACGCCGAGGGCAAGATGGTGGCCCTGCGTGCCTACTGGGAGATGGAACGCGCGGCGGCCAACACACGCAAGGTCTAGAGCGGCTCGAGCCCGGCCAGATGCCGCTGGGCGAGGTCGCGGTAGGCCTGCGGGTTCACCTTGACCCACATCTCCGCGCCGGTCCCGGCGACCGGGCCCTTGATCTGCGCCGGCGCACCGACGGCCAGCATCCCGGCCGGGATCTGGGCGCCAGCCGTCACCAGTGAATGCGCGGCGACCAGGCTGCGCGCCCCGATCACCGCACCGTCCAAAACGGTCGCGTGGTTCGCGATCAGCGCCTCCTGCCCGACGTGCACGCCGTGAATGAGGCACAGATGCGCGATGGTCGCGCCGGGACCGATGTCGACCGGGATACCGGGAGGCGCGTGCAACACCGACCCGTCTTGGACGTTGGCGCCCTCGCGCACCACGATGGGCCCGTAGTCGCCGCGCAACACGGCGTTGAACCAGATCGAGGCCCCCGCCTCCACCACGACGTCACCGATCAAAGTGGCCGTCGGGGCCACGAAAGCAGTGGGATCGACCCGTGGTGCGCGGCCCTCGAACGCAAACAGCGGCATCGTTTAGATATACCCTGAGCGCGCATACGTCGCGGGAAATCCCAGCCAGACGCGCCGTCGTTGCGCGGCACCGGCGCAAAACTGTAACGTGTTCTAGTCAGAGGCCCAGTGAGCTGGAGGTGACAGGTGAGTACCGACACCAAGGCGGTCGGCATCCGGGAAATCGATCCCGGCGACTTGCCGACCCGATACGCCCGCGGCTGGCACTGCCTTGGCGTCGCAAAGGACTTCCAGGACGGTAAGCCGCACGCGATTCAGGCTTTCGGCACCAAGCTGGTGGTATTCGCCGACTCGCAGGGGGACATCAAGGTCCTGGACGGGTATTGCCGCCACATGGGTGGCGACCTCTCTGAGGGCACCATCAAGGGCGACGAGGTCGCCTGCCCCTTCCACGACTGGCGCTGGGGCGGCGATGGCCGCTGCAAGCTGGTCCCCTACGCCAAGCGCACACCCAAGACGGCGCGGACCCGGTCGTGGTCGACGGACGTGCGCGGCGGCCTGCTTTTCGTCTGGCACGACCACGAGAACAATCCCCCGGACCCCGCCGTGCGCATTCCGGACATCCCGGAATCCCACAGCGACGAGTGGACCGAGTGGCGCTGGAACAGCATCCTCATCGAGGGCTCCAACTGCCGCGACATCATCGACAACGTCACCGATATGGCGCACTTCTTCTACATCCATTTCGGGCTGCCGACGTACTTCAAGAACGTTTTCGAGGGCCACATCGCCTCGCAGTTCCTGCACAACGTGGGCCGGCCCGACGTCAACGACCTCGGCACGTCTTACGGTGAGGCGCACCTGGATTCCGAGGCGTCGTACTTCGGGCCGTCGTTCATGATCAACTGGCTGCACAACAGCTACGGCGGTTACAAGGCCGAGTCGATCCTGATCAACTGCCACTACCCCGTGACTCAGAACTCGTTCATGCTGCAGTGGGGTGTCATCGTCGAAAAGCCCAAGGGCATGGACGAAAAGATGACCGACAAGCTGTCGAAGGTGTTCACCGAGGGCGTCAGCAAGGGCTTTTTGCAGGACGTCGAGATCTGGAAGCACAAGACCCGCATCGACAATCCCCTGCTGGTCGAAGAGGACGGCGCGGTCTATCAACTGCGCCGTTGGTACCAGCAGTTCTACGTCGACGTCGCCGACATCGAGCCGGAGATGGTGGAGCGGTTCGAGATCGAGGTCGACACCACCCGGGCCAATGAGTACTGGAACGCCGAAGTCGAGCAGAACCTCAAGGCCAAGGACTCAGAGGCGGACGAGCCGGTTACCGACGACGTCCCGGCCAAGCAACACTAGGAATCATGGGCGACGATCAGCCGGCGGTACCTGACGTCGATCAGCTTGCGCGGTCGATGTTGTTGCTGCACGGCGATCACCACGACCACGACGAGCAGCCGGCACGCCCCGAACGCAAGGGTGGATCCTGGTCGAAGTCAAGGGATTTCGCCAACGATCCGCAGCGCGCCGCTGCGGTCGCCGAAGCCAGCCGTGCCGACCGCGAGCGCTACCTGAATTCAGGTCTGTTGCCGGTGGACTGCCGGTTCTGTCACGTGCGGGTCACCGTTCGCCGCCTCGGGCCGGGACACACCGCGGTGCAATGGAATACCGAAGCGTGGCAGCGCTGTGCCCATTTCGCCGAGGTGCGTGCGTCCGGGGGCGACACCGCGCGCACCAGGTCGTGCCCCAAACTCGGTGACAGCATTGAGCATGCGGTCGCCGAGGGCTACCTCGACGGCGTTTCAGACGAAGACTGAACGACGGTCGCGCTCCGGCTCCGGCGCCCACTCCGCTTCGCGCTCGGGCCCCGCTCCGCGCGGCATTGGTATTTGGCCCGCCTTCGAGCGACAACGCGGGCACGCCCGAGCGATTCGTGGATTCTGTCGCTGAGAGGCGGGCAAAAGGGGTGCCCGCCAATCCAGAAACCCTTGTGGCGCCTGTGATTTAAAGGCCCGCGAAGCGCTCCTTGACGGCCTCAGTGCTGAGGCCATAGTCGGCCAGCGAGTAGCTGTGCTTCGGCGCGCGCTCGCCCGACTGGCTGTCCGCGTGGGCCTTCTCCATGGCCGCCCTGGCCTCTTCGGTCAACGTCAAGCCGAAGTGCCGGTAGATGTCGGCCACGGTGCCCCTCGGGTCGGCGATCAGTTCCTTGTAGTCGACGTCATAGAACTGCGACGGACTGTACTTGGCCCGCGCGGTATTGAATCGTTCCAGGCCCCGCGACCAGGTTTCCATTGCGTCAGCACCGATTTGGGCCCCGGTGAACGACGTCGACCACCCCTCGGCGGTGTGCTGTGCCAGCGAGCACATCGAGGCCATGATCGTCTCGACGGGGCGATGAGTCTGGATCACCAACGCGTCGGGATAGGTCGCCATCAATGCGTCCAACGCGAACAGGTGGCTGGGATTCTTCAGCACCCAGCGCTTCTCGGCGTCGTTGAGCCCGATCAGCTGAAGGTTGCGGCGGTGCCGCTGATATGAGGGCGTCCAGTCCTGCTCCGAGAGCCACTGCGCGTAACTCGGCAGGTGCGCCAGCGTTTCGTAGGACACCGAATGCAGTGACTGTCGCAGGAGCTGCCAGCACTCCTCCAGCTCGTAGGCGGCCATGAAATGCAGCCCGGTGTAGCCGGGGTTTTCCTGGTGGTGCTGGGTGAACTGCGCGTCGAGCTGGCGATAGAGCGGGTGTGACTCCCACGTCTCGCGGGGCGGGCGCGGCTGCGGGAATTCGGCCAGCCACATGTGCAGGCCCTGATGCGCGGGATCGGCGCCCAGCAGCCGGTGCAGCGCCGTGGTTCCGGTGCGCACCAGGCCGGTGACGAAGATGGGCCGTTCGATGGCGACGCCGGCGTGCTGCGGGTATTGCTTCCAGGCGGACTCGGACAGCAGTCGCGCCACCAGCGCACCGCGCAGGAAGAAGCGATTCATCTTGCTGCCCAACACCGTAAGCCCGGCTTCGGTCCGGTACGAGTCCAGCAGAACTCGCAGCGCTTCGCGGTAGTTGTCGTCGTCTTCGCCGAAGTCGTCGAGCCCGGTCAGCTTGGTGGCCGATGCGTGCAGCTCGTCGACGGTCCCGATGTCGGTGCGGTCGGACATCAGACGTGATACTCCCCGCAGTTGACGTCCAGGGTCTGCCCGGTGATGCCGCTGGACAGGTCACTGGCCAGGAACAGGATGGCCGACGCCACTTCGTCCTCGGTGGGCAAGCGCTTGAGGTCGGAGTTCGCCGCGGTGGCCGCATAGATCTCGTCGACGGTGGTGCCGTACTTGCCCGCCTGATGCTCAAAGTAGGCCTGCAACGTGTCGCCCCAGATGTACCCCGGCGCAACAGAATTGACCCGAATACCCTTGTCGCCGAGCTCGGTGGCCAGCGATTGGGACATGGAAAGCAGCGCGGACTTGGCCATCTTGTAGGCGCCGTATTTCGCCTGCGAGTGACGCAGCACCATGGAGTTGACGTTGACGATCGATCCGTGTGTCGTCTCCAGTGCCGGCGTGAAGGCCTGGATCAGCCGCAGCGCGCCCAGCGCACTGAGTTCAATCGCGTCGCGGATGTGCTGAAAGCTGGTGCCGGCCAACGGCTTCATCGACGGCACCCGGAACGCGTTGTTGATCAGCACGTCGACCTTGCCGTAGGTGGCCATGGTCGTCTCGACCAGGTAGGCGACCTCGTCGTCATTGGTGATGTCGGTGCGCACCGCCACGGCTTTACGGCCAGAGTCGTTGACGCGCTTGGCAACCTCGTCCAGCCGTTCCACGGTACGGGCCGCCAGCACCAGGTCCGCACCGTTGTCGGCGCACCGGTGTGCCAGCGTGGTACCGAGACCCGGGCCGACGCCGCTGATGATCACTACCTTGTCGTGGAGCATCCCTGACATCGTCATCCCAGCATCCTTGCCGCAATTTGTTGTTGGCGCAACGCGATTCGTGCGCGCCATTCGTCTTCGGAAATCTTATTGTGCTCGAAGTACGGCAGCGTGGTGGCTATGGCGTCGACGTCGACCAGCTCGACGGTGGGACCATCCGCTTCGGTGAGTTGACGCGATACCCGCTGCCAGCGGAACTGCAGGATGCCCTTGCGATGGCCGAGGGTTTCGACCCAGTTGGTCACGCCCGGGTTCTGGTCGGCCACGACGATGCGCACCTTGCCGTCCGGATCAGCCTGTGCCTGAGTGTTGTTCAGCGAAGTCTGGTGGTTGATGTAGTCCAGCGAGATATACCACAGGCTGCCCAATTGGAAGCCCAGGTAGGGCGCGTCGGTGACCGGTATGGTGATCACCAGCGCCTGGTCGGGCCCCAGTTCGTAGTGCCCCACCGATGAGTACTGGGTCGCCAGTCCGCCGGGAGTCAGCCGGGGCGCGACCATCGTGTTGACCGGGATATTGAAGTAGAACCACTGCGGGAACTGTAGCCAGGTCTTCACCCGGTTCACCAGTTGCTTTCCGGCTGTGGCATAACGCTTTTCGATGATTTCGCGGGTCAATGGCGGCGGCGCGGTGCCCGCGGTGTCCAACCGAGAGATGGAAAGCGTGCCGCGCTGCGCCGCCCAGTCGCCGTATACCTCTCGGATGACCAGCTGCCCGGGACTCGTCGGCCGCACCCGCCACTCGAAGCTGCCGTCGGGCGCGATCTGCAGTTCCCGGTCGTCGAACGCGGCCTGGCTGACCGGGACGTTGTCGTCGGTGTACTCGCCGCCCAGCAGCTGAAAACTGAGGTCGGTGGTGGTGCCGCGCCGGCCGGTGACGACGTAATCGTGATTGGCGTGCACTCTCGTGCCGAAGTAGAGCGTGTCGGGGTTGTCCAGGCCCATCTTGGTGAACGGCCCGGTGCCCGACTGCAGGAAGGGATGATCGCGCTCGTAGTCGAACGACAGGTGCATACAGCCGACGATGCAGCCGGCCAGGTACTGCAACCCTTCCAGCAGGTCGGCTTCGGTCTCGATGTGGGGCGCCGCGGCCACCAGCTTTTCGGACTCGGCGATGGCTTCGGTGAGGGAATCAGAGAACACGCCTAGACGCTAGAACGTGTTCTACTTTTTCGTCAATGGCGAA
>NZ_LZMB01000082.1 GCF_001673555.1 Mycobacterium sp. 1165178.9 | reverse complement strand
CTGGACAACAGCCGGTCCAGCACCGTGTCGCGCACCATCTGCCAGGTCCAGTCGACCAGCTGATCTCGGCGGCGCGCCTCGAATTCCCCCGCCTCGGTGAGGACCCGCCGATGACGTTCGATGGTGTCCCACAATTCCTCGAGGCCGGTTCCCTCGGCCGCACTCATCGTGAGAACCGGTGGCCGCCAGAGGGTTTCACGCGGATGTATCAACCGAATGGCCCCGGACAGCTCGCGCGCCGCCGAGATCAGCTGGTCGACTGGACCTGGCAGATGGTGCGCGACACGGTGCTGGACCGGCTGTTGTCCAGCCCGAAGGTTCGCAAGATTCGCGCCGACATCGAACGGCAGGTGAAGGCGGGGAAGCTCACCCCCGCGCTGGCGGCCCAGCAAATATTATCGGCAACGTCAGAATAACAGATAGATAAACAATCTGATTACGCTCCTGCCGGGTGTGAAATCCAAGTAAATTCGAAAATGTGACGGTGGAAACCCGAGTCGATCGCCGCGCGGTCCCTGTCCACGATGACCTTGACGCAGGTCACCGTGTGTCCGGCGCAGCGGACTCACACTTTGGATGCGTCGTTCGCAGCTTTTCCAGCATGTTCCCCGCCCGCCGTTTCGGCGGCGGCGCGCTGGCCGTGTATCTCGACGGCCAACCCGTCGTGGACGTCTGGGCGGGGTGGGCTGACCGCGGCGGAAAGCGGCCGTGGACGGCGAACACCGCCCCGATGGTTTTCTCGGCGACCAAGGGAATGGCCGCCACCGTCATTCACCGGCTCGCCGACCGCGGGCTGATCGACTACGAAGCCCCCGTCGCCGAGTATTGGCCGGAATTCGGGGCGAACGGCAAGGCCGACCTGACCGTCCGGCAGGTGATGCGCCACCAGGCCGGCCTGTCGGGCCTGCGGGGCGCCACTCTCGACGAATTGCTCGATCACGTCGTGATGGAGGAAAAGCTGGCCGCGGCGGCTCCCGGACGGCTGCTGGGCAAATCGGCATACCACGCGCTGACTTTCGGCTGGCTGATGTCGGGCCTGGGCCGGGCCGTGACGGGTAAAGGCATGGCCACGCTGATCCGCGAGGAGCTCGCCCAGCCGTTGGACACGGACGGCCTGCACCTCGGCCGGCCGCCGGCCGAGGCGCCAACCCAGGTCGCCGAGATCATCTGCCCGCAGAGCATGATCGGAAACCCCGTCGTGGGCTACGTGACTCGCAAGGTCGCCAACGAGATGTCCGGGGCATACCGATCGATGTACTTCAAGGGCCTGATGGGCGCCGTCCGGGGCGAAGTTCCCTTGCTGGACGCGGAGATCCCGGCCGCCAACGGCGTGGTGACGGCGCGCGGGCTGGCCCGGATGTACGGCGCCATTGCCAATGGCGGCGAGGTGGACGGCACGCGTTTTCTCTCCCGCCAGCTGGTCGCGGGCCTAACGGGGGAGCGGAGCCTGCGCCCGGACCGGAACCTCTACGTGCCATTGGCTTTCCACCTGGGCTACCACAGCTTGCCGCTCGGGAACGTGATGCCCGGCTTCGGCCATGTCGGCCTTGGTGGTTCCCTCGGCTGGACCGATCCGGCGAGCGGGGTGGCTTTCTCGCTGGTGCACAACCGGCTGCTGACACCGTTTGTGATGACCGATCACGCGGCGTTTGTCGGAATCTATGCGCTGATCCGCAAGGCCGCCGAGAAAGCGCGCAAGCACGGTTTCGAACCGATCACCGATTACGGTGCGCCCTACTTCGAGCCCGGAGCGGTCGCCGGCTGAGGCGGGTTGCCGGCCGCAAGGGATTGGGACGAGCCCGCGGCGCAGGCCTGACTAGTAGGACGGAAGTCTCGAAGGCCGGGGAATCGGCGCGGTGACCGCGTCGTCGCCGCCGAACTTCTCCCCGAGCAGTTCGCGCACGACCGGCCGCGGTGGCCGGGAACGAAGCATCCGGCTGGGCGGACGAGGGCGAACTATCTGGGGCCACCAGAACCAACGTCCGAGCAGTGCGGCGATGGTCGGCGTCATGAACGAACGAACGACCAAGGTGTCGAACAGCAAGCCCAGACCGATGGTCGTGCCGACCTGACCGATGATCCGCAAATCGCTCGCCGCCATCGACGCCATGGTGAAGGCGAAGATCAGGCCCGCATTCGTCACAACCTTGCCGGTACCGGCCATCGCCCGGATGATGCCGGTGTTGATGCCGCTGGCGATTTCCTCTTTCATTCGGGACACCAGCAGCAGGTTGTAGTCGGACCCCACCGCCAAAAGCACGATGACGGACATCGGAAGCACCATCCAGTGCAGCTTGAAGCCCAGAACATACTGCCAAATCAGCACCGACAGGCCGAACGACGCGCCCAACGACAGCGCGACCGTACCCACGATTACCAGCGCGGCCACGAAACTTCGGGTGAGGACCAGCATGATGATGAAAATCAGGCACATCGCACCGATCCCCGCGATGTACAGGTCGTATTTCGCCCCGTCGTGGAAATCCTTGAATGTCGACGCCGTTCCGGCGAGATAGACGTTGGCGCTCTCGAGGGGCGTCGTCTTGAGTGCCTCCTCAGCCGCCGTCCTGATCTTGTCGATCCTCCCTATGCCCTCGGGCGTGGCAGGGTCGCCCCGGTGCGAAATGATGAACCGAGCGGCCTTCCCATCCGGGGATAAGAAAGACTCCATCGCCTTCTTGAAGTCCGCGTTATCGAAGACTTCCGGGGGCAGGTAGAAAGAATCGTCATTCTTGGCTTGATCGAACGCCTCACCCATGGCGGCGGAGTTTGAGCTCGATTCATCCATCCCGCCGAGCATCCCAGCCATGGTGCTGTGCATCCTCAGGATCATGTTCCTGGCGTCTTCTGCCATCGCGATCATTGGGGGGTATTGCGCGAGCAGCTCTGGCAACAGGGCGTCCATGTTTTCAAGATCCTTGACCAGATCTTCCATCTTGTCGCTGAGCTCGTCTATGCCGTCGATTGTGTCGAATACCGCTCTAAACGAGTTGCATATGGGTATGTCGTAGCAATGCTTTTCCCAGTAGAAGTAGCTGCGAATCGGTCTGAAGAAATCTTCAAAATCCGAAACGTGATCCCTCAACTCATTCACTACGCCGACCATCTCTTTCGTGACGCCGATGGAGTGATGAGTAACGTCGGTGAGCTGCTGCTGCAAGGCGTACAGTCGTTTCATTGTCGCAATCTGCGTCGACATGATGTCTGCCTGCTTGAGCATGTCATCGGAACGCATCTGCATATATTGCTCGTATTGAAGCTGGGTCGCGTTCTTCAAGCTGAGCAAAAACGGAATGGAGGTGTGTTCGATTGGTGTGCCCTCGGGCCGGGTTATTCCCTGTACCCGCGAAATGCCCGGAACTCGGAAAATCGCCTTGGCGACCTTGTGTAACACCAGAAAGTCCGCCGGATTGCGCATGTCGTGATTTGATTCAAGCAACAGAATCTCGGGCATCATTCGGGCCTGCGAAAAGTGTCGATCCGCGGCCGCATACCCAACGTTCGCCGGAATGTCTTTGGGGATGTAGAGCTTGTCGTTGTAGCTCGTTTTATAGCCCGGCAGTGTCGCCAGGCCGATCAGTGCGATCGCAAGGGTTGCCACGAGAATCGGGCCGGGCCATCGGACGATCGCGGTGCCGATCCGGCGCCATCGGCCGTAACCGATCGCACGCCTGGGGTCGAACAGACCGAACCCGCTTGCGAGCGTCAGGACTGCCGGAACCAGCGTGAGCGCCACCACGACCGCGACGACCATGCCCACTGCGCACGGCATGCCCATCGTCTGGAAAATGGGCATCCGGGTGAAACTCAGGCACATGATCGCCCCGGCGATCGTCAAACCAGAACCCAAGACCACGGGAGTGACCCCGCGGTAGGTCGTGTAAAAAGCCCTTTCCCGGTCCTGACCCGCATGACGGGCCTCTTGATATCGCCCGAGAAAAAAGATCGCGTAATCGGTGCCGGCGGCCATCGCGAGGGCCGTCAGCAGGCTGGTAGCAAATGTCGAGAGCACCAGGATGTTGTTATTACCGAGGAATGCGACGATTCCCCGCGCCGCCAGGACCTCGACCCCCACCGTGAGCAACAACAGGACGACGGTAGTGATGGAACGGTAGACGAAAAGCAGTACCAGGAAGATGATTATGGCGCCTACCGCGGTCATCTTCAGCATCGATCTGTCGCCACTGCGCTGCATATCCGAAACGAGCGCTGCCGGGCCGGTGACATACGCTTTGACGCCTGGCGGCGGCGCCGTCCGATTCACGATGTTCCGGACCGCGGCCACCGATTCCTGGCCCAAGGTGGTGCCCTGGTTTCCCGCCAGATTCACTTGCACATATGTGGCCATCCGATCGGGGCTCTGGGCACCCCCGGCCGTCAGTCGATCTCCCCATAAATCCTGCACGTGCTGCACGTGCTTCGGGTCGGCCCTCAAGTCGCGCACTAATTTGTCGTAGTAAGTGTGGGCATCGGGGCCGAGTGGCTGCGGCGCCTCGAGCACGACCATCGCGAAACTGTCCGAGTCGGATTCCTTGAAGTCCCGGCCCATTCGCTTCATGGCCTGCACCGCTGGCGCGTCTTGAGGAGCCAGTGGCACGGAATGTTTCTGTCCGACATGTTCCAGCGAGGGAACTGCCAGGCTCACCACCGCAGTCAGCGCCACCCAAGCCAGGATGATCGGCACGGACAGCCGGCGGATCATCCGCGCCAGGGTGGGCTCCCCAGAGTATTTGGTACTCATGCGGCGATCAGCCGGGGATTCCGCTACCGACGGGCGGCTGTTTCAGCAGGGCGCGCACCAACGGGCGGGATCCTGTCGGGCGAAGCAAAGCGCTGGCAGGGCGGGGGCGCACTCGCTGGGGCCACCAGAACCAGCGTCCCAGCAGCGCAGCGATGGACGGAGTCATGAACGCACGCACGATCAGGGTGTCGAACAGCAGGCCCATCCCGATCGTCGTGCCGATCTGGCCGACGATGACCAAGTCGCTGACGATCATTGATGCCATCGTGAACGCGAACACCAGGCCGGCGTTTGTCACGACCTTGCCGGTACCGCCCATCGCGCGGATTATGCCCGTCTTGATGCCTGCGCCCAATTCCTCCTGCATTCGCGCTACCAGCAGCAGGTTGTAGTCAGATCCCACCGCCAATAGCACCAGCACAGCCATAATGAGGACGAGCCAGTGTATCTGGATGCCGAGCAAATACTGCCAGACCAGCACGGCCAATCCAAAGGACGCGCCCAGCGACAGCAATACCGTTCCCACGATGACCAACGCGGCAACGAAACTTCGCGTCACGATCAGCATGATGATGAAGATGAGGCAGCACGCGGCGACTCCCGCAATCAGGAGGTCATACTTAGAGCCGTCGATAATATCTTTCGTGAATGCGGCGGTGCCGGTGAGGTAGACCCTGGCGGATTCCAACGGAGTCCCTTTGAGCGCCTCCTCGGCCGCGCTCTTTATCGCGTCGACTTTTGCAATCCCCTCGGGAGAGGCGGGATCAGCCTTTTGCGTGATGAGCATGCGGGCGGCCTTGCCGTCCGGTGACACGAAAATGTCCAAGACCCGTTTGAAGTCCGCATTGTTGAAGACCTCGGGGGCGATATAGAAAGAATCGTCGTTCTTGGCGGCGTCAAAAGCCTTCCCCATGGCGGTGGAGTTATTGCTGGCCTCGTCCATCGACGACATGATCCCGGACATAGTGCTGTGCATGGTCAGCATCATCGTTCGCATGCTCTGCATGGTCTCGATCATCGTCGGGAATTGCGCAACGAGTTGCGGCATGATCAGGTCTATCTGATCGAGATCGTTGACCAGGTCCTTCAATTTATCGGTGATCTCGTCGATGCCATCGAGTGTGTCGAATATGGATCGCAGAGAAAAGCAGATCGGGATGTCGTAGCAGTGCTTTTCCCAGTAGAAGTAGCTGCGGATCGGCCTCCAGAAGTCCTCGAAATCCGAAACGTGGTCTCGCATCTCATTGGTGATCGCCTGCATGTCGTGCGTCTCGCCGACCATGTGATGGGTGGTCGCGACGAGCTGTTGCATCAGCCCGTACATGTGCTGCATGAGGGCGATCATTGTGGCCAACTGGTCGGCCTGCTTGAGCATGTCATTCATGCGTTCCTTTTGGAACGGCATGATCTCTAGCTGCGCCGCGTTCTGCATGCCGATCATGAACGGTATCGACGTGTGCGCGATCGGTGTGCCTTCAGGCCTCGTGAGGCCCTGCACGGTGGAAATGCCTGGAACCGCGAGGACGCCCTTTGCAAGCTTGTCCAATACCAAGGCGTCGGCCGAGTTTCGCAGATCGTGATCGGCCTCCACCATCAAAATCTCGGGCGACATCATCTTCGACGGCGGGAAATGCCGCTTTGCGGCAGCGAAGCCCTGCGAGGCGGGAATGTCCGACGGGATGTAGTTCATGTCGTTGTAGCTCGGCCTGTACCCAGGGAGGGTCAAAAGCCCGACCAGGGCGACCGCTAATGTCGCGAGGAGGATGGGAGCCGGCCACCGGACGATCGAGGTGCCGATCCGGCGCCATCGGTGTGCCGTAATTCGTCGCTTTGGGTCGAACAAGCCGAAACGGCTCCCAACGTGGAGAACCGCCGGAACAAGCGTGAGGGCCACCGCAACGGCAACCACCACGCCGAGCGCACAAGGAATCGCGAGGGCTTGGAAATGGGGCAGTCGGGTGAACTTGAGGCAGAAAAGTGCCCCAGCGATAGTCAAACCGGATGCTAGGACGATTTTGGCGACGCCGTGGTATGTCGTGTAGTAGGCAGTTTCCCGATCCTCGCCGGCCTGGCGTGCCTCATGATATCGACCGAAGAAGAATATGCCGTAGTCGGTTCCCGCCGCGATGCCGATTGACACCAACAGATTAACGGCGAATGTAGTAAGACCAATGACTCCGTGATCGCCGAGGAATGCCACAATTCCTCGGGCTACTTGCAGTTCTATCCCGACCATCAGCAATAACACAATTACGGTGATGATCGATCGGTAGACGAGGAGCAACGTGATGAAGATGACCCCGAGGCTCACCGCGGTGATGAGGACGACCGTACGGTTACCACTGTTGCCCATATCCGCAACGATCGCCGCGGGTCCGGTGACATACGCCTTGACACCGGGCGGCGCCGGTGTGCGCGCCACAACGTGCTCGAGGGCCACGGTCGACTCGTTTGCCTCGCTGGAGCCGGGCTTACCGCGGAGGGCCACCTGCACATACGCGGCCTTACCGTCCGCGCTTTGTGCAGCGCCCGCCGTGAGCGGATCACCCCAGAAATTCTGGATGTGCTGCACGTGCTTTGGATCGGCTTGTAACTGACGAATTATGTTGTTGTAGTAGCCGTGCGCAGCGTCGCCGAGTGGCTCCTGCCCCTCCACGACGATTATGGCGCCGCTGCCGGAGTCATTCTCTTTGAATTTGTCACCGATGCGCTTCGACGCCTTGAACGAGGGCGCATCGTTGGGGTCCAGCGATATTGAATGGGTTTGCTCGACCTTCTCCAACGTAGGGAGGGTGAGGCCCATGAGTACGACGAGCGCCACCCAGGCCAGAATGATGGGCACCGAAAATCGACGGATCGTCCGAGGAGCGAAGGGCGGCCTGGCCCGCTCGTCGCGCAACGGCGGCTCGTCGCGCAATTGTGGCCGGCTCATGCTGACTTCAACATGCAGAAGGTGAAAGCGGCCGTTTCGTGAGTAGTTTTTTCGGATTTGACGACGTTATCGACGAGGATCCGACAGCCGATGCTGTTCGTATCCCCTTGGGCCACAACATTTCCGACGGCCGTCGCCGCGGTGACGGCGAACTCCAGGGACCACGGCAAGCTTTCTGCCTTAAGGTGTTGGGGCTCGCCATTGACGTCGAAGTAGCTGATGGCCGCCACCGTCCCCGGTGGGCCGAAGACCTCGTATCTCAGATGCTTCGGGTTGAAGGGCTTGGAATCGTCGGATCTGGTGTCGGAGTACGACAGTTGCTTCTCAGAGCCGAAGATGCCGTGCAGTCGTGACACAGTGAAGCCTCCTGCAACAACCACGGCGAGTATGACCAGCGGCACCCACAGCCGTCCCAGAACTTTGAAAATCGAAAACCCCCGATTTCGCCGGATCTCGCGAGATCCGCTCAGCGTTGGTGGCGCAGCGGGAGGCCTTCCCGCACGTCGCGGGAGAGCGCCTCGGCTGCCGGGCTCTTGTCCAGTGCGCAAGGGAGCCGTGTCAGCGACATCGGAATCGGCTCCAGCAACGTCTCGCACCCCCTGCTCGACCATCGCATCCAACCTTCCACCCGCGTCCACACTGGCGCATGTCAGTTGTTCGAACTTGCAACTTACACATCAAACGCGGTCCACCAAAGAGCAAGCACTTCGAGGATGGACACCGCAGGCTAGCCGGGCGGCGCTCACCTCAAATCAGCAGCGCATCAGGGACCGCGACCTGATTCTGACGAGTAAACCACGTGCGTGGTCTCCGTATCGGCACTTTTTCAACGCGATATTGGATCGTAATGCACAGTACGCCCGCGAAGGGTAGCGCCGTCGCGGACCCGCGGGCGAGTATGTCCTAGCGCCTCGGTGCCGTAGCCCAGCCGCGCCCGCCGATTAGGAGCGCCGGCAGAGGCCTCCCGGGCTGCCCCGTCCGGTCGGCGACGAAAGCGTTGCAGTCAGATGATCGCTGCACGTCAGGGCATCGTTATCCAAGCGGGTGCAACCCTTCCGCCATAGTCCTTAGAGCTACGCCAGAATGTTTGCCGAAACCCACACAGGGTGTGTTGACCTCCACTAGGGTTTGGAGCGATTTCACTACCTTGCCCTTCGGGCGGCTAGGGGAACTTTTGAGGATCGATCCGTTCGACGGCCGTACGGGGGAGTTTTCTGGTTTTGGGCAACAACGTGAAACACCACAGCCTGTGGGGCGGCGGCGCCCCAGCCGGCTGCCTGCCGGTCGCCGGCGTGGCGAAGGGTGTTTCGTGTCTGCATGCCGTCGGACAGAACCGGAGCAATACGCGGCTGTCGAGTCTTCCCACCGGACCGGGCTTCTGATCAGCAGTTCTGTTAGTTAAAGGAGTCGATGGTGCTTGGGGACCGGGCACTTCCACTGACGCGGGGTCAACTAGAGATTTGGCTTGCGCAGGAGACGGGCCAACTGGGCACGGGGTGGCAGTTGGGCCTGTTCGTGAAGTTCGAGGGCCCGGTGGAACGTGAAGCCCTGGAATGGGCGATCCGCCGATCCGTAAGCGAGGCTGAGCCACTGCGGGCCGCCTTCTTCGAGGTGGACGGCCAGGTTGTGCAACGCGTGATCGATTACCCGGACGTCAAGGTCGATTTCTATGACCTGACCTGCTCGAGCGATTCGCTACACGAAGCCCAACGGATCGCGTCCTCAATACAAAGCACGCCGATGCCGTTTACCGGGCCGTTGTTCAAATTCGCACTTTTTCAGGTGCGCCACGACGAGTTCTATCTGTTCTGGTGCGTCCACCACATAGTCCTGGATGGGTCCGGCATAGCGCTGATCGGCCAGCGGCTGGCGGCTGTCTACTCCGCGGTCATCTCCGGGGCGCCCATCCCTGGCGCCCTCTTGGGGTCCTTGCAGGACTTGGTCGACTGCGAGCAGGAATATGAGGCGTCCAAGGAATATCTGGAAGACCAGAGTTATTGGACGCAGAATCTCCCGGCGGAGAGCGGAGAACAGCACCGCATGCCGGAGCCCGGCGGCGAGCGGGAGGCGGAGCCGCCTTCTGATCCGGTTCGGTTGAATCCCTTGACAATTCGGCGCATCGACGAGTTATGCCGGGTGTGGAATGTGCCTCGCTCATCGGTCATCACCGCGGCATGCGCGCTTCTGGTCCGCGGGTACCACGCGGACGGGTCAGAGGTAGTACTCGACTTTCCCGTCAGCAGGCGCGTGCGTCCGGAGTCGAAAACGCTTCCGGGGATGGTGGCCGGAGTTGTGCCCCTGGTGTTGCAGCTGTCGCCGGCGTCCACGGTTGCCGATTTCTGCGGATACGTGGACACCCGAATACGGGAAGCGGTGCAGCACCAACGGTTTCCGGTGGAAGCCCTTGAGCGCAAAGCCCGAGGGCATGGACGCTCATTCGACAGGGTGACCGTCAATTTCCTCCCGTCTCGATTCACTCTGCCCTTCGGCGGCGTCTCGGCTTCGGCCTTCCTCACCAACAGCGGCGTGGTGGATGGCTTCGGCCTGATGTTTTCCAGCTCCGGCGACGACCTATTCCTCAGCACGGCGTCCAACGGCAAGTCATCCTGGAACTTCGAGGTTCGCGATCTGGCGCGACGGTTGGAGCGGGTCTTGGCCGCCATGGCCGCCGACCCGACACGGCGGCTCTCGACGATCGACCTGCTGGACGCCACCGAGCACGATCGGTTGGGCGGTTGGGGCAACCAGGGGGTGCTGACTCGGCCGCTGAGCACGTCGGTTTCGATTCCGGCGTTGTTTGCTGCGCAGGCCGCCCTCGCTCCGGAGGCGTTAGCGCTGACCTACGAGGGCCGCTCGATGTCTTATCGAGAGCTCGATGAGGCGTCCAACAGGTTGGCTCATCTGTTGGCCGCTGACGGCGTGGGTCCCGGACGGCGTGTGGCGTTGCTGTTGGAGCGTTCGGACAAGACGGTCGTCGCGATGTTGGCGGTTCTCAAAACCGGTGCGGCCTATGTGCCGATCGACCCGGCGCATCCGGACGCGCGCATCAAATTCATGGTCGACGACGCCGCGCCGATCGTCGCGGTCGCCTCGGCGGACCTGCGCCCTCGGCTGGACGGTCGCGGCCTTCCCGTGATCGATGTCGACGACCCTCGGATCGAGACCTACCCGTCCGCCGGCTTGCGGCCTCCTGCGCCCGATGACATCGCCTACCTGATCTACACCTCGGGGACTACCGGTGTGCCCAAGGCGGTCGCCGTGAGCCACCGGAACGTCACCCAGTTGCTTGAGGTGTTAGGGACGCAACTGCCCGCGGCAGGGGTAAGGACGCAGTGTCATTCGTACGGGTTTGACACCTCGGTGTGGGAGATCATCGGTTCGCTGCTGGGTGGTGGGCGCCTGGTGGTGGTGCCCGAAGAAGTGGCCAACTCACCGGAAGACCTTCACGCGTTGCTGGTAACCGAGGAAGTCAGCTTGCTCGCACGCACCCCGTCCGCCCTGGGGATGCTGTCGCCGCAGGGCTTGGGATCGATGGCGGTGGTGGTCGCCGGCGAGCCCTGCCCCGCTGAGCTCGTGGATCGGTGGGCGTCGGGGCGGACGATGTTCAATGCCTACGGCCCGACCGAGACGACGATGGTCGTGACAATCAGCGCGCCGCTCCAGGCGGGGTCGGCGGGGGCGGGGCCGGTGCCGATCGGTGTTCCGGTACCCGGCGCGGCCTTATTCGTGCTGGATGGGTGGTTGCATCCGGTGCCTGCCGGTGCGGTGGGTGAGTTGTATGTGGCCGGTGACGGTCTGGCCTATGGGTATTTGGACCGGGCGGGCTTGAGCGCGTCGCGGTTTGTGGCGTGTCCGTTTGGGGGCGCGGGGCAGCGCATGTATCGCACCGGTGACCTGGTGTGTTGGGGTGCCGACGGGCAGTTGCGGTATGTCGGGCGCGCCGACGAGCAGGTCAAGATCCGCGGGTATCGCATCGAGTTGGGTGAAGTGCAAGCGGCGTTGGTCGGCCTGGACGGGGTCGAGCAGGCGGCGGTGATCGCCCGTGAGGACCGCCCCGGCCACAAACGTCTGGTCGGCTATATCACCGGCATCGCCGACCCGGCCGCCGCGCGCGCGCAGCTCGCGGAGCGGCTACCGGCCTACATGGTGCCGACCGCGGTGGTCGCGCTGGATGCGCTGCCCCTGACCACAAACGGCAAACTCGACGTCCGCGCGCTGCCGGCGCCGGAGTACCAGGACGGCAACCGTTACCGGGCGCCGGCCAGCGCGACCGAGGAGATCCTGGCTGGGATCTACGCCCAGGTGCTGGGGCTCGAGCGGGTCGGGGTTGACGAGTCGTTCTTTGAGCTGGGCGGGGACAGCATTCTGTCGATGCAGGTGGTGGCCCGGGCGCGGGCAGCCGGCCTGGTGTTTCGGCCCCGCCACGTATTCGTCGAGCAGACGGTGGCCCGCCTGGCCTGCGTTGCCACGGTGGCCAGCGGCGAAGCCGGCCGGATCGACGAGGGCGTCGGGCCGGTCATCGCGACGCCGATCATGCGGTCGCTGCGGGACGTCGGTGGTCCGGTTGAGCAGTTCAACCAGACCGTGATGGTGCAGGCCCCGGCCGGGGTGAGCGAGCCCGATGTGGTGGCCATGTTGCAGGCGCTGCTGGATCGCCATGCCATGTTGCGGCTGCGCGCTGACGACGACGGCGCTGGAAACTGGGTGCTACAGGTTCCCGAACCCGGGTCGGTGGATGCCAGCGATTGCCTGCGAGCGGTGGATGTGTTGTCCGAGGAGGCGCTGGCCGAGGCGCGGTCGCGGTTGAATCCGGCCGCCGGGGTGATGCTCAGCGCGCTGTGGGCCGGCCCTACGGGCGAGTTGGCGTTGATCATTCACCACCTGGCCGTCGACGGGGTGTCGTGGCGGATCCTGCTGGAAGACCTCAACCTGGCGTGGGTCCAGCGTCGTGGCGGGCAGCCCATAGCTCTTCCGGCGGCGGGCACCTCGTTTGCCCGGTGGTCGTCGTTGCTGGCCGAGCACGCGCGCACGCCGGCGGTCATCGATCAGGCGGACACGTGGCGGCAGGTGGCGGCCACACCGGCGGTGTTGCCGGCGGTACAGCCCGGGGTGGATACGTTCGCCGCAGCCGGTCACTTGTCGGTGTCGCTGGACGCCGAGACCACGCGGGTCCTGCTCGGCGAGGTGCCGGCGGCGTTCCATGCTGGAGTGCACGACATTTTGCTGATCGCGTTCGCGTTGGCGGTCGCGGAGTTTTCCGGGCGCCCCGGGGCGCGGATCGGCATCGACGTGGAGGGTCATGGGCGCCATGAGGAGCTGGCCACCGATGTGGACCTGACGCGCACGGTTGGGTGGTTCACCACCAAATACCCGGCGGCGCTGAGCGTCGGAGGGCTGACGTGGGGCCAAGTGGTCGGCGGCGATGCGGCGTTGGGAGCGCTGGTCAAAGACGCTAAGGAGCAGTTGCGCGCCCTGCCGGATCCGCTGAGTTACGGGTTGCTGCGCTACTTGAATCCCGAGGTTGAGCTGACCGACCCCGACCCGGTGATCGGGTTCAACTATCTGGGCCGATTGGGTGCGGCAGCCGAGGTATTCGACGATTTGTGGCGGGTTAACCGGGACGGGCTGTCGCTAAGCGGCGCGGTCTCGGGGATGCCGATGGCGATGCCGATGTCCCACACCGTGGAGCTCAACGCCGGCACTCTGGACACAGAATCGGGCCCGCGCCTGCACGCGAACTGGACGTGGGCGCCGTCGGCGGTGGATCGCGAAGAGGTCGATCGGCTGGGCCGGTTGTGGTTTGAGGCCCTGAGCGGGATCTGTGCGCATGTTCGCGGTGGCGGGGGTGGATGGACGCCATCAGATTTCGCTCCCGCTCGTCTGACGCAACCTCAGCTCGATGAGCTGCAGGACCAGCACCGCATCGCTGACGTGTTGCCGTTGACCCCGTTGCAGCAGGGACTGCTGTTTCACACCAGCACCGCCCGGGGCGGCCACGAGGTGTACGCGGTGCAGCTAGACATCACCTTCAGCGGCGCCCTCAACCACGATCGGCTACGCGAGGCGCTGCAGACGGTGGTGACCCGACATCCCCACCTGGCGGCCCGATTCTGCGCAGACTTCGACGAGCCGGTGCAAATCATCCCGGCCGATCCGGTGCTGCCGTGGCGGTACATCGACCTGGACGGCGTTGACTTGGACGTCGACGAATGGGTCGAAGAGATCAGCGCCGCCGAACGGGTTACGGTGTGCGACCTGGCCGACCCGCCGTCATTCAGGGCGGTGTTGATTCGCACGGCCGAAGACCGGCACCGATTGGTAATGACCAATCACCACATTGTCCTGGATGGGTGGTCCTTGCCCATCCTGCTGGGCGAAATATTCGGCGCCTATTACGGACGTCAGCTGCCCGCGGCACCGTCGTACCGCCACTTTGTAGGCTGGCTGGCCGGACGGGATCGCGAAACAGCCCACGCGGCCTGGCGTGAGGTGTTGGCCGGTCTTGACACCCCAACCCTGGTGAGTCCACCAGGACGATTAGAACCGGGACCGCCAGGCGTTCAATCGTTTTGGATCGCTGCGGACACCACCCGTGCCATCGGCGAGTTGGCGCGCACGCAGCAGACCACTGTCAACGTCGTACTGCAGGCGGCCTGGGCGCAGGTGTTGATGTGGCTGACCGGCCAGCACGACGTGGCCTTCGGCACCGCGGTGTCGGGGCGGCCGGCGGAGCTGGCCGGTGCGGATTCGATGGTGGGGCTGTTGATCAACACGGTCCCGACGCGGGCACAGATCAGCGCGGCGACGACGGGCGCGGACCTGCTCGATCAGCTGCAAGATTTCTATAACCACACTGTGGAGCATCAGCATCTGGCGTTGGCCGAGATCCACCGCACCACCGGGCACGACCAGTTGTTCGACACCTTGTTCGTCTTCGAAAACTACCCGGTGGACACCGCCGCATTGGTTGGCGGCCACGAGTTGGTCATCACCCAGTTCGACATGCACGAATCCACCCACTACCCGCTGACGGTCGCTGCCATTCCAGGTCCCGAACTGGGCCTTCGCGTCGAGTACGACGCCGACGTGTTCGACGCAGCCAGCGTCGAGTCGTTGTTCGAGCGGTTGCAGACGGTGCTGGCGGCCATGACCGCCGATTCGAGTCGCCGGTTGTTGTCGATCGATCTGCTCGATGACGATGAGCGGGTCGGGCTGGATGAGTGGGGCAATCGGGTGGCGCTGGACCGCTCGTCGGCGGCGGTGTCGATTCCGGAGCTGTTCGCCGCGCAGGTCATGCGAACGCCGGACGCCTTGGCGTTGACGTGTGATGGACGCTCAGTATCCTATCGGGAGCTGGACGAGGCCTCGAATCGCTTGGCGCACTTGTTGATTAGGCGGGGAGCGGGCCCAGGTGAGTGTGTGGCGCTGCTGGTGCCGCGCTCGGCCGAGGCGATCGTGGCGATCCTGGCGGTGCTCAAGACCGGGGCGGCCTATGTGCCGATCGATCCCGCGCTGCCCCCGGCGCGCATCGAGTTCGTAGTGGCCGACGCGACGCCGGTCGCCGTGCTGACGACGGGTCCGCTGGGCGATTGCCTGGATGGATCTGGGGTGGTGGTCATCGACGTCGACGATCCGGCCGTGGACCGTGAACTGAGCACTGGGTTGTCGGCGATGCCGGCTCCGGATGATGTCGCTTACCTGATCTACACCTCGGGCACGACCGGTGTCCCCAAAGGGGTGGCAGTCGCACATCGCAGCGTCGCCGAGCTGTTGACCGCCGAGGCCGGTGGTTTGGCCATCGGGCCCGGGCGGGTGTGGTCGCAGTGGCATTCGCTGGTGTTCGACGTGTCGGTGTACGAGATTTTCGGGGCGTTGTTGCATGGTGGGCGGTTGGTGGTGGTGCCCGAGGAGGTAGCCGCGTCACCGGATGACTTGCACGCCTTGCTGATTCGCGAACAGGTCACGGTCTTGAACCAGACGCCGTCGGCGGTGGGGGTGTTGTCGCCGGAGGGTTTGGAGTCGGCGGCGCTGGTGGTGGCCGGCGAGGCCTGCCCGGTCGAGCTGGTGGAGCGGTGGGCGCCGGATCGGGTGATGATCAATGCCTATGGCCCCACCGAGGCGACGGTGTACGCGGCGGCCAGCGCGCGGTTGCAGCCGGGCTCGGTGGCGGTGCCCATCGGTTCCCCGGTGGCCGGGGCGGCGTTGTTCGTGCTCGACGCCGGGCTGCGCCGGGTGTCGGTCGGCGTGGTGGGCGAGCTTTATGTGGCCGGTGCCGGGCTGGCCTACGGGTATGCGAGTCGGGCGGGCTTGACATCGTCGCGGTTCGTGGCATGTCCGTTCGGTGGACCGGGGCAACGGATGTATCGCACCGGGGATTTGGTGCGATGGGGCACCGATGGGCAGTTGCAGTATCTGGGTCGTGCCGATGATCAGGTGAAGATCCGTGGGTATCGCATCGAGCTGGGTGAG
>NZ_LZMB01000081.1 GCF_001673555.1 Mycobacterium sp. 1165178.9 | reverse complement strand
ACCTGTCCGTATGCGTCCATTGCCGCCGCCACAATGGCCGCGCCGCCCTCCTCGGTAGCGACCGAGTCGCCGTTGGCGATCGCCGTGCCTCCCGCCGACGTGATCTCGTCAACTACCGCCTGCGCGGCCGATATTGACGCACCGGTGCCGTCCACTGCGCCGCCCAGGTCGTTGACCACTACGCGCGCGCCCCGGCGGGCGAGTTCGAGGGCGTGACAGCGGCCGAGGCCACCGCCCGCACCGGTGACAATGGCAACCTGATTGTCGAAATTCATTGACGGCATGGTGAGAGGTTACATTTACTCGAAGTGAGAACCATCATTTGCATCGGAGGACATCCATGAGCGGCGCGCCGGCTCTGTTGCAATGTGCGCAGCGGCGCGCCGCGGCGTTGCGGGACCGATACCGCGAGGCCGGGTTCTGGTCGGGTCAGCCCGCCGACATCGTTCGTGCCGCCGCGGCACTGCATCCCGAGAAGCTGGCTCTGTGCGCTCGGGGGGCGGAACTCAGCTATGCCGAACTCGACGCGCGCATCGATGCGGCATGTGGCGCTCTGGCGCGTTCGGGCGTCGGAGCGTCGACACCGACCGTTGTGGTCGTGGGTAACGACGTGGATTCAGTGGTCACCGTCCATGCGGCGTTGCGCGTCGATGCCATGGTCCTGCTGGTCCCTCGCAGCGCTGGCGAGGCGCAGGTGGCCGACATCATCGCGCACACCGGAGCTGAGTTCGGGGTCGCGCCGAATTGGCCTGCGGCCCCGCGGAAAGGGATGTCCGCGGGATTGGTATGGATCGCTTTGGACGCCGATTCCGCACCGCAGACTGCGTACCGATCTCAGCGTGCGGCCGACGAACCCTCCCTCGTGCTCTACACGTCGGGAACCACCTCGGCGCCCAAGGGAGTCATCCACTCGCAGAGCACGCTGATGAAGGCGTCGTCAAATTACATCGCGGCAGCCGGACTCTGCCCGGCAGACCGTATTTTTCTCATCAGTCCGCTCGCGTCGGTGACTGGAGTGCTGCAGGCGTTGGTCATCGCACCGATGCTCTGCGCGCCCGTCATCCTCGAGGACAACTGGGATGCCGCCAAAACCTGTGAGCTGCTGGTCTCGTCGGGTGCGACCTGGTACGGCGGACCCGATCGCTTGCTGGACAGGCTGCTCGACGAGGCGGTGGCGCGCGGGCTGCACGTGCCGCTGCAAGCGGTCTATTTAGGCGGGACCATGCTGGACCGGCGCATCGTCACGCGCGCCGAAGACGATTTCGGGATCATCGCGATGCGCGCCTACGGTTCGTCCGAAGTACCGGTGAGCACGTCTGGTCTGCGGTCGGAGTCCGCGGACGTCCGTCACGCCGACGACGGTGTCGCGTTGGAGGATGTCGAGGTAAAGGTCGGATCCGCAGCGGATCCGACCGAGTGCTGCATTCGCGGGCCACATACGTTCCTCGGGTACACAGATGCCGATGACGACGCGCGGGCATTCGATGGCGACTGGTTTCGCACCGGCGACGTGGCCGAAATCTCCGAAGGTCGGGTGCGCATCGTCGGACGCCTGAAGGACATCATCATTCGCAACGGTCTGAAGATCGCGGCCGTCGAGGTGGAGGAGGCCGTGTCCAGGATCGCTGGGGTCCGCGAGTGCGCGGCATACTCGGTGGCCGATGACACGACCGGCGAACGACTCGCCGTTGCCTTAGTTCTTGACGCCGACGTCGACATGTCGCTCGCGAAGGTCACCGACGCGCTCATCTCGGCGGGACTGCCCAAGTACAAGTTGCCCGAGGAACTGGTGTTCTGGAACGAGCCGCTGCCGGTCAATGACAACGGCAAGGTCGAGCGCAACAAGCTCCCTGCGCGCTCGGAGGGGCGGCCGCGGGCGCTTGCCGACCGCCTCGCCGCAACTGGTTGAACGTCAGTCTTCTGATTCGCCAGCCGTGTTCATGGTCAGCTTGCTCAACTGATCCTGCCAGCCGGCTCCCTTGCCGTGGTCGTGCTTGGACAGCGCCTGGATAGACACGTCGTGCCCTTCGGCGGCCTTGCGCAGGGCGCCGACGGTGGCCTGCTCCTTGGCGATGTGAGAGGTGAACGGATCCCAGTGATACCAGCGCATCGCATTCTGGTAGGTCATCCTGTTGACCTCGTCATCGGGCACGTTATTCCGCTGGAGCACCTCGTGCAGTTGCTCGGGAGCGCCCGGCCACATGCTGTCGCTGTGCGGGTAATCAGCTTCCCAGCAGATGTTGTCGATGCCGATCTCGTTGCGCAGCGCCACTCCGGTGTGGTCGGAGATGAAACACGTCAGGAAGTGATCGCGGAAGACCTCAGACGGCTTCTGCTTGCCGAAGTCCTGACCGGTCCACGTGGAGTGCATCTCGTAGGTGCGGTCGGCACGCTCAAGGAAGTAGGGTATCCAGCCGGTCCCGCCCTCCGAGAGCGCGATCTTGAGGTCCTTGTACTTCTTGATCGGCTTGGACCACAACAGATCCGCCGCGGCCTGCACGATATTCATCGGCTGCAACGTGATCATCACATCCATCGGCGCATCCGGCGCGGTGATCGCCAACTTGCCGGATGACCCGATGTGGACGTTCATCACGGTATCGGTGTCGACCAACGCTTCCCACATCGGTGTCCAGTAGTCGTCGTGAAAGCTCGGATATCCCATCGCCGCCGGGTTTTCCGTGAACGTCAATGCGTGCACGCCGCGTTCGGCATTGCGGCGGATCTCTCTGGCGCACAGTTCGGCATCCCAAATCACGGGCAGCGTCATCGGAATGAATCTCGCCGGGTAGGCAGCACACCACTCCTCGACGTGCCAGTCGTTATACGCCCGAAGGAGGGCCAGGCTGAATTCCGGATCCTCGGTGACGAACAGTCGGCCGGCGAATCCGGGGAACGACGGGAAGCAGATCGAGCCGAGGATGCCGCCGGCATTCATATCTTTGATCCGCTCGTCGACTTGCCAGCAGCCGGGCCGGATCTCATCGAGACCCTGCGGTTCGATCCCGTATTCCTCTTTCGGCCTGCCCGCCACAGCGTTGAGCGCCACGTTGGGGATCACCACGTCGCGGAATTGCCAGGTGTCTGAGCCATCGGGGTTGTGCACCAACCGCGGCGCCTCGGCTAGATACTTCTGAGGCAGATGGTTGTTGAACATGTCGGGAGGCTCAACGATGTGGTCATCGACGCTGATCAGGATCATGTCTTCTTTGTTCATCTTTATTCCTTTCCCACACCTGCTGCCACCGGCCGGAACACCGGGACAACAAAGCCGTCTTCATCATCGCGAAATGCGATAGCGAGTTCCATGTCTGCACAGAGGCTTTCGGCCGGGCAGTCTTCCAGAACCGTCATCAGTCGGGGACCCTCGTCGAGATCCACCATTGCCACCACATACGGCGTGCACGTATCGAAGGGTGCCGCATTCTGGTGCACTACCGTCCACGTGTAGAGCCGTGCCCGCCCGGACGCCGGTGCCAGCGCGACGTCCTCGCTCCAACAGTGCGGGCACAACGGACGCACGTAGAGCGAGTTCTGGCCGCACCCGGCACACGAGTTGATCATCAGTCGGCGATCCTGGATGGCCTGCCACCACGATTCGCTGTCGGAGTCGATCGTTGGCCGGTTCGCGGCCACCGGCGCGTCCATCACTGCCTTCCGAGGATCATCGTGGCGCTGTGGGTGAAAAAGCCTCCCATCGCGTGCACGCATGCCAGGCGCGCGTCATCAACCTGTCTGGACCCGCACTCGCCGCGCAGCTGCCTCGTCGCTTCGACCATCAGAAACATTCCCCGCATGCCGGGATGGCAAGAGGCCAGACCGCCGCCGTCGGTGTTGGTCGGTAACGCCCCACCCGGACGCAGCGCACCTGATGCGATGAACGGCCCGCCCTCGCCCTTGGCGCAGAAACCCAAGTCCTCCACCGTGAGCAGCACGGTGGAGGTGAACGAGTCATAGAGCTCACACACATCGATGTCGGCTGGGTCGACGCCGGCTTGCCCGAACGCGCGGGGGCCAGACAGTGCGGCGGCCGACGTGGTGAAGTCGGCCCACTCGCTCATGCTGACATGCGAGGTCGAGTCGGCGGCACCGAGAATCCAGACGGGCTCCTTCGCGCAATTCTTCGCCACCCGCTCGCTCGCGAGCACGACAGCGCCGCCACCGTCGGTGCGCAGACACACGTGCTTGGAAGTGAAGGGATCGGCGAGCATCGGTGCTGCGGCGACGTCGGCGGCCGTTATCCGGTCGCGCTCGAAAGCGTTGTCGTTCATCGCTGCCCACTCGTGGGCCGCGACCGCGACTTCGGCCAATTGTTCTGCGGTGGTGCCGTATTCGATCATGTGGCGCCTGGCGGCCATCGCGTACTTTGCGATCAGGGTGGCCCCGTAGGGGGCCTCGTATTGCATGGCGCCGCCGGTGCTCATCGCCGCCGCTGATGCCCGTATGCGACGCTTGACGTCAGAGCGCGCCGTTGATCCGTAGGTCAGCAGCGCCACGTCGATCGCGCCGGTGGCGATGGCATTGGCGGCATGCCCCGCCATGACCTCCCAGGAGGATCCTCCGACGTTGGTCGCGTCGACCCAGGACGGTCGCAGGCCGAGGTACTCGCTCACCTCGACGGGTGGCAGCAGGGTCCCGTGACCGCCGAAACCGTCCACGTCATCCTTTGTCAGACCGGCGTCGGCAATGGCACGGCGTGCAGATTGAGCCATCAGCGCCAGCGCGGTCTTGTCAGGCACCCGTCCACAATCCGACAGGCCGGCGCCCACGATAGCGACCCGGTTCGCTGGCATACGTAATGGTTACCACATCGATAATGCCATTAACGACTTGGTGGAATGAACGTTCTCAGTGGGCTACCGTGAGCGTGTGCATAAACCACTGCGCGAGGCGTTGCGCAGCGACGGGCTGGTGCTGTGCCTGGCACTGATGAGCGCGCGCACCCCCGATGTCCCTGCGATCGCAGCAGCATGCGGATACGACGCGGTCTACGTCGACCTCGAGCACACCTCCACGTCGCTGGAGACGGCGGCAATGATCTGCGCAAGCGCTCTGGGCGCGGGAATCTCGGCGTTAGTCCGGGTGCCGTCTCATGATTCGAGTGTGATTGCTCGTGTCATCGACAACGGCGCAATTGGAGTCATTGCGCCGCACGTGAATTCGAAAGAGGAAGCGGCAGCCGTCGTCGATGCGGCCCGGTTTCCTCCGATCGGACACCGCTCCATTTCCGGGCCGAATGTGGTCAGCGGTTACCAGCCCAGGTCACCGGCCGAACTCACCGCTGTCCTCGAGCGTCGCACGGTGGTCGCGGTGATGATCGAGACCCCGCAAGCGGTCGACGCCGCAGGCGCCATCGCGGCTGTCGAAGGCATCGACATGATCCTTCTCGGCTCCAGCGATCTGACGGCCGAAATGGGCATCCACGGCGACTATGAGAATGACCATTTCCGCCATGCCGTAGAATCGGTCGCAGCGGCTTGTCGTGCACACGGCGTGGCGCTGGGAATAGCCGGCATCAAGTCCATTGACCTGCTGAAACGCTTCACAGATCTAGGTCTGCGTTTCATTTCGGCCGGTACGGACAGCCGCGATGGCCGAGGC
>NZ_LZMB01000080.1 GCF_001673555.1 Mycobacterium sp. 1165178.9 | reverse complement strand
CCCGGAGACGAACAGCCGGGCGGTCTGCGTCGAGACGTCGGTGGTGGAGCCGTCGGGCAGGGTGAACTTCACCGCCATCCCGCGCACACCGGAGGCGCCGTCGCGCTGCTGGGGATTGCCCGAGCCATTGGAGAAGCGAATCAGCGCCGGGACGGTCGAACCGTCGAGATGTTGTGCGCGCGAGAGCATGAGCGCGTCGGGGGTGGCGGTGAACGTGCCGCGATACAAAGTCCCTTTGGCGTGCAATGCGCGACAACCGGGCTGGGCTCCCCCGGCGCCCCGGATCGCCTCGATCGCCTTGTCAGGAGTAAGTCCACCGCTCATGGACGAATCTTAGTTGGATCAGTCGGGAAAGCCGAAGAGTTCGACGACACCGTGATCGCGACCGGCGGTATAGCCGCCGTCGACCGCAACGGCCTGGCCGCTGACGAACGAGGCGTCGGGAGACAGCAGGAAGGCCGCCATGGCCGCAACTTCTTCCGGTCGCCCGAGCCGCTGCAGGGCGTGCTCGTTGGTGATGGAGGCCAGCGGGCCCTCCATCCCGGGGATGCTGAAGACGCTTTGCGCCATGGGCGTTTCGATGAAGCCGGGACAGATGACGTTGGCCCGGATGCCACTGGGCCCGTAGTCAAGCGCGATGTTCTTCGTGAGCAGCACGACACCGCCCTTGGCGGCGTTATACGAGCTGCCACCGGCTGTGCCCTCCAGACCCTCGACACTGGCGACCGTCACGATCGAGCCGCGTTCACCGTCGGCTCGGTGTTGTTCGATCATCCTGGCCAGAGCCGCCTTGGCCACCAGGAAGGTGCCGGTGAGGTTGATCCCGATCACGCGGTCCCATTCGGCGCGGTCGAGCAGGTGCACCGGGCCTCCCCCGGCGACACCGGCGGCATGAAACAGGCCGTCGAGGCGGTCCGGCACGGCGGCCAGTACCGCGGCGACGGCGGATTCGTCGGTCACGTCGGCGGACACGAACGTGAACCGCGGGCCCAGACCGTCGGGCGGGGTGGCCAGGTCGGCGCCGATGACGGTGCCGCCCTCGGCCAACAGCCGCCGCGCGGTGGCCAGCCCGATTCCCGACGCGGCGCCGGTCACGACAAAGGTGCGGGAACTGGCGCGGTCGGGGTTCACCATGTCGGATCCTTGTCGGGGTCGGTCGGGCCGGTCGGCCTCGTCATGGTGACACACCACCCCAGGACAGCAGCGCGACCACCGAAGCCGCCGCCGACGGTGGAATGATGATCGGCTCCATGGCGTGACGCGCTAGCGACCTGCGCAGGCGAGGGCCGGCGTCGCGTGCGCCGAACCGACCGCGTATTACAAACTGGAACAAATCGAACGCGGAGGGGTTCATGCCACCAGCCGACACGAGGTCCGGCACGGCGGAGACGCTCGCCGGCATGGTCGAAGGCCACGCAGAGCGCACGCCCGAGGCGATTGCCATTCGCTTCGGCGAACGCCAGTGGTCCTGGGCCGAGTGGAGCTCGCGGATTCGTCACACGGCCGGGGCGCTGCGCGCCGCAGGTCTCGAACGGGGACACTGCGTGGCCTTCCTGGACAAGAACCACCCCGCCTGTCTCGAAGTGCTCATCGCCGGCGCCTCCATCGGCGTTGTCACCACCGTCGTCAACTGGCGGGTGGTCGGCGACGAACTCGTCCACGTGCTGGCCGATAGCGGCGCAAGCGTGCTGCTGGTCGGCGCTGAGCTGCGTGGCGCGGCCGATGCGGCCGCCGGCCTGGTACCGGGCGTGAGCCGCATCATCGAAATCGGCGACGAGTACGAATCGCTGCTCGCCGCGGCGGCACCGACGCCGCCCGACCCGAGGGTCAATGAGAACGAGACGGCATTGGTGATCTACAGCTCCGGCACCACCGGGCGCCCCAAGGGCGTGCTACTCAGTCAACGTGCCCTGGTCAATCACGCGTCGAACCTGGCCCCGGCGTTTCCGTTCGCCGAGGGCGACGCCAACCTGGTGGCCATGCCGTTGTTCCACGTCGGTGGAATCGGCTACGCCCTGTTTGGAATCCGTTCCGGTGCAACGACATTAATGACCCGTGAGCCCGACGCCGCGACGCTGATCGGCGCTGTGCGCGCCGGAGCCACCCACGCGTTTTTCGTCCCGCCGGTGATCGCCCGGTTCCTCGACGCGGGTGAGGCGGCGACCGCGGCCATCGCCGGCTTGCGTTACATCGTCTACGGCGCAGCACCGATGCCGCTGCCGTTGCTGCATCGAGCGCTGTCCACCTGGCCCGACACGAAATTCGTGCAGGTGTACGGGCAGACGGAACTGTGCGGCGCGGTCACCGCGCTGTCCGACGACGATCACCGTGACGCCGCGCGGCCCGAACTGCAGCTGGCGGCCGGAAAGGCGGTGCTGGGCTGCGAGATTCGCGTCGTCGATCCCGAGACCGGAAACCAGTTGCCGCCCGGGCAATCCGGCGAGGTGTGGGTGCACAGCAACCAGAACATGACCGGCTACCTCAACCGCCCGCAGGCAACGGCCGAAACCATCACCGCCGACGACTGGGTGCGCACCGGCGACATCGGCCGCTTGGACACCGACGGCTACGTCTACATCGAAGACCGCATCAAGGACATGATCATCACGGGCGGCGAGAACGTGTACGGTCCCGAGGTGGAAAGCGTGCTCATCGAGCATCCCGCCATCGAGGACGCCGCGGTGATCGGGGTGCCCGACGACTTCTGGGGCGAATCCGTCAAGGCGATCGTGGTAGGCCATGGCGGAACCGAGGCGAAAGACATCATCGAATTCTGCCGCCAGCACCTGGCCGGTTTCAAATGCCCGCGCACCGTGGACTTCGTGCCGGAGTTGCCCCGCAACGCAAGCGGAAAGATCTTGAAAACTCAGCTGCGGGAACCGTTTTGGCGCGGCCGGGCGCGTAGCATATGAGCGAGTGGATCGACTTCGGCTAGCCGGTCCGCCCCGGAAAGTCGGCGTTTGGCGGCCTGCGCCCGGCACCTATGCCTACCATCACATACGCCGAGCAAACGATGCTGCCAGCCCAGAAACGAGGATAGGGGCTCGATGGCCCACGACACGAAGGCTGCCCTGCCGTCGGGAGTCGTCACGTTCCTGTTCACCGACATCGAAGGGTCGACTCGACGCTGGGAAGCCGACGCGCCCGCGATGCGCGCCGCTCTGGAGGACCATGACCGGACGCTGCGCGAGGCGATCCAATCTCACCGAGGCCGGTTGTTCAAGCACACCGGCGACGGCGTGTGCGCGGCGTTCGAGTCACCGCGCGACGCGGTGGCGGCCGCGGTGGCCGCTCAACGGATGTTAGAGCTGCCGGTGCGGATGGGGATGGCCACCGGAGAGGCCGAGCACCGCGACGGTGACTACTTCGGCTCGGTGCTCAACCGGGCGGCGAGAGTGATGGCGTGCGGACATGGTGGCCAAATCCTGCTCGACGACGTCACGGCCGGCCTGCTGAGCGGTGTCGAGCTCGTGGATCTGGGGCCGCGGCGGTTGCGCGATCTCGCCAAACCGGTACAGATCGCTCAGGTACGGGCGGACGGCCTGCGCGCGGACTTTCCGCCGTTGAAGACCGCCGACCCGGCAGTGGGCAACTTGCGTCGCCAGACCACAAGCTTCGTGGGGCGTGCGGCGGCACTGGCCGAGGTGCAGCAGACGCTCGAGAGTCATCGGCTGGTGACGCTCACCGGCGTTGGGGGCGTGGGTAAGACGCGGCTGGCCATCGAGGTCGCGGCGAATAGCGCGAGCAGCTTTCCCGACGGGGTATGGCTGATCGAGCTAGCCGCCGTCGGTGATCCGGCTGCGGTTCCCGAAGCAGTCGCGGCAGTCCTGGGCATCACTCAGCAGCAGGGCATGAGCGTGGCCGAAAGCGTGGCCGCCGCGCTGGAGGGCCGGTCGCGTCTGCTCGTGTTTGACAATTGCGAGCACGTCGTCGATGCGGCGGCCGACATCATCGAAGCGATCCTGTCCCGCTCTGCAACTGTGCGCATCCTTGCCACCAGTCGGCAGGGTCTCCGGCTTGCCGACGAACAACTGTGGCCCGTTCCGTCATTGGACATTCAGCGCGGGGTGGAATCCAGCGCCGTGAAGTTGTTCATCCAGCGCGCCAAAGCGCTCGCTCCCGAAACGAACCTGACCGCACCGCGGCACGCGGATGCCGTCATCGAAATCTGCCGGCGCCTCGACGGCATTCCGCTGGCGATCGAGCTGGCCGCATCGCGGGTGCTATCGATGACTGTGACCGAACTGCGCGATCGCCTCGACGACAGGTTCCGGCTACTCGTCGGGTCGGGCCGCGGGTCCGAGCGCCACCAAACGCTACGCCACGCGGTGCAGTGGTCTTACGACATGCTTACCGACCCCGAAAAGTCTTTGTTGGCAAAGTGTTCGGTGTTCGCCGGTGGGTTCGACCTCGATGCAGCCTGCTTTGTCGCCGGATCCGCCGACGAGCTTGCGACCTTGGACCTACTGGACGGCCTGGTGCGCAAGTCGCTGGTGGCGGCCGACAGGACATCGTCGCGAACCCGGTTTTCGATGCTGGAGACGATCCGCCAATTCGGCGAAGAGCAGCTCGCCACCCGCAACGAGGCGAATGCGGTTCGGACCGCGCACGGCCGATATTTCGCAGACCGCGAATCCGATGTGCTGGCCCTGTGGGACAGTTCGCAACAGGTCGACGCCTACGCCTGGTTCAACCGGGAGCTGGCTAATCTGCGTGCCGCGTTTCGATGGGTGGCCGACAGGGGTGCCCTCGACAGTGCGTGTGCCATAGCCATTTACGCGACGATCCTTGGTTTCTGGGTCGAGCAGCACGAGCCCACCGCGTGGGCCGAGGAACTCATCGAAGCTGCCGCGGCCGCCGAGCACCCACGGCTCGCACAGCTTTACGTCATGGCCAGCCAGTGTTACGCGGCCGGGAGGGTCGAACAATCCCACGGCTACGCGCAGGCCAGTCGTGTGGCGGTCGCCAGCGGGCGATTCGATCCGGTGCCCTACGACGCCGAATGCTGGGTCGGCGGCGGCTACATCATGACCGGTCGTCACGAGGATTGGGTTGACCTATGCCGAGAAGTCCTGCAGCGCGGGCCGAATCACCACCCACATGCTCACGCCAATCTTGTGATGGCATTGGTGTTCACCGGCCGGTACGACGAGGCCATCGCAGCGTCCGACGGCCTGTTGGCTGCCGCCGGCGCACTTGAAAATCCCCACATGGCAAGCTACGGCTTCGCCAGCTACGGCTTTGCCTTCAGCGAGGCCGATCCCGCCGCGGCCTATGATGCCCTTCGCCGGGGGCTGGAAATCGCCCGCGCGAGCGGCAACCGGCGCGACGAATCAATCGTGGCCGTCAGCCTCGCGAGATTGGCGACAGCCCACGGCCAAGCCCTCGAAGGGCTGGAATCCCTTGACCTGGCGATTCGCAACCTTTACGAGTCAGGGAGTTTTTCGATCATGGCCGGCCCGTTAGCGCTGCTCGTCCATGTTCTCGACCAGGTCGGGCACTACGAGGAAGCCGCCACCATCAGTGGGTTCGCCCAAACCCCTTTCACGCGAACGGCTTTCCCGGAGGTGAACAGCGCTGTCATCCATCTGTGCGAGGTGCTCGGCGAGGGCCGCTACCAGGCGTCGGCCGACGTGGGCGCCAACATGACCAGCTCGGCCGCAGCGGCCTATGCCTTCGCTCAGATCGACAACGCCCGCGCGCGGCTCCTGACTGGTTGAGCGCCCTACAGGCGTCCCTCGACGCGCAGCTCCGGGTGCACCCAGCCCGGTGACCGACGTTCCTTGAACGAGCGGAACCCTTCGATGGCCTCGGCGTCGGACAGGCTGGCGGTCATGCCGATGCGGTCATACAGGCCCAGATAGCTGTCGATGCTGGACTTGATGACGCCGCGGGCGCGCGGAGCGGTTCGACAACATTGCGCGAGTAGGTCTTTCGCCGCATCCAGCAGACCCTCGTGCGGAACCACCCGCGTGACCAGGCCCCAGTCGAGGGCTTCGACCGCGGTCAGTACTCGACCGGTGAACATGAGGTCGCGGGTGCGCACCGGTCCAATGACGCGGGTGAGCATCTGGCTGTAGTAGGTGTCGGCGTAGCCGCGGAACAACTCGGGCACCCGGAAGGTCGCCCGATCGCTCACCACCGACAGGTCGCTGCACAGCGCGATCTGGAATCCGCCGCCCTGGCATAACCCATTGACCGCCGAGACGATTGGCTTGCCCGAGGTGCGGACCGCATCGAATGGCGTCACGTCCATGCCCAGCGCGGAACCGAAGGTGATCCAGTTGTCCTCGCCTCCCCCGCCGCCCATGTCGCCACCGGGGGCGAAGACGTCTCCGGTTCCGGTGAGCACCAACCCGGCCAAATCCGAGTCCTCGTTGAGACGTCCTACCGCATAACGGATTCCGAAATACATCGCCGGACTCAAGGCGTTGCGTGCGTCGGGCCGGTCGATGGTGCAGACCGCGATCGGACCCTGGCGTTCGAAGCGCAGGTACGGCGTACCCAGCCAATCGCCTTCGGGTGGGCGGGGGGTGCTCTGCGGTGTCTGCGCCACTGGACTCCTCTCAGGTCGGCGTCGCCGCGGATGCGCCGCGCCGCAACGCCGCTACTGTAGCTCTTACGGTATCCGCGGGTCCGAGTGACTACACGTAAGACAGCGTGGCCGTCGCCGCGGTTGCTGAGCAGTCGGCTATCACCGATGCCAGCTTGGTTTGCAGGGCGGACGTGGTGTCCCCCACCGGCTTACCGCAGAACCTGCAGATCGTGGTGAAGTTCGGCTGTTCGTCCTCGTCCGGCCAGAACCGGCGCGGCCCGACCTGAGCCCCCGGGTCGAACTGCACCGCCTGATGCGGGGCGTCCTTGAGGATGCGGCCGACGGGATGAGTCTGCGGGCATTCGAGTTTCAGCATGCCGATGCCCTCTTGGTTGGAGGCCATAATTCACCGTCCTCTGTGGTGCGCTGTCAGTGAAGGATCTGCGCAAGCTTGCGCCATCGCCGGTGCCGGTGGCGAAACATGACCCGGACGAAGACGCGGGTCAATAACCCGTGCACACCGTCGTCCGTCTCGATCTCGTCGGTGTAGCGGCAACTGCGCTCGTCAATGGGTTCGAACGTGAGGCGGTGATTCCAGGTGCGGACCGGTCCACCATGCTCGTTGGTGTAGATCTCGGTCGGCCCGAGTCGCTTGACGGTGAGGTGGTGGGTCCAGCCCGGGATCACGCCGAACCACCAGAACCGCGCCGATCCCTCGGTGCCGACCTCGATGCGCTCGGGGACGTCAAGGCGGTACGCCCGCAGCACCGGGCTGAGGACATGCCGCATCAGCTCCGGCTTGCGCGCCAGAGCGGAGGCCGTCTCCACCGGGATCGGCAGCTCGGTAGTTAGGGTAACCTTACTCATGCAGCTCATGGTGGCTTAACGGGCGCGATTAGGCAAGGGACCGTGGTCAGAGGAGGCGGTCTTGGGCCCCAAGGCGGGGGGCCGGCGCCACGTCCTGTCGGCGGCCACGGCCCGCCCCGCTCCCGAGCCGGGTCAACGGGTACTGCGTCTTTTGTCTGGAGGTGTAAAGGGCGCACGTTGGTGGGCACCCTCGGTGGGGGGCTCACAGCGAAGGTGGAGCGATATGAGCGCCTATCAAACCCTGGTGGTCGGCACTGATGGCTCGGACACATCGTTTCGTGCAGTGGATCATGCGGCCGCATTCGCCGCGAAAAATAATGCGAAGTTGATTATCGCGATGGCGCACTTGTCTTATCTGGAAAAGGGAGACAAGGGGGGCTGGGGCAGACCAGCCCGGCCGGATCGTGTGATCGATGGCCGCGCTGAGGTCGCCCTCGGGAACGAGGGGGACTACAAGGTGCACGGGATGGCCGCCATCTATGCGATCCTGCGGGAGGCCCAGGAGCGGGCGCGGGCGGCCGGGGCGAAGGATATCGAGGCGCGACCCATCCGGGGTGATCCGGTACATGCGCTGTTCCACCTCGCCAAGGACGTCAAGGCCGATCTGTTGGTGGTTGGCAACGTGGGACTAGCCTCGCGCAGCGACAAGTGGCTTGGCTCGGTGCCCGGAAACGTCTTGCGGAGGTCGAAGACCGACGTGCTGCTCGTCCATACCACCGACTGAGGCATCGTCAAGGATCGTTCGAAGCGAGCGGCCCTTAATCGTCGATGTGAAACTGTGGCTGTCCGACCGGCGTCGGCGCCCACGACTGCGACGGATCGACCCGGTAACACGAGGTAGTAGGCGGCATCCGCTTCCAAACCCAATTGCCCTGGAACACGATTAGGGACTTCTGATGGCATCGGTGCCAGGTCCCGTCTGGTGCTACCGGGTCATCGCAATAGGTGTTCTCCGGATCGATCGCCAAGCACCCCGCAGAAGCTGGCGGTGCCGAAGCGATGCCGGCCCCAATCGCAGCTGCTGCGAGGGCCGTGGTCAGCAGTCCCCTGCTGAATTTCATGACCAACGATAAGACAATGCCGTCTGTCCGGCGACTTGAAGCCTGCTTACGAGCGCAGCCGCTGCGCCAGATATTGCGACCAACGGGGCCGATCGAGAGCAGAACTACAACCGCCCGAAATTGCACGGAAGTTGCACGCCGCGGAGCAATGTCCTGGTGGTCCCGGCTGGGATCGAACCAGCGACCTTCCGCGTGTGAAGCGGACGCTCTCCCACTGAGCCACGGGACCGGCGCCGAGACGGCGAACGACGTCGAAGACTAGCACGCGCCGGCCCCCGACAATACCGGCCGCATCCTGTGACAGGTCGTCGCGATAGCCTTGACACGGCTCGTACCAAGAAATTTGTATGTGCCCGCTCACGTGGACTATCGTCGTGCTTCGCACCGGGCGACGATCTCGTCCGAGGCGCGCGGATGTAGCGCAGTTGGTAGCGCATCACCTTGCCAAGGTGAGGGTCGCGGGTTCGAATCCCGTCATCCGCTCGAAGGTGCAAGTGGCGTGGACCCCAACGGTGGAGTGGCCGAGTGGTG
>NZ_LZMB01000079.1 GCF_001673555.1 Mycobacterium sp. 1165178.9 | reverse complement strand
CGCGGAAGCTGTACATCGCGGAGTCTTCGTGTCTGAAACTGATCGAATCTGAAGGGCACCGATAAGCACTGCCATTTGCATGGCCCCGGCCATTGGATGCACTGGATCCGACACAAACTGTCGGTCCGTGAACCCGGTCCGGTAGTTCAAGTTACCGCGCCAGGCGACGACGGAGCGATCGCCCTAGAGGGCGATGGCCTCTAAAAAGTGGGCTGGAATCATCGTCCGGCACTGATGCCGACTGCGCTGCTCAATTCAGTCGGCTTAGTGTGGTGACAGCCGCACTGGCACCTCCTATTAGTGCCGATCTTGGTATCGCGTAGATGGAGCGAGCAATGCGTTCAGCCTGGCGACACTTGATGAACGACGCAGCTGCTTTGTCACGCCCATCACCAACCCCGGTCACCTTGTTCCCCGCGCGCCGGCTCCGACCAATGTGCCCGCCCCTGCGAGTCACCGCGCGGTACGAAGCGGGAAGGCCAAAGCCATCGCGGGCTAAGCTGTTGGGCGCCAACGTGAAATGAAATTTCCGCCCTCGACATCTGAAGATTAATCAACCTACGCGCAGGCGGATCAACGGATCACGTCGGTCAAATGCACCCGATTGCCGTTCGGGTCGGTGGTCCGGAGCCGCCTCACACCGGGGATCTCGTACCCGACGCCAAGGCGCGCGAGAGCCGCTGCGACTGCGGCGACATCGCTCACCCGAAATCCCAGCTGCACCTTCGTGCTTGGCCTTTCGCCGGCAGGAAAAAGCTGTAGAACGGCTCCCGTCCTGCCAATCAGACCGTCGACGA
>NZ_LZMB01000078.1 GCF_001673555.1 Mycobacterium sp. 1165178.9 | reverse complement strand
GGTGGTGCCCGATGCGGTCGTCCGGTCCCCAGATGACCTGCACGCGTTGCTGATTGCCGAACGAGTCAGCCTACTGAGTCAGACCCCGTCCGCGTTCTACGCGCTGCAGACCGCTGATGCGCGGGAGGCCGAATCGGGGAATCGGCTCGAACTACAGACGGTGGTATTCGGTGGCGAGGCGCTGGAACCCGGACGCCTTGGCGCGTGGCTGGACCGCCACCGGGCCTCGCCGCGGCTCGTGAACATGTACGGCATCACCGAGACGACGGTGCATGCCTCGTTCCGGGAGATCGGCGCCGACGACGTCGACCGCAGCGTCAGCCCAATCGGCTTGCCGTTGGCCCATCTCGGATTCTTCGTGCTCGACAAGTGGTTGCGTCCGGTGCCGCTGGGCGTGGTGGGCGAGTTGTATGTGGCCGGCGGCGGGCTGGCGTATGGATATGTGGGCCGGGCGGGTTTGAGTGCGTCACGGTTTGTGGCGTGCCCATTTGCTGCCGGCGAGGCGTCCGGATCGCGGATGTATCGCACCGGGGATTTGGTGCGCTGGACGACCGACGGCGAGCTGCAGTACTTGGGACGTGCCGACGATCAGGTCAAGATCCGCGGCTATCGCATCGAGCTCGGCGAAGTGCAGGCCGCCCTGTCCGGGCTGGCCGGTGTCGAGCAGGCGGTGGTGGTCGCCCGTGAGGACCGTCCCGGCGACAAGCGACTGGTCGGCTATGTGACGGGGCCCGTGGATCGGGCCCAGATCCGTGCGGAGCTGGCCGAGCGACTGCCCGCGTACATGGTGCCTGCGGCGGTAGTGGTGCTCGACCGCTTGCCGTTGACGGTCAACGGCAAGCTCGACATCCGGGCACTCCCGGCACCGGAGTACAAGGAAGGCGGTCATTACCGGGGACCCACCAGCGCCGTCGAAGATCTTTTGGCCGGGGTGTATGCCCAGGTGCTGGGGCTCGAGCGGGTCGGCGTCGATGAATCGTTCTTCGACTTGGGTGGGGACTCGTTGTCGGCGATGCGGGTGGTGGCCGCGGTCAACACCGCTCTAGATGCCGGTCTTGCTGTGCGTGCCTTGTTCGAGGCGCCCACGGTAGCCGAATTGGCATTGCGCCTCGGCGACGCCGGCGGTGGGCTGGAGCCGCTGGTGGCGGTGGAGCGGCCCGAGGTGGTGCCGTTGTCGTTCGCCCAGAGCCGGTTGTGGTTCGTCGATCAGCTGCAGGGCGGCTCACCGGTGTACAACATGGCGCTCGGGTTGCAGCTGAGCGGGCGCGTGGATGCCGAGGTATTGAGGGCGGCGCTGGCCGACGTGGTAGGTCGCCACGAAAGCCTGCGCACGCTCTTCCCGTCGGTCGAGGGGATTCCCCGGCAGGTCGTGGTGCCGGTTGAGCTGGCCGATCTCGGTTGGCAGGTGGTCGACGCCAGCGGCTGGTCGACCGGCCGGCTGACTGACGCCGTGGGCGAGGTGGTGCGCGACCCGTTTGACCTGACGTCCCAAATCCCTTTGCGCGCAAAGCTTTACCGTATCAGCGACACGGAGCACGTGTTGGTGGCGGTCCTGCATCATATCGCCGCCGACGGTTGGTCGATCGGGCCGCTGGTGGGCGATCTGGGTGTGGCATATGACAGCCGGTGTGCGGGCCAGGCCCCGGGCTGGGCGCCGTTGCCGGTGCAGTACGTCGACTACACGCTGTGGCAGCGCGAACAGCTGGGTGAGCTGCAGGACCCGCAGAGCCTGATCGGCGCGCAGCTGGCCTATTGGGAAGACGCCCTGGCGGGCATGCCCGAGCGGATTCAGCTGCCCACCGATCGCCCCTATCCGCCGGCGGCCGATTACCGGGGCGCCCGGGTGGTGGTGGACTGGCCGGCACAGTTACAGGAGCAGGTCGCCCGGTTGGCTCGTGAGCACAATGCGACGAGCTTCATGGTGATGCAGGCCGCTCTGGCGGTGCTGCTCGCCAAGATCAGCGCGAATTCCGATGTTGCCGTAGGATTTCCGATCGCCGGGCGACGTGACCCGGCGCTAGATGGCCTGGTGGGATGTTTCGTCAACACGTTGGTGTTGCGGGTGGACCTGTCCGAGGACCCCACCGTCGCCGAGTTGCTGGCCCAGGTGCGGCAGCGCAGCCTCGCCGCCTACGAGCACCAAGACGTGCCCTTCGAGCTGCTGGTGGAACGGCTCAACCCGACGCGGTCGATGAACCATCACCCGCTGGTGCAGGTGTTGTTCGCTTGGCAGAACTTCGCTGGGCAGGAAAACGACCCCGCCGCCGGCCTGAGCTTAGGCGACCTGCAGGTCACCCAGGCGCCGGTGGATACCCGTACCGCCCGGATGGACCTGACGTTCTCGTTGGCCGAACGCTGGACCGAGTCCGGTGCGCCTGCCGGGATCGGCGGCGAGGTGGAATTCCGCACCGACGTGTTCGACGCGGCCAGCATCGAGGTGTTGATCGAGCGGTTGGGGCGGGTGGTGGCGGCTGTCACCGCGGACCCCGGTCAGCGCTTGTCGGCGCTGGATCTGCTCGATGCCACGGAGCACGCCCGGCTGGCGAGGTGGGGCAACAGTGCGGTGCTCGAGCGGCC
>NZ_LZMB01000077.1 GCF_001673555.1 Mycobacterium sp. 1165178.9 | reverse complement strand
GGCCTTCTTCGGCTTGGATTCTGGGGGATTGGCCCCTGAGCCGATCGAGCTGTGGGCGTGGGTGGCGGCCTATGACCACGTGGCCTTGTGCCAGCTGTGGGGGACCATGCCGGAGTTGCCGCGGGACATCCCCCGTTTCACCCGCGAACTGAAGCAACTTTGGGAAGACCGGGGCAGCCCCCGGATGCCGCCGCGTTCGTCCGATGCGCACGACGCGCTGGTCGACGCGCGCGATCAGCTCCGCCGATACCGCCTGATCACATCCGGGGGGTGAAGCCGCGGGCGCAATGTGCCCGCGAGTGACGTTCGCGCAGATCAGCCTTAGCCGGGGACGTGGGCGCCCCGGCTAAGATGAACCGATGAACTGGACCGTCGACATACCGATCGATCAGTTGCCGCCGCTGCCGCCGCTGCCGACCGATCTGCGGGCCCGGTTGGATGCCGCGCTGGCCAAACCGGCCGCCCAGCAGCCCAGCTGGCCTGCCGACCAGGCGTCGGCGATGCGTAAGGTCCTGGAGAGCGTGCCGCCGGTGACAGTGCCGTCGGAGATCGCCCGGTTGCAGGAGCAGCTGGCCCAGGTGGCGCGGGGTGAGGCGTTCCTGCTGCAGGGCGGCGACTGCGCGGAGACATTCACCGAGAACACCGAACCCCACATTCGTGGCAACGTGCGCACCCTGCTGCAGATGGCGGTGGTGCTGACCTACGGCTCGAGCCTGCCCGTGGTAAAGGTGGCCCGCATCGCGGGGCAGTACGCCAAGCCGCGATCGGCCGACATCGACGCGCTGG
>NZ_LZMB01000076.1 GCF_001673555.1 Mycobacterium sp. 1165178.9 | reverse complement strand
CCGATCAGGGCCAGCACCGGCTCAGGCACGTCAGGATCGGTGAACACCAAAGCGGCGTTCGCCAGCACCGTGGCGGCCCGGGTCGTCAGCAATCCCGGGTCACCCGGGCCGGAACCCACGTACGTGATGCGGCCGGGTGTCGGCTTACGCCCTCGCGTCGTCATTGTCGCTCCCACGTAACTCGCATTTAACTTCCTCGCGCCGGGTCTTGCCGCGCTTCGCTCATCAGCTCTCGCGCGCCCAGCTCGAACAGCTCCGCGGCCACCGAAAGCCCAAGCTCTCGTGCCCGATCGGGACTGCCGATACCGGACGCGCGGATCACGTCGGACCCGTCCAACGCCGCCACGCAACCGCGCAGCGACAGCTCTTCGAAGACCCGCCCGTCCTCATCGATGGACTCGACCACTTCGGCGATCGCGCCCACCGGTGCGGAACAACCGGCCTCCAGTTCGGCCAGCAGGGCTCGCTCCGCAGTGACCGACGCGCGCGTGTCGGCGTCATCCAGTTCCGCCAGCACTGCCGCCAACCGGCTGTCACCGGCTCGGCATTCGACGGCGAGCGCGCCCTGAGCCGGTGCTGGCAACATCTGCACCGGCTCTAGCGTCTCGGTGACATCGTCGAGACGACCGATCCGGGCGAGTCCCGCCCGGGCTACCACGATCGCGTCGAGATCACCACTGCTTACCCTGTTCAACCTGGTATCTAGGTTGCCTCGTAGGGGGCGGATTTCCAAACCGAGACCCAATGCTCTAAGCTGCGCGGCCCGCCGCGGTGACGAGGTGCCCACCAGCGAACCGGCGGGCAACTCCGCGAGCACCAGGCCATCCCGTGCCACCACCGCGTCGCGCGGATCGTTGCGCACGGGGATGGCCGCCACAGCAAACCTGGGGTCGTCGGCGGTCGGCAGGTCCTTGTGGGAGTGCACCGCGGCGTCGACACGGCCTTCCTCCATGGCCTCGCGCAGCGCGGTGGTGAAGGCACCCACCCCGAGGGACTCGATGGGCGCCGACGAGCGGTCGCCCGCCGTGCTGATGGTCACCAGTTCCGCCTGGTGTCCCAGCGCGATCAAAGCGTCTCTGACCACCCCGGCCTGGGTGGTGGCCAGCAGGCTGCCCCGGGTGCCTATCCGGATCACGTTCGCCAATCGCCTACTCGGCGGTTTGCTGCGGGGTACCCGCGTCGAATCCGTTTGCAATGACTGGCAATTCGCCAGCCGCCACGGCATCGACGGCGGTCTGGTCGAGTTCGAAGAGTTCGCGCAGCGCCTCGGCGTAGCTGTCACCGCCGGGGGCGCTGGCGAGCTGTTTGATCCGCACGGTCGGCGCGTGGAGCAGCTTGTCCACCACCCGTCGCACGGTGCGCGCCACCTCTTCGCGCTGGGCGCTCTCGAGCCCCGGCAGCCGGTTGTCGAGGCGCAGCAGTTCCGCCTCGACCACGTCGGCGGCGCGCTGGCGCAGCGCCGTGACCGTGGGCGTCACCTCGGCCATCCGCTGACCGGCCAGGTAGGCAGCAACTTCGGTGGCGACGATGGTGCGGGCGGCGTCGACGTCCGCGGCCGCGGCGTGGGCCGAGGGCTCATGCTGCACGCGGTCCACGTCGACGACCCAGACGCCGGGCAATCCGGCGACCGCCGGGTCGACGTCGCGCGGCATGCCCAGGTCGCAGATCACCAGGGGGTGCGTCTCTTCGTCGCGGTGCGCGGCGGCCAACGCGTGGTGGACGTCGGCCAGCGAGATCACCGGCGTCACCGCCCCGGTACAGCTGACGACGATGTCGGCACCGGCCAAGCTGTCGGGCAGGCGCTCCAGGCCCACGGCGTCGGCCTGCACCCCGGTGTCGCGGATCTTGCGGACCAGACGCTGGCCCCTGGACAACGACCGGTTGACCACGTGCACATGCCCGATGCCGGCACGGGAGAGGTGTCCCGCGGCCAGCGCGCCCATCGCTCCGGCGCCGACCAGGACCGCGGTCTTGCCCGACAGTCCGCCCAGCCGGCGATCGGCCATGTTGAGTGCGACGGACACCACCGAGGCGCCCGCGGCGTCGATGGCGGTCTCCGAATGCACCCGCTTGCCCACCGACAAGGCCCGCTGGGCCAGCTCGTGCAATATCCGCCCGACGGTGCGGTTGGTCTCGGCGTTGGCGTAGGCGCGACGGACCTGGCCGAGCACCTGCTGCTCGCCGACCACCGCGGAATCCAGGCCGCTGGCGACCGCGAACAGATGCTCGACGGCGGCCTCGCTGTATCGGACGTACGCATACTTGGTGAGGTCGGCCATCGACATGCCCGACTGCTCCGACAGCACCTGCCCGATCACCGCCAACCCGCCGTGAAACGCGTCCACCACCGCGTAGACCTCGACCCGGTTGCATGTCGACAGCACCATCGCCTCGGTCACCAGCGGCGACTGCAGCACCCGGTCGACGATCTTGCCCTGATCGGACTCGTCGATGCTGAGTTGTTCCAAGACGGAGACCGGCGCACTGCGGTGCGAAACCCCGAAGAGCAAGACGCTCACGGCAGCATCACCTGGCCAGCTCCCTTGCTTCCTCCAGTAACTGAACTGCTGTCCACGGTAAACGTTTATCAGCTGGGCTACCAAATAATTGCCCCGCGCCGGCCGGCGCCGCAGCGCCAGGCGGGTCAGCGGCCGAGATCGGCCCGCAGCCGGGGCTCATCGATCTCCCAGTAGCTGTGTTCGCGCCCATCGAGCAGGATCACCGGCAGCCGATCGCCGAATTCGGCCCGCACCGCGGTGTTGCCCGCCGCGGCGGCGGCGTCGACGTCGGTCATCGACAACGCGAAGCCCAATTCACCGGCCAGCTCGGCCAACCGGGCATGCACGCGCTCGCAGATGGTGCACCCGTCGCGGGTCAACAGCTCCACGCGCGGCCGGCCGGTGTCCTCGGTCATGGGCACCAGTGTGGCATCGGTGACTTGTGAGGCCCTCTACCAGGCGTTACGTTCCGACGATGGCCGACGAGACGTTGCGGGTCGATCCACTGGCGATGCGGGGCGCTGCCGTCTCGCTGGGCGGCGCCGCCCAGCAGCTTTCGGCTCAGCTATCGCAGCTCGACGATCAGGTGGGCCAGATGTTGGGTGGCTGGCACGGTGCGGCGGGCAGCGCGTATGGATCCGCATGGGAACTGTGGCATCGCGGCGCCCGCGAGGTGGAACTCGGGTTGTCGATGCTGTCACATCTAATCGGCCAGGCCGGCATGGCGTATCACGGCACCGAGACAGGCTCCGCGCGGGCGGAGCGGGCGGTGCGCGGTGGCTGAGGCGTTTCGGGTGGATCCGCAGGCGTTGGCCGACACGGTGCAGCGGCTGGCGGCGTTTCAGCGCTATGCCGAAGACACGATCGCCGAAATCGATTCTCGGGTAACGCATTTGCATGCATCGTGGACCGGTGAAGCCGCGGCGGCCCATGCCGAGGCGCATCGGCACTGGGCGCGCGGCGAGGCGATGATGCGCGAGGCGCTGGCGCAACTGAAGCAGGCGGCCACGACCGCGCACGGCAACTACACGGGCGCGATGTCGGCGAACCTCGGTATGTGGTCGTGAGCGAATCGCGCCTCCGGCGGGTGACCCCGGTGGACTCATCGACCACCCCGGGACACGTCAACGCCGGCACGCCCTCTGCCCGATAGGGTTGTAGGTCGGGCACCCGCTGGGTCGCCAGGCAACACAGCGATCTAGGAGGTTTGACGATGACTTCCTCTTTCCCGGCCGACGCGGACCACACCGGTCACGTTGACCCGGAGTCGCTGGCCGCGGACGCCAGCGCCGCCCGCGCGATCGAGGGCATGCAGGAAGCCGCCGCCTCGCAGGACCGTCCCCAGCCCCCGATCGACCTGACCGCCGCGGCCTTCTTCGACGTGGACAACACGCTCGTGCAGGGCTCGTCGGCGGTGCACTTCGGCCGCGGGCTGGCCACGCGCAACTACTTCACCTATCGCGATGTGGTCGGATTCCTCTACGCGCAGGCCAAGTTCCAGATCCTCGGGACAGAAAACAGCAACGACGTCGCCGCCGGCCGGCGCAAGGCGCTCGCCTTCATCGAAGGCCGATCGGTCGAAGAGTTGGTCGCACTGGGCGAGGAGATCTACGACGAGATCATCGCCGACAAGATCTGGCCCGGCACCCGCGAGCTCACTCAGATGCATCTGGACGCCGGTCAGCAGGTGTGGCTGATCACCGCCACGCCCTACGAACTCGCCGCGACGATCGCGCGACGGCTCGGCCTGACCGGCGCGCTGGGCACGGTCGCGGAATCCGTCGACGGCGTCTTCACCGGCAGGTTGGTCGGCGACATCCTGCACGGCACCGGCAAGGCGCACGCCGTGCGGTCGCTGGCGATACGCGAGGGCCTCAACCTCAAACGCTGCACGGCCTACTCGGACAGCTTCAACGACGTCCCCATGCTGTCGCTGGTCGGCACCGCGGTCGCCATCAATCCCGACGCCCGCCTGCGTGCCCTGGCCAGGGAGCGCGGCTGGGAGATTCGCGATTTCCGCACCGCCCGCAAGGCGGCCCGCATCGGAGTGCCGTCGGCGTTGGCGCTGGGCGCGGCCGGTGGTGCGCTTGCCGCGCTGGCCTCCCGGCGGCAATCGCGCTGATAGGCTGCGCCGCGCAGACACAATTGACGGAGGGCATTGCGCCATGACGACCCCCAAGGAAGCCGAAGGACTCATCGGCAGCCATTACCGCGCGCCGGATTACTTCGAGGTCGGCCGCGAGAAGATCCGCGAGTTCGCGGCCGCGATCAAAGACGACCACCCGGCGCACTTCGACGAGAGTGAATCCGAGAAGGCCGGGTACACCGACATGGTGGCGCCGCTGACGTTCCTCGCTATCGCCGGGCGCCGAGTGCAATTGGAGATCTTCACCAAGTTCAGCATCCCCATCAACATCGCCCGGGTCATCCACCGGGACCAGAAATTCAAGTTCCACCGGCCGATCCTGGCGCACGATAGGCTGTACTTCGACACTTACCTCGACTCGGTTATCGAGTCCCACGGCACCGTGCTGGCGGAGATCCGCAGTGAAGTGACCGACGCCGACGGAAAACCGATCGTCACGAGTGTCGTCACAATGCTGGGAGAGTCTTCAAATCAAGAGGACGTCGAGGCAACCGCCGCAGCAGTTGCATCCATATCCGCAGGAAAGTTAGGGGCCTTGTAAATGTCTGGACAGCGGGAAACGGGAAGCACGCAACTCAAGCCGCCGGTCGAGAAGGTCCGGTCGCACTACGACAAGTCGAACGAGTTCTTCAAGCTCTGGCTCGACCCGTCGATGACCTACAGCTGCGGTTACTTCGACGAAAACCCGGACCCGCAGAATCTCACCAAGACGCTGGAAGAGGCGCAGTACGCCAAGCGCAAACTCGCCCTGGACAAGCTGAACCTCGAACCCGGCATGACGCTGCTCGACATCGGCAGCGGCTGGGGCTCGACGATGCGGCACGCGGTGGCCGAGTACGACGTCAACGTCATCGGCCTGACACTCAGCGAGAACCAGTACGCCCACTGCGTGGCGGAGTTCGACAAGATGGACAGCCCCCGCCACAAGGAGGTGCGGATCCAGGGCTGGGAGGAATTCCCCGGCGACGTGCCGATCGACCGCATCGTGTCGCTGGGCGCGTTCGAGCACTTCGCCGACGGCGCAGGCGACGCCGGGTACGAGCGTTACGCCACCTTCTTCAAGAAGTACTACGACCTGCTGCCCGACGATGGCCGGATGTTGCTGCACAGCATCGTGGTGCCCACCGCGGAAGAGGGCAAAGCGATGGGTCTGCAGGTGAACATGACCCTGCTGCGGTTCATCAGCTTCATCCTGAAGGAGATCTACCCGGGCGGAAAGTTGCCCCAGGTGAACCTGGTCGACAAATACGCGACGGACGCGGGTTTCAAGATCGAGCGCCACCACTTCATCGGCAAGAACTACGTGCCGACGCTGACCGCCTGGGGCGATGCCCTCGAGGCGCACAAGGAAGAGGCGATCGCCCTGAAGGGGCAGGAGACCTACGACATCTACCTGAAGTACCTGCGGGGCTGCTCGGACCTATTCCGCGACGGCTACACCAACGTCTGTCAGTTCACGATGGTCAAGTAATTCTTTGACACGAAACCGCCCCGGCGCCAATCGCGCAGGGGCGGTTTTCGTGTCTGGGGCTCAGCCGAAGAAGATGTTACGGCGGCCGGCCAGCAGCCGGTACAGCGTCTGCTGGATGGTCTCGCGCACCTGGTCGGTCAGCTCGAAGGTGACCATCGGGTCCTCGGCGTCGGAGGCTGCGTAGTCGTCGGTGGGGATCGGCTCACCGAACGCGATGCGCCACTTCGACGGCAGCGGCACCAGGCCCACGGGCCCCGCCAGCGGAAACAGCGGCGTGACCGGGAAATACGGCAGCCCGAACAGCCGCGCCAGCAGCTTCACATCGGTCAGCATCGGGTAGATCTCTTCGGACCCGATGATCGAGCAGGGAATGATCGGCGCCTTCGTCCGCAGCGCGGCCGTGACGAATCCACCGCGGCCGAACCGCTGCAGCCGGTAGCGGTCCTCGAAGCGCTTGCCCAGCCCCTTGTAGCCCTCCGGGAACACTGCGGTGAGCTCGCCGGCGGCGAGCAACCGGTGCGCGTCGGTCGTGCAGGCCATCGTGTGGCCGGCCTTGCGGGCGGCCTGCCCCACCACCGGCAGATCGAACACCATGTCGGCGGCCAGCAGCCGCATGTCCCGCTGCGCGGGATGTTCATCGTGCACCGCCACCGACAGCATCAGCCCGTCGAACGGCAACACCCCGGCGTGGTTGGCGACCACCAGCGCGGCGCCGTCGGCCGGCAGGTTCTCGATCCCGCTCACCTCGACCCGGAACCAGGATCGGAAGAACAGCCGCAGCAATGGCCGAACGATCGCGCTGTTGAAGTGCGGGTCGAAGCCGAACTCGTCGACGCTGTAATCACCGGTGAGCCGCTGGCGCAGGAATCCGGCGACCGAGGCGACGCGCTGGGCCAAGTCATTCAGCGGAGCGTCGGCGGGCGATGCCCCCGCGGCACGGCGATGCTCGTCGATTTCGCGGACCACAGCGGCGATTTGCTCCGCAGATGCCCGACCGCTTGGATCGGAAAGCAACGAGGGGTGCTGGCGAGAAGACTCAGCCCGTTGATCCGCTCTCCGACGCGCTGCTACCCGACCCCGATTCGTGTGTAGTGGAATGACATTCGCTCTGTTTTCGCCCGCCACGATACCTACCTGACCCCACCCCACGGAATTGGATTTCGGCTACCCAAGCGCTGAGCTAGGGCTATCGCGCGATCTTCCAAGGAGCGTACCCGAAGTGGGTCGATAATGGGAGTTAAGCTGCGGCCGCGAACGTAATCGTCAAATGCCTCCGCCGTTGACCATTTCGGCTGGTAGCCGAGCTCCGAACGCATCCGGCTGGTGTCCATGACGCGGCCGTAACTCAAATAATCGAATTGATCGCGACTGATCTCGTTGTAGCGGTTGGCGCGGCGTAACGAATCCAGCGCCCAGACGCCGAAACTCGGTACTGGCAACGGAATCCGGCCGGCCCGCCGGATCGCCTGCGACAGCATGATGATGCCGTCGGCGCCGATGTTGAACGTTCCCGCCTTGCCGGCCATCGCCGCGCGCTCCAGCGCACCGAGTGCGTCCTGCTCGTGCAGCAGTTGCAGGCGCGCGTCGCGGCCGAACATCGTCGGCACCAAAGGTCCAGCTAGATAACGCGATAGCGTGGTGTCCATCGCCGGACCGATCATGTTGGCCAGCCGCAGGATCGTCACGGCGATGTCGGGCCTGCGCCGTCCCAGCCCGCGCGCGTAGGCCTCGATGTCCAGGCTGTCTTTGGCGAAACCGTCACGGAACGGACGACGGCTGGTGCTGTCCTCGGTGAACATCACCGGGTCGTGAGCGCTCGAGCCGTACACCTCGGACGTCGACTTGAGCACGACCCGGCGCACCGAGGGCGCCTTCTGGCAGGCCGCGAACAATTGCATCGCGCCCATCACGTTGATCTCTTTCAGCGCCGCGGTGCCGCCCGATCGCGGCGCGTACGACGCGGCCGCCGCGTGCACCACGGTGTCGACGTCGCCGTTGCGAATCACCTTGGCTATGAAGGGATTCCGGATGTCGGCCCGGACGAACTCGGCGCGGCCCATCCGGCGCAGCATGTCCTTGCTCGGGGCTATCGCATCCACCGCGATGACCGCGTTGATCATCGGATTCTGTGCGAGCCGAGCCGTCAGGTAGCCGCCCAGAAATCGGCATGCGCCGGTGACCAGCACGATCTTGGGGTAATGCACGGTGTTGCCTGCGGTGTCGCCCGGCCCGGCGTTCTCCCCACTCGTCGGATCCACTCGAACAGCCTAACCGCCAGGCGCGACGGCGGCACTACGCCGCGAGCGGGGTTTACTTACCGAGTTTTCTGCGCTGCACGCGGGTGCGACGCAGCAGCTTGCGGTGCTTCTTCTTCGACATACGCTTGCGCCGCTTCTTGATTACTGAACCCATGAACTCCGCTATCTGACCGTGACCTGCTTCAAAGATTGGACCCGGACACTTTACCCGGCGGAACGCACCGAACACCAAACCGGCATCGGCCCGATCGCCGCGCAACGGCGAAGCCTGGGTGCCGCGCGCAAGCGGCACCGTTCCAGGTCAGCCGGCGTCGAAGTAGGACGTCTCAAGCATGTCGTGGACGGCCTTGGCGTGCACCCGGAAGGACCGGCCCACCCGGACCGCGGGCAGCTCGCCGTTATGCACCAACCGGTACACCGTCATCTTCGAGACCCGCATCAACGCGGCTACCTCGGCGACGGTGAGAAACTGCGTCCTGCCCTGCTGGCTGTCAACGGAACTGGCGTCCCGTGGCTTACCGGCAGCATCTCGCGCTGATGGCCCGTTACTAGACGTCATCGCAACCCAATCGTGTCAGGCACGCGCATGCCAGCGGCTTCCCCTCCGCCGGCACCCACACGTGCTTACAAGAGGAGAATAGCGGGACTAATGGGGTTACTGGTACTGGTGGGGGACAATCAATTGAAAAAACTTGGATTACTCCGATGTAATTCTTAGCTGCTCAGAGCGCGTTTTGGCGGCCTGAACGGCCGCGTCGACGGCCGCTCGCAGGCCCCCTCGTTCCAGCTCACGCAGGCCGGCCGCGGTGGTACCGCCGGGCGAGGTCACCGTCGCCCTCAGCTGCGTCGCCGTGGCGTCCACCCGCAGCCCGGGCGCCTCGGCCGCACCCTGCCGATCGGCGTCCATGCGCTCGAGCAGCATGGCGGCCGAGCCGGCCATGGTCTGCGCGGTCAGGTCGGCGGCCACCTCGCGGCTCAGGCCCGCGGCCACACCGGCGTCGATCAGGGCCTCGACGAGCAGGAAGAAATACGCCGGCCCGGAGCCCGACAGCGCGGTG
>NZ_LZMB01000075.1 GCF_001673555.1 Mycobacterium sp. 1165178.9 | reverse complement strand
CATCGCTGTATTCGGGTGCTGGTAGGGCGCGTGTGTCGAGTTTGCCGTTGGGTGTCAATGGCAGGGCGTCGATGACTACGACCGCCGCGGGCACCATGTACACCGGTAGCCGCTGGGCCAGCGCAGCACGCAGCTCGACTGGGTCGGCGGTGCCGGTGACATAGCCGACCAGGCGTTTATCACCTGGGCGGTCCTCACGGGCGATCACCACCGCCTGCTCCACCCCCGCCAGCCCGGCCAGGGCTGTCTGGACTTCGCCCAATTCGATGCGATACCCGCGGATCTTGACCTGCTCATCGGCGCGCCCCAGATAGGCCAGCTGCCCATCGGTGCGCCAGCACACCAAATCCCCGGTCCGATACATCCGCTGTCCTGGCCCGCCGAACGGGCAGGCCACAAACCGTGACCCGGTCAACCCCGCCCGGCCCACATAGCCCACACCCACCCCGGCACCGGCCACATACAACTCACCGACCACCCCGACCGGCACCGGGCGCAACCACCCATCGAGCACGAACAACGCGGCGCCCGGCACCGGTGACCCGATCGGCGGCGCCCCCGACCCCGCCACCAGCGGCGCGCTGGTCGTCGCATACACCGTGGTCTCGGTGGGGCCATAGGCATTGACCATCACCCGCCCCGGCGCCCACCGATCCACCACCTCAGGCGGGCACGCCTCAGCAGCGATCACCAACGCCGAATCCACTTCCTGCGGCGAGAGCAGCCCCACCGCAGACGGCGTTTGGCTTAAGACACTGACGTTTTCAGTGATCAGCAGGGCGAGAAAATCTTGCGGTGAGCGCGTCACCTCTTCGGGCACCACCACCAACCGCCCGCCGTGCAGCAGCGCACCCCAAATTTCCCATACCGAGTAGTCGAAGGCATAGGAATGACACTGCGTCCACACCTGTCCCGGGCCCAGCTCTAGGCCGGCGTCCCATGAGTCAAATAGCCGGGTGACGTTGTAGTGGGTGACCGCCACCCCCTTGGGCACCCCCGTGGTGCCAGAGGTGTAAATGATGTGAGCAATGTCGTCGGGGGCCGGCGCCGGCAGTGCGGTGCTGGGTAGCTGAGCCACCGCGCGGTCATGGACATCAATGACCACCACCTCATGGCCCTCCAGCCGGGGGCGCAGCTCCGCGGTGGTGATGACGGCGACCGCAGCCGCGTCGGCGATCATGAACCCGATCCGGGCCGCCGGCAGCGCCGGGTCCATCGGCAGATAAGCCGCCCCAGTCTTTAGCACCGCCAATATCGCCACAATCGCCTCGACGGACCGGGGCAACAGCAGCCCCACACACCCACCCGGACCCACACCCTGACCAGCCAGCAGGTGCGCCAACCGGTTAGCGATTTCTTCGAGTTCCCGGTACGTCAACGAGCGGCCTTCGCACACCAGCGCCACCGCCTCCGGCGTGCGCGCCACCTGCGCGGCGAACAACACCGGAACCGACATCGGCGCGGACCCCGGCTCGGTCAACACCGCCCGATTACCAAGCTCCTCCAACCGGGCCCGCTCGGACTCATCGAGCACATCGATCGACGACAACCGCCGAGCCGGCTCGGTGGCCATCGCCACCAACACCCGCTGCAGCCGCCCAATGAACGCCTCGATACTGGCCGCATCAAACACATCGG
>NZ_LZMB01000074.1 GCF_001673555.1 Mycobacterium sp. 1165178.9 | reverse complement strand
TGGCGCAGAAGAAGACGTTCTCGCCGGACACCAGATCCTCGGTGGTCAACACCTTGTCGAGGTCGTAGCCGGCGTCGATGGCCTTCTGCCGTTCGGCGTCGTCCGTGGGTGCCAGCTGCGCCTGGATCTCGCCACCCATGCAGCGGATCGCCGCGGCGGTGATGATGCCCTCTGGCGTGCCGCCGATGCCGGCCAGCATGTCGGTGCCCGAGCCCGGTCGGCACGCGGAGATCGCGCCGGCCACGTCGCCGTCGGTGATCAGCCGGATCCGAGCGCCGGCCTTCCGCACGTCCTCGATCAGCTTGGCGTGCCGCGGCCGGTCCAGGATGCACACGGTCATGTCGCGCACCGACAGCGCCTTGACCTTGGCGACCGCCCGGATGTTCTCGCCGATCGGCGCGGTGATGTCGAGCACGTGCGCGGCATCGGGCCCGACGGCGATCTTGTTCATGTAGAACACCGCCGACGGGTCGAACATCGCGCCGCGGTCGGCCACCGCCAGCACCGAGATGGCGTTGGGCATGCCCTTGCTCATCAGCGTGGTGCCGTCGATCGGATCCACGGCGAAGTCGCACTCGGCGCCGTCGCCGTTGCCGACCTCCTCGCCGTTGTAGAGCATCGGAGCGTGGTCCTTCTCGCCCTCGCCGATGACGACGACGCCGCGCATCGACACGGTGTTGACCAGCTCGCGCATCGCGTCGACGGCCGCCCCGTCGCCGCCCTCTTTGTCGCCCCGTCCAACCCAGCGACCTGCGGCCATCGCACCGGCCTCGGTGACCCGTACCAGTTCCAAAGCCAGGTTGCGGTCCGGAGCCTCTCCGCGCGGTCGACTCTGCGCTGAGGCTCGGCCGGAGGCGGAGGTCGAGCGGTCGCCCTCAACTGTCATGGTTGTCGATTGTCCCAGAAGCGGATCGGTCCGCTGGAACTGGGATACTCGGGGGATGACGGAGGAGCCGCCGCTGAATGCCCAGCTTGATGGGAACGTGGCCGGCGTGCCGTCTCCGCAGGCTGGGCCGGCTCCACGGCCGGCCAAGCCGCGGCTGCTGCAGGACGGCCGGGACATGTTCTGGTCTTTGATTCCGCTGGTCATCGGGTGCGTTGTGCTGGCGGGCATGCTGGGCATGTGCTCCTTTGAGCTGGGCAGCCACCAGGGTCCAGTCCCGTCGTATGACGCCGGCGCGGCCCTGCGTGCCGACGCGTCCGCGCTCGGCTTTCCGGTCCGGCAACCGCGCCTTCCCGCCGGCTGGCAGGCCAACTCCGGCCGCCGCGGTGGCATCCAGGGCGGACGGACCGACCCGGCGAGCGGTCAACGGGTGAACGCGCCCATCTCGGTCGTCGGCTACATCAGTCCGAGCGGGATGTATTTGAGCCTGACCCAGAGCAACGCCGACGAGGACAAGCTCGTCAATTCGATTCATCCCTCGGCCTACCCGACCGGAGCGGTCGACGTGGACGGAACCAGCTGGGTGGTTTATCAAGGTTCCGGGCAAGACGGCGCGGACGCCGAGCCGATATGGACGACTCGGCTCAACGCTGCGGGCGGTGCCACCCAGATTGCGATAACCGGCGCCGGAAACACCGATCAGTTCCGTACGCTGGCGTCGGCGACGCAATCGCAACCGCCGTTGCCGAGCCGCTAGCTCACCGCGCGAGCAAGGGGATCCTGTCGACATGACTGCGCCAGAGGCTGATCTGTCCGGATGGTCGCCGGCACCATTCAGCGGTGGCGGATACACCCATGACGTCTATCGCAAGGGCAGCGGTCCAGGGGTGGTGCTGATTCCCGGGATTCCCGGAATCCATCCCGGCGTGCTCGCCCTGGGTAATCACCTGGTGGACAACGGCTTCACCGTCGCCATGCCGTCACTGTTCGGCGAGCCGGGGAAGGCCAAGACGGCCGGCTACATCGCCAGCGCCATCGGGCGGGCATGTGTGGCACGGGAATTCGCGGCATTCGCGCTGAACAAGGAGCGACCGGTGTCGCTGTTCCTGCGTGCGCTGGCGCGTGATCTCAACGCATCGACGCCGGGCAGGGGCGTCGGCGTGATCGGCCAGTGCTTCACAGGCGGGTTCGCACTGGCGGCCGCGGTCGACGACAGCGTGCTCGCGCCGGTGCTTTCGCAGCCGTCGGTCCCGTTTCCGCTGGGCGCCGCGCGGCGCCGGGATCCCGGTCTGAGCGAATCAGAGCTGGCCGCCGTCGCAGATCGGTGCACCAACGACGGGCTGTGCGCCATGGGCCTGCGGTTCAGCGAGGACAAAGCGGTGCCCCGCGAGCGGTTCGCGACGCTCAAGGAGCGCCTCGGCGACGCCTTCGAGGTGATCGACATCGATTCGAGCCCCGGCAATCAGCACGGCTTCGGCAAGATGGCGCATTCGGTGCTCACCGACGAGGTCCGCGAAGTCGACGGCCACCCCGCCTACGAAGCCCGCAAGCGAGTCGTCGAGTTCCTCACGCAACGCCTTTTCTAGGTTCCCCAGGAGATTTCGCACGCGCATGGCAATCGACGACCTCGTGGTCGAAACCAACTACGGCCCGGTCCGGGGCGCCGAAGCCGACGGCGTCAGGGCGTGGAAGGGCCTTCGGTATGCGGCCGCGCCGGTCGGCGAGCTGCGGTTCCGTGCGCCCCAACCGCCCGCGCGATGCACCGAGGTTGCTGACGCCACCGCTTTCGGGCCGGCGTGCCCGCAACCGATATTTCCCAACCTGCCATTGGATTTGGGCGCGCCGCAGGGCGAAGATTGCCTGCGGCTCAACGTCTGGGCGTCTTCTGACACCAAGCCGGGTGACGCCAAACCGGTGATGGTGTGGGTGCACGGCGGCGCTTACGTCCTGGGCTCGAGCAGCCAGACGCTCTATGACGGCCGCAGACTGGTCAGCCACGGCGACGTCGTCGTGGTGACCGTCAACTATCGGCTCGGGGTGCTTGGCTTTCTCGACCTGTCATCCTGGGACACCGCAGGCCCGCGTTTCGACTCGAACGTCGGGTTGCGCGACGTGCTGGCGGCGCTGGAGTGGGTGCGCGACAACATCGCCGCCTTCGGTGGCGATCCCCAGCGGGTCACGCTGTTCGGCGAGTCCGCCGGGGCCGGTATCGTCACCACGCTGCTGGCCAGCCCTGCGGCCGAAGGTCTGTTCGCTCGGGCGATCGCGCAAAGCTCGCCGGCCACTTCGGTGTACGACCGCGAACGGGCGGGACGGGTGGCGCAGGTCTTTCTCGACCGGCTCGGGGTCACTCCGTCGGAATCCCAACGGCTCGTGGATATTCCGATGCGGGCGATTCTGGCCGCGTCGCAACGGGTCTTCGACGAAGTGCCGGTGCGCAACCCGGGAAGGCTGGCGTTCGTCCCGATCGTCGACGGCGACGTTCTGGCCGACTACCCGGTCAAGGTTGCGCAAGCGGGACGCTCACATCCGGTCCCGCTGATCATCGGCACCAACAAGCACGAGGCGATGCTCTTCCGGTTGCTGAGGTCGCCGCTGATGCCGATCACTCCGAAGGCGATCACGTCGTTGTTCAACCAGATCGCCGCCGAACAACCCGATCTGCAGTTGCCCACCGAAGAGGAGATCGTCTCGACGTATTCGGGGTTGCGGCGCCGGGCGCGCAGTTTGAGCATCGCGACGGACGTCGGCTTCAGGATGCCGTCGGTGTGGCTCGCCGAGGGGCACGCCCGCGTGGCGCCGGTGTATCTGTACCGGTTCGATTACGCCACCCCATTGTTGAAGCTGACAATGGTCGGGGCCGCGCACGCCACCGAATTACCTTACGTCTGGGGCAATCTCGGTGCGCCCAAGGATCCCACGCTGATGCTGGGCGGCACCAAGGCCGCCAAGGCGGTGTCCAAGAGGGTGCGGACCCGATGGATAAACTTCGCCGCGCACGCCACGCCCACGGGCGCCGACGGTGAGCCGGAATGGACGCCGTATACGGACGACCGTTCCTGCATGATCATCGATCGCCGGGACGTCCTCGCGCATGATGTCGACGCCAACATCCGGGCGGCCTGGGGCAGCGAGATGGTGAGCTTTCGCTAGGCGATCGGTTCTACCGCTATCTGCCGGCCGGCGCGGCGGAAGCCTTGCCCGCCAAGGCTTGTCGTTTCATCTCGTCGAACATCTCGACGTAGTACGACAGGCATTCCGACAGCGCCTGCTCGGTATTGAACAGGGGCTGATACCCGAGATCGCGAGACGCTTTCGCCGTCGAGAAGAAATTGTCCAGATACAGCCGCTCGACGGCGAGCGGCTCGAGCAGCGGCGCCGGTATCCCGAACCGGAAATGCAGCCGCTGCCAACCCGTCATGGCCGCGCGCACCATCGGGCCGTTCACCCGGACCCGCGGCCACTTCTCCCCGCAGGCCTCGACCACCGGCCTGGCGAACTCGAACATGTTGATCGGCTCGGCATCGTTGATGAAGTAGGCCTGGCCGGGCGCGGTGCCGCCGGGCGTCAGGTGTTGCGCAGCCAGGATGAAACCGTGAATCAGGTTGTGCACGTATGAGTTATCCAACCGGGCCGACTTGCGTCCGATCAGCACTTTGACATGGCCGGCGATCACGCTTTCGAACAGCTTGCGAAACATCGTTTGATCGCCGCGGCCCCAGATGCCACTGGGTCGAATCGCACACGTCAACAGGCCGTCAACGCCGTTCTGGCCCAGCACGAATCGTTCGGCGACCACCTTGGTCTCGGTGTACAGGTCGTTGAACCGGTTGGTGTAGGGCAGCGTCTCGTCGCCGCCGGCGATGTTCTGGCCACCCATGACGACGCTGTTGGACGAGGTGTAGACGAAGCGCTGCACCCCGGCGGCCTGCCCGGCCCGGACCAGGTTCTCGGTACCCCCGACGTTGACCCCGAAGCTGCGCTGCCGGTACTCGTCGGTCACCGACGCGCCGCCCATCAGGTCGATGATCGCCGCGGTGTGGAAGACGGTGTCTATGCCGTCGACCGCTTGGGCGCACACGGTCGTGTCGGTGATGTCGCCCTGCAACACCTCGAGCTGCGGATGTGGTGGCAGCGGGGAGGGCGCGCGGTCGAAGGAGCGGACCTGATGTCCGCGGTCGAGCAAGGTGGACACCAGGTTGGCGCCGACGAATCCGGAGCCCCCGGTGACCAGGACGCGGCCTAGTTCGGCCGTCAGTGATGCATCACCCATGGCCGAAAGCATAACTGAAACGTGTTCCAGTTTGGAACAAAATTTTCAACCATGCCCCCCGGCGCCCAGACTTCACGCATCCTCGGCGTCGCTCGCCGCGAGGGCGTCCTCGATTCTCTTGCGAGCGCCAGCTAAGTGCTCTTGACACCGTTTAGCCAGCTGTTCTCCTCTTTCCCACAACTTCAGCGACTCATCTAGGTCCAAGCCGCCCTGCTCCAGCAGCCGGACGACTTCGACTAGTTCGTCCCGGCACGCCTCATAAGCCAGGTGACTAATAGGTGTAATGGATTCGCCCTGTTTTGGGGTGGTGGAGTCGTCCTCGCCGTCGCTTTTACGCGCCATCGCTTCGTCCCTCGCTTATCGCGGCCACGGCGCCGTCGGCCACCCGCACCCGCAGCCGAGTGCCCGCGGGCGCGTCGCCGACCGAACGGAGCACCCGGTTCGTCGTCCCGATGGCCTGCACGACCGCGTAACCGCGGGCCAGCGTGGCCGCCGGTCCCAGCGTCGTTAGCCGAGCGCTCAGGTGGCCGACGCGTTCGGCCTCGGTGGCGGCCAGCCGGGTGATGTCGCGGCGAATCGCTGAGCGGGCGCGATGAATCTCCTCGGACCGCGCCGTCAACGCCGCCAGCGGCTCGGCCAGCACCGGGCGGCTGCGTATCTGGGCCAGTGCTCGTTGCTCGCGGGACACCCAATTGCGCAGCGCCTGCGCGCTGCGCCGGCGCAGGTCGTCGATCAGCCGCTGCTCGGCGGCGGTATCGGGCACCACCTTCTTCGCCGCGTCGGTGGGAGTCGCCGCGCGTAGATCGGCGACCAGATCGCACAGCGGGGTGTCGGGTTCGTGGCCGACCGCACTGATCACCGGGGTGCGGCACGCCGCGATGGCCCGGCACAGCGTCTCGTCGGAGAACGGCAGCAGGTCCTCCACGCTCCCCCCACCGCGGGCGATCACGATGACGTCGACCTCGGCGTCGCGATCGAGTTCGCCCAACGCCTCGACGATCTGGGCGACGGCATTGGGGCCCTGGACCGCGGTGTTGCGCACCGCGAAGCGCACCCCTGGCCAGCGCGCGGCCGCGACGGTGGTCACGTCGCGTTCGGCGGCGCTGGCTCGGCCGGTGATCAATCCGATCCTGTTGGGCAAGAAGGGGATCGGTCGCTTGAGTCGAGGATCGAAAAGTCCCTCGGCGTCCAGCAGCCGGCGCAACCGATCGATGCGGGCCAGCAGCTCGCCCACACCGACAGCACGAATCTCACTGAGCCGCAACGAGAATGTACCGCGGCCCGTGTAGAAAGACGGCTTGCCGCGTACCACCACCTGCGTGCCCTCGGCCAGCTTCACGGGCGCATCAAGCACGAGGTCGCGCGGGCACGTCACGGTCAGCGACATGTCTGCGGCCGGGTCGCGCAGCACCATGAATACCGTTTTGGAGTCCTGCCGCATCGAGATCTGGGCAAGCTGGCCCTCGACCCAGACGGTGCCGAGCTTGTCGATCCAGCCCGCGACCCGGATGGCCACCGCGCGCACCGGAAATGGGTTCTCTGCGGAGTTCGGTTCGGAGGTAACGGCCGGGGTCACTTCGCGTTCGCGCGGGTGATCCTGTTGGCGAGCAGCGTCTGGAACGGTGCACGGCCCTTGGTGGCCTGCTCGTAGGCCAGCAGCGCCTCGAGGTCGTCCACGCTCAGCGATTGCAGACGGGCGCGCAGCTGCGCCAGCGTCAGCGACGAGTAGTCCAGCTCGGTGACCACCTCGGGTTGCGGAACCGAGGCGTTGGCGGCTGGCTTCTTCGGCTGGCGCGCGGGCTTGGTCAGCGCGCTGGCATCTTCGTGCGCGTCCGCCACCGAGTACAGCGCGAAACGGCCCTCGGCCCGGCGCTCGCCCTCGCCACCGTCCTGCGCCGGGCTGTAGGCGTTGTCAATCGCGTTGTTCATGTCCTCGTCGAAGGTCGCCCATTCCGGCTTCTCATCCCTGGGCGGAAAGATCGATTCAAGGGTGCTGTCGCCCTTGATTGCCAGCTCGGCGAGGTTCTGCTGAAACCGCATCACGATGTGCGCAGCCTGGCTGGCCAGTGTCATCGGGTACATGAGGATGGTTTTCGGCAGCCTGATGGTCTCCTCGACGGCGAGGGTTGCCGCGCCGACCAGCAGCCGAACTCCATACGGTGCAGTGCCCATGGGTCCAAGATTGCCCTACGCGGCGGCTAACTCCAAGCCCACCGTCGCGAGCTGGCAACCCCGTGTCGGCAGTCAGTACCCTGGACCCCATGCCGCCGACTATCGACATGGGGATTCCCGGCGCGGTGCGAACGGTAGCCAGCGACCCAGTCCGTAAGCGAGTGCTCCTGGCCGAACCGCGCGGGTACTGCGCGGGCGTGGACAGGGCTGTGGAGACCGTGGAACGCGCCTTGGAAAAGCACGGCCCACCGGTCTACGTGCGTCACGAGATCGTGCACAACCGCCACGTCGTCACCACCCTGGAGAAGGCCGGCGCCGTGTTCGTCGAGGAGACCGACGAGGTCCCCGAGGGCGCCATCGTGGTTTTCTCCGCGCATGGTGTCGCCCCCACTGTGCACGCTGCGGCCGCCGACCGGAAGCTGCACACCATCGACGCGACCTGCCCGCTGGTGACCAAGGTGCACAACGAGGCCAGGCGATTCGCTCGCAACGACTACGACATCCTGCTCATCGGCCACGAGGGCCACGAGGAGGTCGTCGGTACCGCCGGTGAGGCGCCCGACCACGTGCAGCTGGTCGACGGGGTCGCCGCCGTGGACAACGTGACGGTGCGCGACGAGAACAAAGTGGTGTGGCTGTCGCAGACGACGCTGTCGGTCGACGAGACCATGGAGATCGTCGAGCGGCTGCGGCAACGCTTCCCCAAGCTGCAGGATCCACCCAGCGACGACATCTGCTACGCGACCCAGAACCGGCAGGTCGCGGTCAAGGCGATGGCACCGGAGTGTGAGCTGGTGATCGTGGTCGGGTCCCGCAACTCATCGAATTCGGTGCGGCTGGTCGAGGTGGCGCTGGGAGGCGGGGCCGCCGCCGCACACTTGGTCGACTGGGCCGACGACATCGACCCGGCGTGGCTGGAAGGTGTCACCACCGTGGGCGTCACCTCGGGGGCGTCGGTCCCCGAGGTCCTGGTGGAGGGCGTGCTGGCGCGGCTCGCCGAGTGCGGCTTCGACGTGGTGCAGCCGGTCACGACCGCGCAGGAGACCCTGGTGTTCGCGCTGCCGCGCGAGATCCGGTCCGTTCGCTAGAGGCCGCGCAGCGCCTCAGATGATGGTGACGACCCGTTGCGCCCGGCTACGCCGCGCTTGCGATCATCACTAGACGTCGTACTCCCAAGATTCGGCCGGCGGCCGTCCGGGCGTCCGCGAGCGGCTGCGGCGCTCGGTGTGTGGCTCGCGCGGCGGGTCTTGCGCGCCCGCGCCCCGGTAGCGGACCTGCGAGATGGGGTGATGGGTCCCGCCGGAGCCGTTTGCGGGGGGTCGCCGGCGCCTCGGTTCATAGGACGGCTGGTACGGCTCACGGCTCTCATAGCGGCTTCCGTAATTCGTGCCGCTCGGCGGGTCATACCTGTCGCCGTAGGGCTCGAAACCGTCGAAACGGCTGTTCCGCGGGGTAGGCCGCTCGTACGGATTGCGCCGTGTGCGCGGTTCGCGACGGGCTTCCCGGGGCGCTTGGCCACGGGGATCGGGATCGCCGTCCGGCCGGGGCCGGCGACGCGACCGCCGCGGCGGCTCGGTGGCGTCGGAGTCGCGGGCCGACGCGGCGCTGCGGCGGGTGCTGCGCCGTGGACGCTCGGGTCGCTCCAGTTGTTCGGACGCATCGCCCAGGGGCTCCCGCGAATGCCGGGAGCGGGTGCGTGCCGAACGCGTGGTGGAGCGGGTGGTGCGTGCCGTGCCGCGGGTCCTCGGCGAAGAGCCCGATCTGCGGCCGCGGCGGGAATCGGCGGTGTCGTCGGCGTCGTCCACGTCGTCGTCGGACTGCAGCGCCGACTGCGCTTTGGCGACGATGCCGTTGAAGAAGGACTTGACGTCGACACCAGCGGGCCCCGCAGCGTCCTCGGAGGCGTTCGCGGTGGTGTGTTTCTTGTAGCCGTTTCCGAAATACCAGCGAGCCAGCCCGATCGTCAGCACGGCGCCGGCGGTGCCCAGCATCAGCGGGAAGCGCTCGATCAGCGGGTAGCCGCAGTTGATCAGCAGGTCTTTGAGGCGGCCGACCTTGGCGTCGTGGAACAGCCAGTAGGCGCCCGGGACCGCGGCGAACAGGATGAGCGGCGGCTGGATGATCGTGGTGAAGATGCCGTCCTGACGCACCGCCAAAACCGCCGCCACGCAGCCGGCTATATAGAAGCCGGCGAAGACGTGGGTCAGCTCCTTGTGACCAGCGTCGATGCCGTAGCCGATGGCGGTCGCGGTGACGGCGATGAGCAGCGCTGCGTACCAGGGGACGCCTGGGATATTTGGGTGGATCGAACGGTGCGCACCCTCCACCGTCGAACTTGCCCGCTGTGCTGACACATGTAGACCGTACCGGGAATGGGCCGAAAGGCCCGTAAATACCTCATAGGGATCCTGGGCGTGCCATGCCCGGTGCATCGTCGGCACCGACCAATGGTCCCCGGGGCCGGCCGCCGCCAAGACCCCTAGACTTGGTTCCCCGTGAGCCTGAGCCTGGGAATAGTGGGTTTGCCCAACGTCGGCAAGTCGACCTTGTTCAACGCGCTGACCCGGAACAACGTGGTGGCGGCCAACTATCCGTTCGCGACGATCGAGCCTAACGAGGGCGTCGTCCCGCTGCCCGATCCTCGGCTGGACAAGCTGGCGGAGATGTTCGATTCCGAGAAGATCGTGCCGGCGCCGGTGACGTTCGTCGACATCGCCGGGATCGTGAAGGGCGCCTCCGAGGGCGCCGGGCTGGGCAACAAGTTCCTGGCCAACATCCGCGAGTGCGACGCGATCTGCCAGGTCGTGCGGGTCTTCGCCGACGACGACGTCGTGCACGTCGACGGCAAGGTCGATCCGGGCTCCGACATCGAGGTGATCGAGACCGAGCTGATCCTCGCCGACCTACAGACCCTGGAGAGGGCGGTCCCGAGGCTGGAGAAGGAGGCCCGCAACAATAAGGACCGCAAGCCCGTGCACGAGGCGGCCGTGGCCGCAAAGGCCGTACTGAACTCGGGCAAGACGCTCTTCGGTGCCGGTGTCGACACGTCCCTGCTGCGCGAGCTGAACTTGATGACCACCAAGCCGTTTCTGTACGTGTTCAACGCCGACGAGGCGGTGCTGACCGACGATGGCCGCAAGGCCGAGCTGTCCGCGATGGTCGCACCTGCCGACGCCGTGTTCCTCGACGCGAAGATCGAAGCCGAACTGCAGGAGCTCGACGACGAGTCGGCCGCCGAGCTGCTGGAGTCCATCGGCCAAACCGAGCGTGGGCTAGACGCGCTGGCGCGGGCCGGCTTTCACACCCTCAAGTTGCAGACCTATCTGACGGCGGGCCCAAAAGAGGCGCGCGCGTGGGTGATTCACCAGGGCGACACCGCGCCGAAGGCCGCCGGGGTGATCCACACCGATTTTGAAAAGGGCTTCATCAAGGCCGAGATCGTGTCCTACGACGACCTCATCGCCGCGGGCTCGATGCCGGCGGCCAAGGCGGCCGGCAAGGTCCGCATGGAGGGCAAGGACTACGTCATGGCCGACGGCGACGTGGTGGAGTTCCGTTTCAACGTGTAAAGGTTTTCTGGCACCGATGTCGTTAGGCCTGTGACAGGTGCCAGCCCGCGGTCAGTTCTATCTGAATGTTGTCGGGGTCGCGTAAGACGATGAGCGGACCACCACGATTTCCCTGAATGTCTTGAACGCCCGAGTGGGTGACGCCCAGCGCGTCGAGATGGGTCGCCCACACTTCAAGGTCGGCGAGGTCTCCGACACGAAACGCGACGTGGTCTAGCCCGACCTTGTGTTCGTCAAACGCCGAAGAGTCGCCTTCAGCATGCATCACAGCTGTGACAACCAGGCCGCTGGGATGAGCCATCGTCCATGCCCGAAATCCTGGTCCCTCCCAGTTGGCGGCGAGGAGCTTGAAACCGAGAACCTGCTCCCACCATCGCATGGCTCGGTCACCGTCGGTCACGGTGAAGTCCAAGTGCCCGAGCCCGATAATTGCTGGTGCCGTCATAGCCGCATTCTGTCAGCGTGTCAGGACAGATCGGCAGTAAGCATCAGGAATCTGGTTCGAGTTGCGACGGCGACGTGGTGGAGTTCCGCTTCAACGTCTAGCCGGCCTTTCAACCCCAAAAAGGTACGACCGTGCCAGAATCCGGTTGCGCAATCGATACCGATTCGCATAACGTAGGCATGGGTCAAGTCACACGTCCGGGCCGATGTGGCGCGCATCCCAGTATCAGGTGTGAGGCGGTCGTATTTTCCGGCCGGCCTGGACGAAGGAATAGCTCGTTGTCAGGAGAGAGACGGGCCGCGCGGCCCACAAATCTTGCGCTCGTAAAGAACACGCCGGGCGCCGCAGCCGAGGACGGCCGCGCTTGGGTCTCGAAGGCGCTGTGTCGGGGGACGGATCCGGACGCACTCTTTGTGCGCGGTGCCAAACAACGCGAGGCTACGGTCATCTGCCGTCGCTGCCCGGTGATGAGAGAGTGCGGGGCGGAGGCGCTCGACAATAAGGTCGAGTTCGGTGTATGGGGCGGCATGACCGAGCGCCAGCGCAGGGCTTTGCTTAAGAAAAATCCCCAGGTCGCCTCGTGGACGGAATTTTTCGACAAGCGCAACGCCGGCTCCATCGGATAGCGGCTGGGCGCGCCTCTGAAGCCAAATCGGGAGTCGGCGCGGCCCCGAAAGTTCCTACGCCTCGACAACTTGGTCGTTTGATTGCGGTTCGTGCTTTCGCCTCGAGTCGGCCGAGCTGGCGGAGGTAATTGGCGGACAGGGTTGTCGGAGGCTGCGGTTAGCATTCGGGGCTCAGACACGCACCGTGTGACCCCGAGGGAGACCGCATGAAGTTCATCTCGACCCGAATCATCACGGCCGATGTCGGGCAACTCGTGGGTTTCTACGAGATGGTCACCGGCGTCTCGGCGATTTGGGGTAACGAGCTGTTCGCCGAGATCCCGACGCCGGTCGGCACGCTGGCGATAGGCAGCGACAAGACCGTTCCGTTGTTTGGAGACGGATCAGCCGAAGCCGCCGCGAACCGCAGCGCCATCTTGGAGTTCATCGTCGAGGACGTGGACGCCGACTATGAGCGGCTCCGCGGGCAGGTGGGCGAGGTCGTGACGACGCCGACGACGATGCCGTGGGGAAACCGCGCGTTGTTGTTCCGCGATCCGGATGGAAACCTGGTCAACCTGTTCACTCCGGTCACCGAGGAGGCGCGGGCCAAGTTCGGAGTGTGAGCATGGCACTCGCGAACCCGGATTACTACTTGCCCGCACCCTCGTCCAGGGAAATCCTTAGGAGATGGCGACTCTCAAGCGAGCGGTGCGGTGGTCGATGACCGTGATGATGGGCGGCGCGGCTGCGCTGTCCGCTCTGGGTTTCCCCGGGGGCATCATCGCGCAGGCGGCCCCAGCTCGGCCACCCACCGGTCACTGGTGTCCGGGCGATCCGTGGAACCCAGCCTGGGGCAACGTCTCGGACTGGGACTGGCATCAGTGCCACGACTGGCAACGCCCTGGCGGGCCGTCCGCCCCGGCGGGGTGGGGGCCCTGGGGGCCTCCGCCGCCATGGGCTCCGCAGCAACCACCTCAGCCGGCCTGGGCGCCCGGGGCGCAAATGATGTGGAACCCGACTGGCGCCGGTAACTGGGGAATCTGGAACAACGGGGTATGGACTCCGCTCTGACTTAAGGACGCTGACCGCCAGGGGACAGGCCGGCGCGCGGTGGCTCGAATGCCCGGCCACCCAGCGGTAGGGTGAGCTGTGGCCGCAGAGAACGGTGTCGAGTCGCCCGCCGAGCGGGAACGCCGGGCTGACGCGCGTGATGAGCGTGAAGGTGACCTCGCCAAGCGCGAGGCAGACCTGAGACGACGCGAATTCCAGGCCGGCAGGAGAGACCGGGTCGCCGACCAGCGCGAGCGAATAGCGGACGACCGCGAGCGAGTGGCAGACGAACGAGAGCGCCTGGCGGACGAACGCGAGGGCACGGCCGCCGAACGCGAACGCGAGCGGCTACACCGGGTCGACGAACGGAGCGAGCGCGTGCAGGCCCGCGCAAAGCGGGAACAGGCCGACGTCGACCGTGAGACGGCGCAAAGCGAACGAGGGCGTGACCCCGCTTAGCCGGCAATCGGTGGGAATCGCCCGAGGGAAGCCACAAGCCGACACCCCTGAAGCGCAGGTAGTTTGCTGCCGAAAATATACCGACGCGTAATCAGTTTGCTCTACGTGCGGCGCACGTCATTGGGCACCGAGCGAATGACGTGCGCCACAAATTTTGGTTCGCGATAATTGTTATTGCTAGCCTCGCTGCCCATGGTCGTTATTGCAACTTTGATGTCGTTGATTAGTCAGGTCTCCGGCACGCCTTATATTCCGGGCGGGGATTCGCCCGCCGGTACCGATTGCTCGGGACTTGCGTCGTGGATTGCGAATGCAGCGGCTGATAGGCCCGTTTTTGGGAGTCGATTCAACACCGGAAACGAAGAGGGCGCATTGCTGGCGCGCGGCTTCCAATATGGAACCGCCCCCAACGCCGTAGTCATCGGCTGGAACGGTGGCCACACCGCGGTGACGCTGCCGGATGGAACATCTGTCTCCAGCGGAGAGCGTGGCGGCGTGCACGTCGGAGGTGCGGGCGCTTACCAGGCCGGATTCACCCACCACATGTTCCTTCCGATGGCACCGGACGGCGGCGCGCCGCCTCCGCCCGCGGCCCCGCCGCCTCCGCCGGCCGCCCCGCCGCCTGCGCCGGCCGCCCCGCCGCTGTTCGCCCCGCCGCCCGCGCC
>NZ_LZMB01000073.1 GCF_001673555.1 Mycobacterium sp. 1165178.9 | reverse complement strand
ACAAGCTCGCCGTTCAGGCCAAACTGCAAGTCCGCCAGCGTGAAACCGGCGTTCCGCAGGTCGAGGTCATCGACCCGGTGGCCGTGGTCACGTCACCAACGCGCAGCTGAGCCCCCATATAGAGCGGCTCCAGCGCCTTGAGGCTGAATGACTCCGCGCCGGTGCGAATGCTCCTGCGCACCAACGGGTAAAGGTCGACCAGCGTACCGCTGCGCAGCAGTTCGTCGACTTCGTCCTCGCCGACTCCGTAACGTCCGGCGAGTCGCAACAACGCCGTCTTCTCGTAGGGCGCGTAGTGGTAGATGTGCATGTTGGGGCGGCGCTTGCGGCGTCTGGCCACCAGCGCCAAGAAGTCGATCAGCGCCTTGCGTTCGTCGGCCCGGTTGTGCGCCCACAACGGGCGAAACTTGCCTGTCGGTCCGGCTTCCAGTACACCGAAGAGATATTCCAGGCCCCACTGGCGTCCATCGGTGGTCCACAGCGGGTCGCCTTCGAAATCGAAGAACAGGTCCCCGGGGTCGGGCTCGGGTAGCAGCGTCAGCGGCTGCGGGTCGATGACCTCGACCTGCGGAACGCCGGTTTCACGCTGGCGGACTTGCAGTTTGGCCTGAACGGCGAGCTTGT
>NZ_LZMB01000072.1 GCF_001673555.1 Mycobacterium sp. 1165178.9 | reverse complement strand
TGGCGGTGAAGTTCACCCTGCCCGACGGCTCCACCACCGACGTCTCGACGCAGACCGCCCGGCTGTTCGTCTCCAGCACACCGGACGGCTTCATCGATCTGCTCAAGGCGATGCGGCCCGGCCTCACGACGCCGCTGCGTATGGCCAAACACCTGCTCTACCATCCGAAGCTGCTCGGCGCGTTGCCCATCCTGCGCGAGGCGAGCCGGGTCCCGGCCAGTTACGCCACCACCGAATACCACGGCCTGCACGCATTCCGCTGGATCGCGGCCGACGGGAGCGCCAGATTCGTTCGCTACCACCTGGTTCCGAACGCATCCGAGGAATACCTGTCGGGGTCCGATGCCCATGACAAGGATCCGGACTTCCTCACCGAGGAGCTGAAGTCCCGTCTGGACGGCGGGCCGGTGCGGTTCGACTTCCGGGTGCAGATCGCCGGGCCCGCCGATTCGACGGTGGACCCGTCGGCGGCCTGGCAGAGCACGCAGATCGTCACCGTCGGCTCGCTGGCGATCACCGGTCTGGAGACCGAGCGTGAGCACGGCGGGGACATCGTGGTGTTCGACCCGATGCGCGTGACCGATGGGATCGAACCCTCCGACGATCCGGTCCTGCACTTTCGGACCCTAGCGTATTCGGCCTCGGTCAAGCTGCGTACCGGTGTCGAACGCGGCGCCGAAGCTCCGCCAGCCTGACCCCTGAGCGCCAGGGACCGGTAGTCGCCTCGCGCCGAAATCGGCGGCGGGTTAAGGTTTTTCTTCGGTGTCGCCACTTCAGATGTTCCTCATATGCCTGGCCGGGCTGGGTGCTGGCGCGATCAACGCGCTGGTCGGGTCCGGCACCCTGATCACCTTCCCCACACTGGTCGCGCTCGGCTATCCGCCGGTGACGGCCACCATGTCGAACGCGACGGGCCTGGTCGCCGGCAGCGTCTCGGGCACCTGGGGCTATCGCGCCGAGCTACGTGGTCAGTGGGATCGGCTGCGATGGCAGCTCCCGGCATCGCTGGTCGGCGCGGTGCTCGGCGCCTATCTGTTGCTGCATCTGCCCGAGAAGGTGTTCGCCGAGATCGTGCCGGTATTGCTGGTGCTGGCGCTGGTGCTGGTGGTCATCGGGCCGCGGCTCCAGGCGTGGACGGCCCGCCGCGCCGTGGGGGCCCGCCCCCCCGCGGGGGAGGGACCCCCACCCGCTTGCGGGGGAGAGTCGGGACGCTCGCCCGAGCACGTCAGCACACGTCGGATGGCGACGCTGGTGCTCGGCACATTCGCCGTCGGCGTCTACGGCGGTTACTTCACCGCCGCGCAAGGCATCCTGCTGGTCGGCCTGATGGGTGCCCTGCTGCCAGAATCGGTACAGCGGATGAACGCGGCCAAGAACCTGTTGGCCCTGGTGGTGAATCTGGTTGCCGCCCTTGCCTATACGTCGGTGGCATTCGACCGCATCAGCTGGCCGGCCGCCGGGCTGATCGCGGCGGGCTCACTGATCGGCGGCCTGCTCGGGGCGCGTTATGGACGCCGGTTGTCGGGCAACGCGCTGCGCGCCGTCATCGTGGTCGTGGGCCTGATCGGCCTGTATCGCCTGCTCACCGTGGCCTGACGAGGTCCAAGTGCGGCAACGGGATTGACCCGCGGAGGCACGCCTCAACTCAGCGTGGCCGTGGCGGCTTCGGCGATGACGTCGCGCACCTCGCCGCGTTTGCGCCACGCCCGCAGTTGGCGCATCGCCCCGTTACCGCCGGATTTGACGCGATCGAGTTCTCCGATGACTCGCTCATATTCGCCCAGTGACTCCAACGCGGGGCGCACTCGCTGCACCAGCACTCCCAATTGCTCACCGGCCGGCACCGCCCCGCGGCCGTGGATCAAATCCAATGCGTGACCGGACAATCCGTCGTGTGCGGCCTTCCAGTACGCCGCGCGTAGCGCCCCGGGCGGGAGTCGCCGGGCGTCGCCGGGTGAGTCCAGGGCGGTCATCACCGCCGCCCTGACCAGTGTGGCAAGCAGCACGGTCTCGGCGACGGTCGCGGGCACGTCGGCCACCCGGACCTCCACCGTCGGGAAATCTGCCGAAGGGCGTACGTCCCAATAAATCATGTCCTTATCCAGGATCACCCCGGTCTCGACCAACATCCGCACCGTGTCGTCGTACTCGTCGGGCGAGGAGAAAAATGGTGGCGCTCCCGCGGCGGGCCAGCGCCGCCACAGCACGCTGCGCCAGCTCGCGTGGCCGCTGTCCGCGTTGCGGTACACCCGCGAATTCGCCGACAGTGCAAGCAAAGACGGCAGCCACGGCCGCAGCCAATTGCTGACGTGAATGGCCGAGGCACGGTCGGGCACCTGCACGTGTACGTGGCACCCGCAGATGCCCTGCTCGTGCGCGATCATTCCGTACTCTTCGCCGATCTTGCGGTAGCGCGCGGTGTCGGTGACGGGAAACTCGTGCGGCGTGGTCGGCGGGAGCCCGCAGGCCAGCAGCCTAACGCCGGCGGCCTCGGCGGCCTGCGCCGCGGCACGCCGCAGCCGGCCCAGCTCCTCAACGAGTTCGGCGCTGGTCGAAGCCACTTGCGACGTGGTCTCCACCTGGCAACTGCTCAGCTCGAGCTGCAGCTTGACGCCTCGCCGCTCGGCCTCCGCGGCGACCGCGGCGTTATGCGGTGCGGGCTCGCCGGTTTCCGCGTCGACGAGGAGGAATTCTTCCTCGGCACCAAAGGTGGGATGGTCGCCCATGAGCCGATTACGGCCCGACGTAGCTACCAGCGGGCGGCCGCCGAGAGCGCGGAGTCGACGGTTGGGTAGATCGGCAGCACGCTGCTGAGACCGCAAGCGTCGACAATGCGCGTGACAATCGGTGCGCAGCTCACCAGGCGTAGGTCGATGCCGCGTTTCCGGCAGCTCTTGGCCGCTTCGGCCAGCGCCTCGAAAGCGCAGCAGCCCATGAAGTCGAGCCCGGTGACGTCAACGATGAAAGGGCCTGGCGCGGTGACGCCGCTGGCCGCCTCGGACACCAGGTGGCGCCAGGTGTCCTCGTTGCAGGCATCGATCTCGCCCCCGGCATAGATCACCACCGACGGACCGCTGCGATCTGCGGTCGCGCGCAGCGTGGAGTTGGGGTCGCCGAGTTCGTAAACGAGTTTTGTGCTCAGCGTCAAATGACTGGTGGGCATCGCTTCAATGACGGAATTCATGGTGGGGGACCCCCTGATCGACTGGCGCCTCGACGCCTCGATGGATGCCCGTCCTAATGTCTGAAGACAGACTGTTCGTCTACGTGAATCTCTTTTCTATAACGAGACAGGTCGGTCTGTCTACCGGCGGGGGCCTAAGAGTACTTTAAGTCCTGTATGACAACACCCGATGTCGGAGCACCCACCCCGTCGCCTCGCGAACGCGTCCTAACCGCGGCATATGAGCTGTTCAGCAGGCGTGGCATCCGCGCGGTAGGCACCGACGAGGTGATCGTACGGGCCGGTGTCGCCAGGGCAACGCTGTACCGCCATTTCGCGACCAAGAATGACCTGGTGCTTGCCGTGCTGCAGCGTCGCGAGGAGGTCTGGACCCGCGGTTTGATCGAGGAACAGTCACGCCAGCGGGGCAACACCCCCGAGGAGCAATTGCTGGCGATCTTCGACGTCATGCACGACTGGTTCCAGCTCCGCGACGGCTACGAGGGCTGCTCGTTCATCAACGTGCTACTCGAGCTCGGGTCGGATCACCCGGCCGGCCAGGCCTGCATCGGCCACATCGACCACGTCCGCGACATCGTGCGGCGCCGCGCCGTTGCGGCCGGCTTGACCGACGTCGAGGAGTTCGCCTCGTCCTGGCACATCCTGATGAAGGGCGCGATCATCCTGGCCGCAGTCGGGGATTTGGACGCCGCGCTGCGCGCCCGCAGGATGGCCCGCGCCTTGATCGACGAACACCGGCCGCCGTTGGCGGCGGACGCCGGTGAGGCCGTGTAGTCAGGCGGGGTCGGACGCGTCCGCGCCGGTCTTGCGGTAATGCTCGGCCTCCAATTCCGCGATCATCCGGGATGTGCGTTCTCGCAACAGGATCGCGGCAGTCAGCCCGGCCACGACAGCGATTACCAGGCCGATCCAGGAGAACCGTTCCAGCCAGCGTTCGGCCGCGATTCCGGCGTAGTACACCAGCGCGGTCGTGCCACCCGCCCAGCAGATGGCGCCCGACACATTGGCCGCCAGGAACCGGGGATAGTGCATCTTCAGCGCGCCCGCCAGCGGGCCGGCCAAAATCCTCAGCAGCGCGATGAACCTGCCGAGAAAGACGGCGCGAACACCCCAGCGGTTGAACAGTTTTTCGGCGAGCATGACGTGGCCGGGACCGAAGTGTTTCGGAAACCGCCGGCCGAGCCGGTCGAAAAGCGGCATGCCGAATCGGCGTCCGATCGCGTAGCCGATCGAATCGCCGATCACCGCGCCGATCACGGCGGCGATGCCGACCCCGAGCGGATTGACGGCCAGGTCGTGGTGCGACGACATCAGTGCGGCCGTGACCAGCACGATCTCCCCCGGCAGGGGGATGCCCAGGCTCTCGATCCCGACCACACCGCCGACCACCAGGTAGACCGTGATCGGCGGAATCGAGTGCAGCAGGGGCTCCAGATTCATGCGTCAAGGATGCCTGACCGGCCGCGGATCCGTGACTTAAGGTGTGCGCTTGAGTTCGCTCGGAATGCTTAGGCCCTGCAGCCGCGGACGTTTGGGTTCGAGCCCGTCGTACGAAGACAGGCCGCGCAGGCGCCGCCAGATCCACGGGAAGAAGCTGTCCCGCGTCCAGCGCAACTGCTCGTACGTGCCGGCCGCGAAGGAACGCTGAGTGGGATTGAGGCCGCCGAGTGCCCAATCATGGTTGGTGTCAGGCAAATCGAGCGCCTCGGCGGCCGCCGCGGCGAACAGCATGTGGCCCTTGGTCGACGCGTGCACCCGGTCGATGGCCCAGGTGTCCAGCTCGCGCATCGAGGGCGCGTTGTACAGGTCGACCAGCCGGAAGCCGTAGCGATGGGCGGCCGCGCTGATGACCCCGTTGATGCGGGTGAGCCGGCCCGCCACCAGCCGTCCGAGGGGGAGGAACTGGGCGACGTTCGGAAAGGTCGTCGTCACCACCGTCGCACCCGATTCGGCCAGCGCGGCGTAGATCTGCTCGAGGTCGGCCAGGGCGGGGGTGAAGGATCGTCCGGGCTGGATGACGTCGTTCATCCCCGCACAGACGGTGATCAGATCGGGCTGCATCGCCAGAGCCTGCGGAAGCTGCTCGGTGAGCACGTGGCTGATCCGCTTGCCGCGGATCGCGAGGTTGGCGTATTGCAGGCCGGGATAGAGCGAATCGACCATCACCGCGAGCCGGTCGGCGAAACCGAGCAGGCCGACGGTGTCGTCGCCGTCCCACAGGCCCTCGGTCTGGCTGTCTCCGATGGCAACGTAACGGTGGTATCCAGCGTGAATAGCCCCGCCCACGATGCCGAGAATAACCGAAGCCGCGCCCATTACTGGTTACCGTGGACCCATGCCCCACAAGCGTGAGCCGGACGCCGAGGACGCCGGGACGGCGCCCGGCGCCGACTCGCTTGCGCCGCAGTATCCGATCGAGTCGGTCGACAACGCGCTCAAGCTGTTGCTGCTGTTGGGTGAGCAGCCCCAGATCCGGTTGAGCGAGGCGACGCGCTATCTCGGTGTGGCGTCGTCGACCGCGCATCGGTTGCTGGCGATGCTGGCCTACCGCGGGTTCGTCCGGCAGGATCCGGTGTCCAAGGCGTACCTGCCCGGTCCGTCGTTGACCGGGGTGGCGTTCGCGATCTTCGGCCGCATCGACATCGCGCGGTCCGCGGCGCCCGTCATGCGCGGCCTGAGTGAACAACTGCGCGAAACGGTGCACGTCGGCATGCTGGACGGGGCCACCGTCCGCTTCGTCGCCGCCGTCGAGGGGCCGGCCGCCGTGCGGGTCGCGTCGCGGCTGGGCCGCGCCATGCCGGCCCATTGCACGTCGACGGGCAAGGTCATGCTGGCCCAGTTGCCGCAACCGGAACTTCGTGCGCTGCTGCCGCGCGAGCGGCTGAAGCGCATCACCTCGCACTCGATCGGCAGCCGCACCGAGCTGGAAGCCGAGCTCGCCGGCATCCGCGAGCGCGGCTACGCCACCAACTCCGAAGAGAGTGAGGAAGGCGTCGCCTCGGTCGCCGTGCCGATCCCGACGCGCGCGCCCGGGGTGCGGCTCGCGCTCAACGCCGCGGCGCCGCAAAACCGGTTGGAGCCCTCCCGGTATCCCGCAGTAGCCGCCGCACTTGTCGCGGCCGCCAAAGAGATCGGCGATCAGCTCGGTTAGCCACCGCCAAGCCGAGCCACCTCGTGGCGCCAGGCCGCCTCGGCGGTGAACGCAGATCCCAAGTCCGGCAGGTCATCCCAGTCCGCGTCGTCGATGTCACGCAGCGTGCCGCCGGCCGCGACCACCCGCAACGACATCCGTGCCAGCGCGTCGAGGCTGATCGCCTGCAACACCGCCTGCGGCACGGTGGTGGCGGCGCTGGTGATGCCGTGGCCGCGGCAGATCACCACCGGCCGGCCGCGCATCGCCGCCGCCATTTCCTTGCCCAGCCGCGAATTGCGGATCAGCACAGCGCGTTCGTAGACGGGCACACCGCCGCGCGCCAGCAAGGCGCCGGGAATGTCGTAGGCGCCGTAGATCGGCCGGATCGCGATGCCGGCCAGGTCGGCTGCGACCACGTCCGGTGGATGCAGGTGCGCGACGGCGACATGGCGGGGATCGGCCCGCATCGTCTCGACATGGATCGGCAGTTCGTTGGGCACGCGATACCCGTCGAGTTCCCCTGGGGCACCGGCGGATCCGTCGAAGGCGATCAGCCGGATGTCACTGGGCCGGGTGAACGCCACCCCGGTGTCGTCGTCGCTTCGGCAGCGGACCAGCAGACGCTCGTCGTCGACGCGCAGGCTCAGGTGGCCGAGGGTGCCGTCGACCAGGCCGCGGGCCGCCGCGACGCGGCAACCCTGCGCCACCAGAGCGCGCTGCTGATCCAAATCCGTCATCGGGGTGCGCCCAACCCGAATCCGCCGTCGGGCCGCACGGTTTCGCCGGTGATGCCGCGAGACCGCTGGGAGGCCAGGAACACATAACTCCACGCGTGGTCCTCGCCCGTGAGCGCGACGTGCAGGGGAGTGCGCGCGGCAACATCGCGCGCCCGGTCCGGGTTGTCGTCCAGGCGGGTCTCGTCGAGCCCCAGGCTGGACAGGCCGCGCAGGTCGGTGTTGAGCGTGCCGCCGGGGGCCACGCCGTTGACCCGGATGTCAGGCGCCAATTCGTGCGCCAACGCCGACACCAGGCCGCGCACCGCGAATTTCGAGGACACGTAGAGCACGCCCCCGCGTCCGGGATAGAACGACGACGCGGACTCGGTCAGCACGATCGATGAACCGGTCACGCTTCGCAGGGCCGGGATCGCGGCCTTGACCGACTGCAGATGACTGAGCACGTTGGTGCGAAACATCTCGTCGAACGCGTCGGGGAGCGCGTCGGCGTCGATGTCGCCCACACCCCGGTAGAAGTCGAAGACCCCGACGCAGTTGACCAGGGTGTCCAATCCACCGAAGGCGTCTACCGCCGCGGCGACGGCGCGGACGTTGGCCTCGCGGGTGGTGGCGTCGCCCTCGATCACGGGCACCTGAGCAAGCTCTTGCCGCAACGCATCGCACTTGTGTGGATCACGTTCCAGCACAGCGATGTTCGCGCCCTCCGCGCCGAAGGCCCCCACCACGGCACGGCCGATCCCGGAACCGGCGCCGACCACCAGCGCGCGCTTGCCCACCAGCCACCCGGTCATGGTTGAGGTTCGGTCTCGTCGGGCAGCAGAGGCGCGTGGGAGTTGCCGACCATGGCGGCCAGCGTACGTGGGTTCTGCCAGGTCAATGCCTCGACCTCGAGCGCGTCCAGGGTGATCCACTGCCCGGACCTCGGCGCACTGATCAGCAGGCGCGATCCGTTGCGGGTGTCGACCCGGCGCACCACGACCTCGGTGAATTCGTTTGCGACGCTTATCGGTTCGCCGACCGCGCCGTCGAGCAGTCGCCGCAGTTCGTCGTTCATAGAAACACCGCCAGGTTCTGCATCCGTAGCACTGACTCGTCGGCGATGATGTTGCGGCGGGCCAGCTTCCAGCGATCATCGCACCAGCGCAACACGTCCTCGCGCCCGCACGACATCAGGGCGCTGTCGTTGACGTCGCCCCGGCTACGGAACAGCAGTTCGGCCGATTCGACCACCAGGTGCGCGTCGTCGTCGCCGGTGAACGTGCGCACGTTGGTGATGAAATGACGCAGGCGCGACGGCGGGTCTTCGGCCCACACGTGCTCGGTGCCCATCCGCGCGACCCGCTGGGACAGCGAGTATTTGTCCTCGTCGAAATGGTCCATGCCCGGTGAGGTATCGAATCCGGCGCCGCGGGCGGTCGTGACGCGCACCGGCATGGCGTAGCGGATGTCGTCGGTCAGCGTGTCCAGCCACGCCTCATACTGCTGAGCGTCCAGCAGGTACGCCTCGTCAACCAGGAACTGGTGTGCCTCGAGGTGCCGAATGTCGCTGAACGACAATGGTTTTCTCATGCGGGCACCCGCTGCAGGTAGTCGGCCCACATGTTCAGCAAGGCTCGCTGGTTGTGCTCGTTGTAGCCGACTTGGGCGCGTCCGGGCCCGTGGAAAGCACTGGGCGGCAGCGCCTCGATGACGGGACGGTCGTCGGCGAGCAGGCCCATCCGGCTGTTCAGCAGCAGCCGTCGCGCCATCGAACCGCCCGCGGTGGTGGTCAGCGACACCCAGTTCTCCACGTCGTCTTGCTCGAACATGCCGGTCGACCCGAAGCACATCAAATACGCCTTGTACGAGTCTTGTTTGTACTGCGCGGGAGCGGCGGAGTCCACCGCGAACCACGAGCACACTTCGGTTTCGTTCTCGCTGATCGGTTGCCACAGCCGAATGGAGATGAACGGCAGCACTTCGTCGTGGTGACCGTCGCGCACCTTGGGCCAGTTGTGCACGAAGCTGAGATTCGGAAAGCATGTCGCGGCAGAGATCATGAATCCGTCCTCGCCGACCACCTGCTGCTGTTGCGGCGTCCAGGAGTCTTTGATCCGGCCGATCATGTCGTCGGGGTAGCCGACGTAGCGCATCCGCTCGTCGAAATCGCCCGGCGGAAGTTTGTAGGTGGTTCCACCGCCGCGGTGTGCCCAATAGGTGGCGCCGTCCTTGCGCTTCTGCGCCTTCGGCTCGCGAAAGAGCCCGATGTCGACGATTGACGCATGGGTGTGCGGGGTGTGGTACATGTCCCCGGCGAAATTCTCCGCGCCGATCTTCCAGTTCGCCTTGATCCGCCAGCGCTGCGGGCCCCGCACCTGGACACCGCCGGCGCTCTGCTTGGTGTAGTAGTCCAGGTAAAACTTGAAGTCGCCGAGGAAATCTTCCAGCGGTTCGGCATCTCGATCCATACTGATGAACAACAGACCGTTATAGCTCGCGAAATTCGGTGCCGGCAAAAGGGTTTGGTCCTTGGCGAACCCCTCATCGCCGCCGTAGGCCTCGCGGTGAAACGGCAACCCGGTGAGTCGGCCGTCGTTGCGGTAGGTCCAGCCGTGGTACGGGCATCGGAAATTGGAGGCGTTTCCCATCTCCGCGCGACACACCTGCATTCCGCGATGCAGACACATATTGAACAGCGCCCGCACGATGCCCTGCGAGTCGCGGGTGAGGATGAACGAGTCGTCGAGCACGCGTCGCACCACGTAGTCGCCGTCCTGGCCGATCTCGGACTCGTGCCCCACGAACGTCCACGCCCGGCTGAACAGCCGTTGCTTCTCCAACGCGAACAGTTCCCGGTCGTTGTAGATGTGCGCGGGGATCATCCCCTGGCGCACGTTCTCGAAAACCTCGACCAATTCGCCGCGAAGGTCCGTCATGTCTACCTGTCATCTCTGTCTTACAGAAATATGCTCCGCTCAGTAGAATCCCGTACTCCGCAGCGCCGGTCAATCACCTGGCCAGCCGCATCGCAAGGCTTCTACAAGAATGCTTGGTGCTAATTCACAGGTCGCACGCAGTTAAAAGGCAAAAGCCTGCGGCTACGGTGAGTCACGGCAGCCGCGCAGTGACCGTGAGCGCGGAGTAAACGCGGGGTAAACAGTCGGTTTTACGGTATTTAATCAACGTTTTCCACTGATCTGAGGAAGGAACAGGTGCCATGGTGGGTCGGCCACGAGGGGGTCGATTGCAGCAGGTCGGATCAAAGGTTCTGGCCGTTATCGGGCGCCAGGAGTGGATTGATCGGCCGAGTTATCGGTTCGAACACCTGCTCAGCTTCGCCTTCAACGGGCTCGGGGGCGCCCGCAACACCGTCGCCAACGCGCTCAACGGCGTGTGGCTAGGTCACCCGGTGCACCCGCCGCTGGCATCCCTGACCAGTGGCGCCCTCGGGACGACGGTGGCGCTCGACGCGCTCAGCCTCCTGCCGGGTCAGCCGGCCTCCGAGGTCGTCGACGCCTCGCGATTCGCGTCCCGCTCGCTCGGGGTGGGCATTTTGGCGAGCCTCGGCTCGGCGGTCACGGGCGTCACCGACTGGCAGCACACCCACGAGGAGGACCGCCGGATCGGCGCGGTGCACGGCCTGGTGAACGTGGCCGCCACCGCGCTGTACATGCAGTCCTGGTGGGACCGGAGTAAGGGGCGCCACGGGCGGGGCATCCTGCTGACCGCTCTCGGCTACGGGATCACGGTCGCCGGCAGCTACCTCGGCGGCGCGCTGGTCTTCGAATCCGGGATTGGCATTGACCAATCGGGTCCGCGCCTGCGCACCTCCACCTGGACGCCGGTGCTGCCCGCAAGTTCGTTGAACGGCAAGCCGGTACGCGTCGAGGTGGAGGGAGTGGGCCTGGTGGTCTGCCAGACCAAGCCCGGTGAGGTCGCGGCCTACGGGGAATTCTGCCCGCACCTCGCCGCGCCGATGGCCGACGGCTGGATGGACCGGGGCCGGCTGGTGTGCCCATGGCACGGTTCATGGTTCGCCGCCGAATCCGGAGAAGTTGTGCGCGGCCCGGCTGCAGCGCCGCTGCCGTGCTACGAGGCCCGGTTGGTCGACGGAGTGGTCGAAGTCCGTGGCGAGCGGCAGCACATCCCCGGCGGCGCGGCTGGAATTGCAAAAGGAGGAGCCAATTGAACGCCTACGACGTGCTCAAGGAACACCACATCGTGATCAAGGGCCTGGGCCGCAAGATCAGCGATGCACCGGTGAATTCCGAAGAGCGGCATGCGCTTTTCGACGACCTGCTGATCGAGCTCGACATCCACTTCCGCATCGAGGACGACCTGTACTATCCGGCGCTCAAAGATGCCAGCAAGCTGATCGCGGTCGCCCACGCCGAGCACCGCCAGGTGGTCGACCAGCTTTCGGTGCTGTTGAGGACCCCGCAGAGCTCGCCCGGCTATGAGGACGAGTGGAACTCGTTCAAGACGGTGCTGGAAGCCCACGCCGACGAAGAGGAACGCGACATGATTCCGGCCCCGCCGGAGGTGAAGATCACCGACGAGGAGCTCGAAGAGCTGGGCAACAAGATGGCCGCGCGGATGGAGCAATACCGTGGCTCGGCAACCTACAAGATGCGCACCAAGGGGCGCGCGGCGCTGGTGCGCTCCCTCTAGCCCGAAAACATGGCCCGCTTGCGGGATTCGGTGGGCCACCGAGAGTAGCCTCACGGCACATGGACGCCGAGCGTGTCGCTACTCAGGGTGACATCACGGCGGAGATCGCCAGCATCGCAGCGCAATACCAGGGCGCCGCCGGGGGAGTCGGGCAACGTGAGCGGCCGCGGCTCGACTATCCGCCGTACCGCAGCACCGTCCTGCGCCATCCAAAGCAGCCACTGGTCGTCGTCGACCCCGAGGGCGTCGAACGATGGGCGCCGTGCTTCGGGCACCAGGACGTCGAGCCGCTTGATGCCGACCTGACGGCCGGTAATGCGGGCGAGCCGATCGGGGAGCGCGTCGTCGTGACAGGGCGCGTTGTCAACGAATCGGGCCGGCCGGTGGCGGGCCAGCTGGTGGAGATCTGGCAAGCCAACGCCGCCGGGCGCTACCGTCACCAGCGCGACCAGCATCCCGCGCCGCTCGACCCGAACTTCACCGGCGCGGGCCGCTGCCTGACCGGGCCGGACGGCACCTACCGCTTTCTGACCATCAAGCCCGGCCCCTACCCGTGGCGCAACCACCACAATGCATGGCGCCCGGCGCACATCCATTTCTCCGTCTTCGGAACCGCTTTCGCCCAGCGACTGGTCACCCAGATGTACTTTCCGGGTGATCCGATGTTCGAGCTGGACCCGATCTTTCAGTCGATCCTCGATCCCGCCGCGCGCCAACGGCTGATCGCGGGCTACGACCACGACCTCACCGAGCCGGAATACGCGACCGGGTACCGGTGGGACATCGTGTTGGCCGGCGCCGCGCGAACCCCGACCGAGCGTGAACATGACTGAATCAGCGTGCACGCCAGGGCAAACTGTCGGGCCCTTCCTCGACCTGGGACTGCCGTTTCCCGGTGACAGCGCGATGGTCAACCCCAGGGATCCGCAGGCGATCCGGCTGTACGGCACGGTGTACGACGGCGGCGGCGCCGCCGTCGAGGACGCGCTGGTGGAACTCTGGCAACCCGACAGCGCGGGAGACGTTCCGCGCCAAGCCGGTTCGCTGCGCCGCGACCCCGCAGTGTTCACTGGTTGGGGACGCTGCGCGACCGACTCCGCCGGACGCTACTCGTTCACCACCGTGACGCCCGGATCGGCGACCGCGGGGCGGCCGCCGTTCTTCGCGGTGACCGTGTTCGCCAGGGGACTGCTGGACCGGCTGTTCACCCGGGCGTACCTGCCCGGCGCCGAGCCGCACTCCGATCCGCTGCTGGCGGCGCTCGCTCCCGAGCGCCGACCGGCATTGCTATGCGCCGCCGAAAATGATGGCGCGGCTTACCGTTTCGACATTCATCTGCAGGGTCCGGCCGAGACCGTGTTCCTGGCGTACTCAGAAGACGCGCGATGAGCAACATGTTGTGGCCCGGAGACCATCGGGCCGGCGAGCACATGACTGACGAGGCGCTGCTGGGATCGATGATCGCCGTGGAGTGCGCGTGGCTGGACGCGCTGGCCGCCGCCGGTCTGGCGCCCGCCGACTGCGCCGAAGCGGAGCTGTGGAATCTTGTCACGCACAACGACTGCGAGTCGATCGCGGTCGCCGCCGAGGGCGGTGGCAACCCGGTCATTCCCCTGGTGCAGCTGCTGCGGCAGCGGGCCGAGTCGCGCATCGCGCCCTGGATTCACCGCGGTCTCACCAGCCAGGACGTCCTGGACACCGGCCTGATGCTGGCCCTGCGCCGGGTCGCCGATGACCTGACAACCGAGCTGAGGCAACAGATTTCCACACTGTCCGCACTCGCGACCGACCACCGGGACACGCCGATGGTGGCTCGCACCCTCACCCAGCACGCCGCACCCACCACCTTCGGCGTGAAGGCCGCAGGCTGGCTGAACGGCATCGTCGACGCGTTCGAGGGAGTGGCGGCGCTGACCATGCCGATCCAAATCGGCGGCGCCGCCGGCACATTGGCCGGCGCCACGGAGCTGGCGGCGTTGCTAACCGACGCGACCGACGCAGCCAGGGTCGCGCTGCGGCTCGTGCAGAACGCCGCAACCACATTGGGCCTGCGCGACCGGCCCGCGTGGCATACCGCCCGCGCGCCCGTCACCGCTGCCGCCGACGCCTTCGTCGGCTGCACCGACGCCTGGGGCCGCATCGCCTCCGACATCGTCACCCTGGCGCGCCCGGAGATCGCCGAACTCGACGAGCCGGCCGCCGCCGGCCGCGGCGGCTCCTCGTCCATGCCACGCAAGCGAAACCCGGTGCTGTCCATCCTGATCCGCCGGGCCGCCATCGTGGCGCCGCAGTTGGCCGCGACGCTGCACACCGCGGCGGCGCTGGCCAACGACGAGCGGCCAGACGGGGCGTGGCACGCCGAATGGGATACGCTGCGCACGCTGGCCCGCCGCACCGTCGTCGCGGGATCGGAAAGTGGCGAGCTGCTTGGAGGGTTGACCGTGCACGCGCAGCGGATGGCCGAAAACCTGGCTGCCGCAGAAGTTTTGGGGGAACGGCGAGCGATCGCCGAGCTGGTGGGCAAAGAGCCGTCATCCGCCTACATCGGTGCCGCCCAGAAGCTGATCGATGCGAGCCTGGGCCGCGCGGCGCGGGCGCTCGCTCAACGCTGATAAATGCTGGCCAGCCAGATGTGCAGCAGCGTGTCGATCGCCCGGTCTTCGGGGATCGCCTGATCGTCGGCGGTGAACGTCGCGGCCATCATTCGCTCGCTCAGCATGTTGAGCGCCACGGACAGCTCCGCGGCCGGAATGGTGTTGGGGGCGGCGCCGCGCCCGCGCTCGGCCTTGATGGCGATGGTGGTGTAGGAGATCCACTTGCTCATCAAGGCGGACCACAGCTGCCGCACCTCGGGATTGGTCGCTTTGGCCGCCGCACCCGCGACGGCGACCGCCGGGTGTGATCCGGACACCTCGAAGAACGATTCGATGCGCGCACGCCAGATCGCCTCGGGGTTACCGGAAGACACGACGTCGAGCGCGCCCAGCGCCGCCTGCGCCTTGCTGTTCATCTGGTCGAGCAACGACAGCAGGACCGCGTTCTTCGACCGGAAATAGAAGTAGAAAGTTGGCCGCGATATCCCGGCGCCTTTTGCTAGGTCGTCGACGGAAAAGTCGCCCAGCGGCCTTTCCTGCAACAACCGCTCGGCGGTGGCGAGTATCGCCTGCTCGCGGTCGTCACCGGAGTAGTGCGACGCGCGCCGGCCCCGCGAGGCCTGCAGATACTTTGTTTGTGTCGGGAGGTCGGACACGCCCGTTACTGTTGGGCACTTCGATATACGTCAACAAAACTGTTGATGAAAACCAGCAATAATGTCGATTAAGAACGACGCTTTGCTGGACGACGACTTCGTTAGTCGGCCACCGCGATCTCGATGGACAAGCACTCGCCCAGCGCGTGCGCCGCGGCCCAGTCCCCGCCACACACGGCGCGCTCGAGTTCGTCGACCAGCGGGCTATCGGCAGCACCCAGGTCGGCGAGCCAAGCCGCTACCGTCGCCGTGATCTGGTGCGCGGGCACGCGAGCCATGTGCCCTTTGTGGAGCCGATCGGTCAACTGGTAGATCGTGGCCGTCGGCCTGCGCTGCGGCCAATGAACCGTCCATTTCGGTGAATTCATCGTCCCCTCCCCGCTAGCCTCAATGACTCATCCGGCCCGGCGGCGCGTTCAGCGCTAGGGCACAATCGTACGTCCGTACCAATGCCATGGCCGGTATTTTCGCCGCGAGACATGCCGGTTTTTTGAAAATCTTTGGTCATCCGATCGCCTACCAGGTGCTACGGAACAAACGGCCCGATCAACGCCGCGCCGGTGCGGCCGCGGGCCATGATGCGTTCCAAGACGTTGTGGGACAGGTCGCCGTCGTTGGCCACCCGGGCAAGACCGCGCCGTCGTAGGAAGGTGTCGAGCCGTCGATCCGGTGACCAATCGGCGTAGATGGATCCGAGGTAGTGCGACTGCAGAAAATCCGACGCCAACGCGTCGAGGTCGGACTCCGTCAACAACGGTGGGGTTGCACCCATAACCGGCAAGCTCCTTTTGTTCTCCCCGCGACTGCCGCAGCCAAGTTTTGCCAGGAGGCGTAACTAAACCGTCACGCACAGATTGCGGAACGGGCCCAAAGTCGGCGACGGGGCAAAGGCGAAGGTCAAAGCGTCGCAGCGATTGTCGAGATGTTCCCAGTCGTAGTTAGTCGGCTTCGAATTCGTCGTGCAGGTGCTTGGGGTCGCGGGGTGTTGACCAGAGCCAACGATTCGCCGACTTTTCAGCGCGGATTAGGTCGCGAAGATGGTCGGGTGCTTGTCCGGTTTGCGCAGTTGGCGGACGTCAAGTTCGTTGGCGGGCATGGGTTCTCCGGACTTCGCTCTATTTTTTACAAGTGTTGTTGTGTAAACTCTGGCGCATGACCTACGTGATCGGGAAGCCATGCATCGATGTGATGGACCGCGCTTGCGTCGACGAATGCCCGGTGGATTGCATTTACGAAGGCGGCCGGGCGCTCTACATTCATCCCGACGAATGCGTCGACTGTGGCGCGTGTGAACCGGTTTGTCCGGTGGAAGCGATTTACTACGAAGATGACCTGCCTGAGGATCTCAAGCCCTACCTGGCCGACAATGAGGCGTTCTTCGCCGAAGCGCTCCCCGGTCGCGACGCCCCTTTGGGATCCCCGGGTGGGGCGGGCAAGGTCGGTCCGCTCGGTGTCGACACACCTCAGGTGGCGGGCCATCCGAGTGCCACCCCGTCAGAGGGGGCATGACGGACAAGGAGCGGGAGGGGCCCTGTGAAATCCGAGAATTCCCAGAAGGCCCAGGCCTCGTCGACCGGGGAATCGGCCGGCCGGCGGCGCGCCGTGATGCGGCTGCTGCGGGCAGCGCCGGATCCGATGAGCATCGCCGGAATCGCCGACGTGCTGGGTGTGCATCCCAACACCGTCCGCTTCCACCTCGACGGCCTGGTCGCTGACGGCCAGGTGGAGCATGTCGAGCTGGACCGGAAGGGCCCGGGCCGTCCACCCCTGATGTTCCGCGCGGTCCGGCAGATGGATCGCGGCGGAACGCGGCACTACCGGCTGCTGGCCGAGGTCCTGGCCATGGGCTTCGCGGCGGAGCGCGACCCCGGGCCCAAAGCCCTGGCCGCGGGCCGCGCCTGGGGGCGGAAGATAGACGCCGAATTGCGCCCGCTATCCGAGGACCCCGACGGCGCCGAAGAGGCCATCGCCCGCCTGATCGACGTGCTCGACGAACTTGGCTTTGCCCCCGAACGCCGCGTCAGCAACGGAAAGCAACAGGTCGGCTTGCGGCACTGCCCCTTTCTGGAACTGGCCGAAAACTCCTCGAGCGTCGTCTGTCCGGTGCACCTGGGCCTCATGCAAGGAGCCATGGAGACGTGGGGAGCGCCGGTCTCGGTGGACCGGCTCGACCCGTTCGTCGAGCCGGACCTGTGCCTGGCCCACCTGACACCGGCGGCCAAATGAGCACCGGCACAGCGATTGCCGTTGCGCTGGCCTTCATCTGGCTCGGCATGGTGCTGGCCATCTCCTTCCTGGAAGCCCCACTGAAGTTCCGGGCGCCCAATGTGACGTTGCAGATCGGGCTCGGCATCGGGCGGCTGGTCTTTCGCGCGCTCAACACCGTCGAGGTGGCTTTCGCCCTCGTCATCGGGGCCATCGTGATTTCCGGTCCGACTCGGGTCGGCGTCGCGGTGGCGATCGCCGTCGTCGTGGCCGCACTGGCCATCCAACTGATCGCGGTGCGTCCCGCGCTGACCCGTCGTGCCGACAAGGTGCTCGCGGGGTCGGATGGACCGCGCTCTCGCGCGCACTACGCCTACGTCGCGCTGGAGACGGTCAAAGTCATCGGCCTCATCGTGGCGGGGATACTGCTACTGAGCGGTTAACAGCCACCCTCAGGGCCCGTGCGGGCCTTGCAACTTCGAAGGACCCACTATGGATTCCATCTCGCTGACCGACCTCTCGTCCGAAAAGCTCGCCGAGGCCAAGCAATCGCACAGCGGACGTGCCGCCCACACCATTCACGGCGGGCACACCCACGAGCTCCGCCAGACGGTGCTGGCGCTGCTGGCCGGTCACGACCTGTCCGAACACGACAGCCCCGGCGAGGCGACGCTGCAGGTCTTGCAGGGCCACGTCCGCCTGACCACCAGCGGCGACGCCTGGGACGGCAAGGCCGGGGAATACGTCGCGATTCCCGCCGCACGGCACGCCCTGCACGCGGTCGAGGATTCCGTGGTCCTGCTGACCGTGCTGAAGACCATCCCCTCCGCGCACTAGCCACCGATGTTGTCGACGCCCTGGTCCACGAACTTCGGTCTGCGGGTCCCCATCGTCAACGCCCCGATGGGCGGGGTCGCCGGCGGCCGCCTGGCCGCGGCGGTCACGGCGGCCGGCGGCCTCGGCATGGTCGGCATGGGCAGCGTCGCGACCAGGGAGTTACTTGCCGAGCAGCTGCAGCACGTCGACGGGCGGTTCGGTATCGGCATGGTCGATTGGGTGATGCGCAACGAGTCCGGACTGCTCGAGGACGCGCTGGCCGCGCGGCCCGCCCTGTTGTCGGTCAGCTTCGGCACCGAGTGGTCGTGGGTCGCCAAGGCGCATGATGCCGGAATCCCCACGGTCACACAGGTTTACGACAGCACCGGGGCTCGCCGTGCCGTCGACGCCGGCGTGGACATCCTGGTCGCGCGCGGTTCCGAGGGCGGCGGGCATGGCGAGGACAAGCTGGGGCTGCTACCGCTGTTGGACGCCGTATTGGACGCCGTTTCGGTGCCGGTGCTGGCCGGCGGCGGGGTCGCCTCGGCGCGCAGCCTGGCCGCGGTGCTGGCCGCCGGCGCCAGCGGGGCGTGGGTGGGCACCCGATTGTCGGCGTGTCCGGAAGCGCTGACCGGCGACACCGGCCGTCGGGCCCTGGTCACGGCCACCGAAACCGACACCGCCGTCACCCGGGTGTTCGACGTCGCCAAGGGGTTGCCGTGGCCGGCGCGGTTCCCGTCGCGGGTGTTAACCAACGAGTTCGTCGAGCACTGGACGGGTCACGAGGAGGCGCTGGACGCTGGGGCTTGTGACGAGCTGGCCGCCGCGATCGCCGCCGGCGACTGCCGGATCGCACCCGTGGATGCCGGCCAGGGCGTGGGGATGATCCGCGACGACGCAACGGTGGCCGACGTCATAGACGAGATGTGTACGGGCGCCGAGGAATTGCTGTCTCGCTGGGGGAGGTAGGCCCGCTGACACCAGGCCGGGGTGACGTCCCAAGACCCTACTGGGCGCCGGCCGTGAGCACGACGCAACACCGGTTCCGGCCGGGGCAGAGTCGGGCGTCGGGACCGTGCGGTGCGAGCGCATCGGCCACACCGGTGATCAGCGCTTGGTTCATGTTGCAGGCCAGCTCCGTCTGCTCCTGCGCCAGCGCGTGGAACGGGCAGTTGGCGAGCTCGACCTCACTGTCGCAAAAACGCGGCTCGTAGCCGTATCGGCGCAGCACCCCGACCGCGCGCGCCAGCGCGGCGGCGGCATCTTCCGGGGGCGCCGACCCCACGGAGGTGGCACCGATCTCGTGGCCGTACTCACGGGCGACACGGTTCAGGATCTCGGCAACCGGCTCGCCGCTATCGGCCGAGCGCGCGATCGCCGTCGCCATCAAGCGCCCGGCCAACTCGTACTCGCGCTGGGGAAGGCTGACCGCGATGTCGCGGCGGGCCCTGCGATACAGCTTGGAGGTGCGTCCGGCGCCGGGGCCCGAGCGGCCCGTCAGGCGTGCGTAATCGAACTCCAGCAGGCCCTCGGCGGTGAGCCGATCCAGATGGAACTTGGCCTGATGATGGGGAATTCCGACGGCGTCGGCAGCCTGGTCACGGCTGACCGGCGCCGGTTGGGCGCACACGAACTGATAGAGCTGCCGGCGCACGGGGTCGGCGAGCGCGCCGATGCCCGCGGCGTCCCGCTGCAGGGCCTCCCGGTCGTCCACGTCAACGCTCATTTCTAACAGACAAAATGCTTGACGCTGCAGTCTACTCAATCTAACGTTCAAACTATTATCCGTTAGAAATGGAGGCAGCCATGAGCATTAGGCAAGTCAACGCGACGCCGGCCCTCACGGACCAATTGAGAGATCCCGCGTACTCGGCGTACCTCGCGCTTCGCACCGTCTTCACGATCGCGCCGATCGTGATGGGGCTCGACAAGTTCTTCAACCTGCTGACCCACCCGCACCACTGGAACATGTACCTGGCCGGCTGGATCGATGATCTGGTGCCTGGTACGGCCGACCAGTACATGCACCTGGTCGGCATCATCGAGATCGTGGCCGGGGTGCTGGTGGCGGTGGTCCCGCGATTGGGCGCCTGGGTGGTCGCGGCATGGCTGATCGGCATCATCATCGACCTGGTCAGCGGGCCCGGGTTCTACGATGTCGCGCTGCGCGACTTCGGATTGTTGGTCGGCGCCGTGGCGCTGGCCCGGCTGGCGCAGGGCGTGCACGCCGGCACCGTCGGAGGCGGGATCGCGGCGCGTTAGCGGTCAGACCGCGCGCAGGTAGCGCCTGGCGATGAGGCGCTGGCCCACCTTCACCACCGGCCCGCCGGCCTTGCTCCACCAGGTCGCGGCCCGGGAGAAGGCCGACACCTCCGCGTACACCGCTGAGGTGACTGGGTCGCGACGAACCACGAACCGTTCCTCGCCGGACTCCGGATGGCCCGGCAGGGTGCCATAGCCGAAACCGCGGATGTCGGGCTCGTCGACGACGTAGACGACGCGGCAGGGCGCCGGCAGGAACCCCATCTTCACCACCACCACCGCGTCGACGACGGCGACCTCGGAGCTGGCCTGCACCCGTAACCCGGATCCGCGCTGCATGCCCCAGCGCATGACGGCGGCCGCCGCTTGCTCGAAACGCTGCTGGCCCGTGCCGATTTGGCGCTCGGCGTGCTGATGGTCGTATCCGGCCGGCAGTTCGCCGGACGCCGTCGCACCCACTTCGGCGTAGGTCAGGGGGAGTTCCTCGAGCGCTCGCAGGTCCACGTTCTCAGCTTGCCACGCCGAGATGCGCCCCCGCATTCGGCGCGTACGGTCGGTAGATGTGACCACAGAAAACTCGAAAACTGTTGCAGGGGCGTCGGGAACATTCACCTTCGGTGGGGACCTGACCGTCAATCGACTCGGCTTCGGCGCCATGCGCCTGACGGCAAAGGGCGTATGGGGTCCGCCCGACGACCGCGACGAATGCGTCCGGGTGTTGCGGCGGGCCGTCGAACTCGGGGTGAACTTCATCGACACCGCCGACTCCTACGGCCCCTACTTTTCCGAGGAGATCATTCGCGAGGCGCTGCATCCCTACGACGGTCTGGTGATCGCGACCAAGGCGGGGCTGCTGCGCACCGGCCCGGATATCTGGATTCCGTTGGGCAATCCGAGCTACCTGCGTCAGGAATGCGAGATGAGTCTGCGGCGGCTGGGCGTGGACACCATCGACCTGTTCCAGCTGCACCGCATCGACTCGAACTTCCCGCTGGAAGATCAGGTGGGCGAGCTGCTCACACTGAAGAACGAGGGCAAGATCCGCCACATCGGCCTCTCCGAAATCGACGTCGACCAGCTGAACGCGGCCCTGCGTATCACCGAGATCGTGTCGGTGCAGAACATGTACAACCTGACCGCCCGCGCCGCCGAACCGCTGCTGGACGCCGCGACCAAGCAGGGCATCGGGTTCATCCCGTGGTTCCCGCTGGCCGCCGGGCCGTTGGCCGCCCCCGACGGCCCACTGCAGCGCATCGCCGCCGACCACGACGCGTCGCCCTCACAGTTGGCGCTGGCCTGGTTGCTGAAACGCTCGCCGGTGATGGTGCCGATCCCTGGTACGTCCAAGGTTGCGCACCTGGAGGAGAACGTCGCCGCCGCTCAGATCGAGCTCTCCGACGACGAGTTCGAAACGTTGTCGGCCGCCGGGACGCAGCAGCCGGCCTGACCGCCGCGCGAATGCCCACCCGCCGGGCAATACGGTGTGGTGGTGGCCGAACACCAGCGACACCCCGGTGGCGGATTCAATCCGCCGGAGCCGACGAGCAAGGGCGGGCCCGATTACGGCAGGTTCATCGACGCCGTGCGCTCCTTGCAGGACCACGCCCGGGCCGCCGACGCGCCCGACGAGGTGATCAGCGAGGCCGCTGACCTGGTGGAGAAGGTGTCGGCGCTGCTGGCGCCGTTCGACGCGGACGAATGGGCGTCGCCGTCGGGCCGGCGGATGGACCTGCCGATGCGCGGCAACATCCTGACCATCCCGATGTCGGCACACAAGGGCGAGGACGGCCGGATTCATGGCGAGGCCCGTTTCGCCCGGTTCCATCTGGGCCGCAACGGCGCCGTGCACGGCGGCGCCCTGGGCATGCTGTTCGACTCCATCCTCGGGTTGTCCGCCTCGGTGCTCACCGGCAACCCGCGGCAGCGCACCGCATACCTCAAGATCGACTACCGGCGCATCGTTCCGGTGGAAAAGGAATTGCAGTTCGAGGCGGGCATCGACCGGGTGGACGGGCGCAAGATCTTCGTGTCGGGCCGGTTGACCGACGGCGATCGGTTGCTGACCGAAGCCGACGCGCTGTTCGTACGGCTCAAACCTGGTCAGCCCTGAGCGCCTAATGCCTTGGGTTCTTTCGAGGTCCGCCCCGATAGCATGGCAACGATCATTGAGAACTCGACCCTTGGAGACCCAGCCAGATGAGCGCCGCCGCACAGCCCGCCCCAGGAGCATCCCCGATCCGGGTGCCCGCTGGGACGACCGCGGCCGCCGCGGTCGGCGAAGCCGGGCTGCCGAGGCGGGGCACGCCCGATGCCGTCGTGGTGGTGCGCGATGATTCGGGAAAGCTGCGCGACCTCAGTTGGACGCCCGACAGCGACGCCGACGTCGTCCCCGTGGCCGCCAACACCGACGAGGGCCGCAGCGTCATCCGGCATTCGGCCGCACACGTGCTGGCCCAGGCCGTCCAGGAGCTGTTCCCGCAAGCCAAACTGGGCATCGGCCCGCCCATCGCCGACGGCTTCTACTACGACTTCGACGTAGCCGAGCCGTTCACGCCGGAAGACCTGACGGCGCTGGAGAAGCGGATGCGTCAGATCGTCAAAGAGGGCCAGCTGTTCGAGCGGCGCGTGTACGAGTCCAAAGACCAGGCGCGCACCGAACTGGCCAACGAGCCGTACAAGCTCGAACTCGTCGACGACAAGTCCGGCGACCCCGACATCATGGAGGTTGGCGGCGACGAGCTCACGGCCTACGACAACCTCAATCCCCGCACCCGGCAACGGGTTTGGGGCGACCTGTGCCGCGGCCCGCACATCCCGACAACCAAGCACATCCCGGCGTTCAAGCTCACCCGTAGCTCGGCCGCCTACTGGCGCGGCGACCAGAGCAACGCCAGCCTGCAACGCATCTACGGCACCGCCTGGGAGTCGCAGGAGGCGCTGGATGCCTACCTCGAGCTGATCGAGGAGGCGCAGCGCCGCGACCATCGCAAGCTGGGCAGCGAGCTTGACCTGTTCAGCTTCCCCGACGAGATCGGCTCGGGCCTAGCGGTTTTCCATCCCAAGGGCGGCATCATCCGTCGCGAGCTCGAGGAGTACTCCCGGCGCAAGCACATCAAGGCCGGGTACGAGTTCGTCAACACCCCGCACATCACCAAGGAGCAGCTCTACATCACGTCGGGCCACCTCGAGTGGTACGCCGACGGCATGTATCCGCCGATGCACCTCGACGCGGAGTTCAACGCGGACGGCACGGTGCGCAAGCCCGGGCAGGACTACTACCTCAAGCCGATGAACTGCCCGATGCACCACCTGATCTATCGGTCACGCGGTCGCTCGTATCGCGAGCATCCGTTGCGGCTCTTCGAGTTCGGCAGTGTGTATCGCTACGAGAAGTCGGGCGTGGTGCACGGGCTGACCCGGGTGCGCGGCATGACCCAGGACGACGCGCACATCTACTGCACGCGCGAGCAGATGCGTGACGAGCTGACCTCGCTGCTGCGCTTCGTGCTCGATCTGCTGGCCGACTACGGGCTCAACGACTTCTACCTCGAACTGTCCACCAAAGACCCGGAAAAGTACTCGGGCTCCGACGAGATGTGGGACGAGGCCACCGAAGTCCTGCGGGAGGTCGCCGAGGCTTCCGGGTTGCATTTCGTTCCCGATCCCGGCGGCGCGGCGTTCTATGGGCCGAAGATCTCGGTGCAGGTCAAGGACGCGTTGGGCCGCAGCTGGCAGATGTCGACCATTCAGCTCGACTTCAACATGCCGGACCGATTCGAGCTGGAATACACCGCGTCGGACGGGTCGCGGCAGCGGCCGGTGCTGATTCACCGGGCGCTCTTCGGGTCGATCGAGCGGTTCTTCGGCATCCTCACCGAGCACTACGCGGGGGCCTTCCCGGCGTGGCTGGCGCCCGTGCAGGCGGTGGGCATCCCGGTCGCCGACGAACACGTCGGCTACCTGGAAAGCATTGCCGCACAGCTGAAGTCGCACGGAGTGCGGGTCGAGGTCGACGCCAGCGATGACCGGATGGCCAAGAAGATCGTCCACCACACCGCCCAACGAGTACCGTTCATGTTGCTGGCCGGTGACCGCGACGTGCAGGCCGGCGCGGTCAGCTTCCGCTTCGGTGACCGCACACAGATCAACGGCGTGCCGCGCGACAGCGCGGTCGACGCGATCGTGAAGTGGATCGCCGACCGCGAGAACTCCGTGCCCACGGCCGAACTCGTGAAAGTGTCAAGTGGTGAGTGACCGTGACTGATCGCGAACCGGCCGAGCAGGGTGCCGACGACACCATCCTGGACAGGGGCGTCGGCGAGCAAGATCACCTGCAGCGGTTGTGGACGCCGTACCGGATGACCTACCTGGCCGAAGCGCCGATGAAGCGCGACAACGGCAAAACCGGGCAGCCGTTCACCGACATTCCGCACCTCGCCGACGAAGACGGTCTGGTGGTCGCCCGCGGGGAGCTCGTCTACGCCGTGCTCAACCTCTACCCCTACAACCCCGGACACCTGATGGTGGTCCCATACCGGCGGGTCTCCGAGCTTGAGGACCTGACCGACCCGGAAAGCGCGGAGCTGATGTCCTTCATTCAGAAGGCGATTCGCGTCATCAAGAACGTCTCGCGGCCGCACGGTTTCAACGTCGGCCTGAACCTGGGGACATCGGCCGGCGGTTCGCTGGCCGAGCACCTGCACGTGCACGTGGTGCCGCGCTGGGGTGGCGACGCGAACTTCATCACCATCGTCGGCGGGTCGAAGGTGATCCCGCAGTTGCTGCGCGAGACGCGCCAGCTGCTGGCCACGGAGTGGACAAAACAACCATGAGCAAGATGCCGTTCCTGTCGCGGGCGGCGTTCGCGCGGCTGACCACCCCGACCGCACGGGCGTGCCTGCGGCTGGGATTGACCCCCGACGTCGTCACCATCCTGGGCACGATCGTCGCGGTGGCGGGGGCGCTGACGCTGTTCCCGATGGGCAAGCTGTTCGCCGGGGCGTGTGTGGTCTCCTTCTTCGTCCTGTTCGACATGCTCGACGGGGCGATGGCCCGGGAACGCGGCGGCGGCACGCGGTTCGGCGCGGTGCTGGACGCCACCTGTGACCGGGTCAGCGACGGCGCCGTGTTCTGTGGGCTGCTGTGGTGGATCGTCTTCGGGATGCACGACAAGCTGCTGGCGGTCGCCACGCTGATCTGCCTGGTCACCTCGCAGGTGATCTCCTACATCAAGGCCCGCGCCGAGGCCAGCGGGTTGTGTGGTGAAGGCGGGCTGATCGAACGTCCGGAACGGCTGATCATCGTGCTCGTCGGCGCCGGCGTATCGGACTTCCCGTTCGTCGCCTGGCCGCCCGCGCTGCCCGTGGCGATGTGGGTGCTGGCCGCGGCCAGCGTGGTGACCTGCGCGCAGCGGTTGTGCCCCAATCATTTTCATGCCTGACGGAGTGGGTATCACGGCTCGCCCACCAGCCGGTCGGTCGCACCGGGCGAGGTGCGTACCGTGTGCAGCCGCTGCGCGCAGGTCACCACGCTGGCCGCGGCCAGCACCCACATCGCCACGGGCAGCGCGGGCGGCCAGGCGACGA
>NZ_LZMB01000071.1 GCF_001673555.1 Mycobacterium sp. 1165178.9 | reverse complement strand
AGGCGCCGGGCGGCGGCCAACTTCTCCGGCAATTGATCGATGGCGACGACGCGGACGTCGTCGTAGGTCAGCGCGGTGAGCAGCGCCGCCATCCCCACGCCGCCAAGTCCGACCACCCCGACCGTCTGGCCCGGCCGCGGATGGCCCACGTTGAGCACCGCGCCGCCACCGGTGAGCACCGCGCAACCCAGCAGCGCGGCAACGTCGGCCGGCACCTCTTCGGGCACCGCGACCGCGCTGGCCCGATTGACGACCGCGTGCGTCGCGAAACCCGAGACACCGAGGTGGTGATAGACGGGATGGCCGGCGCGGCTGAGCCGAATGTCGCCGCCGAGCAAGGTGCCTGCGCCGTTCGCCGCGCTGCCCGGTTCACACGGCGTCAGGCCCTCGGTTGCGCAGGCCACGCAATGACCGCAGCGCGGCAAGAACACCAGCACCACCCGCTGGCCGATGGCCAGGTCGTCGACGCCCTCGCCGACCCGCTCGACGATCCCGGCGGCCTCGTGGCCGAGCAGCATCGGCACCGGCCGCACCCGATTCCCATCGACTACCGAGAGGTCGGAGTGGCAGATGCCCGCCGCCTCGACACGGACCAGGACTTCGTCGCGGCCCGGGGGCGCGAGGTCGAGTTCGGCGACGGTGATCGGCCGCGACTGCGCGTAGGGCCGGGGTGATCCGATGCGCTCCAGTACCGCGCCCCGAATTCCAGACATGTTGGAATACAACCATGGCGTCGGCTTCCGTAGTTCCGCCCGCACCGGACGGGCTGACCAGCAAGGATTTTCCGGTGTTGTGGCGGGTCGGAACCCGGTGGGCCGACAACGACATGTTCGGCCACCTCAACAACGCCGTGTACTACCAGCTGTTCGACACCGCGATCAACGCCTGGATCAACACCAGCACCGGGCTGGACCCGATCACCACGCCCGCGCTGGGCATCGTCGCCGAATCGGGTTGCCGCTATTTCTCCGAGCTGCAGTTCCCGCAGAACCTCGTGGTGGGGCTGGCCGTCACGCGGCTGGGCCGCAGCAGCGTCACCTACCGGCTGGGGGTGTTCCGGGCCGTGGGGAACGAGCCCGCTGACAACGACGCGCAACCCATCACCGCGCTGGGGCACTGGGTGCACGTCTACGTCGACCGGGTCACCCGCAAGTCTGTCCCGATCCCCGACGCCGTCCGCGCCCTGCTGGCGACCGCCGCCGTCGACCAATAACCGCCTGGCATCAGGGCTTTCGTCGTCAAATCGGGTCGCGACGGCAACGCAAGGAGGCACCGCCCGCCCGGCTATGCTTCGCGCATGCCAGTCATGAGCAAGACCGTCGAGGTGGACGCCGACGCCGCGTTGATCATGAAGATCGTCGGCGACTTCGAGGCCTACCCGCAGTGGAACGAGGAGATCAAGGGTCTCTGGGTGCTTGCCCGCTACGACGACGGGCGCCCCAGCCAGCTGCGGCTCGACACCGATTACCAAGGCATGCAGAGCATGTTCATCCAGGCGGTGTACTACCCCGGGGAAAACCAGATCCAGACAGTCCTGCAGCAGGGCGACCTCTTCACCAAGCAGGAGCAGCTGTTCAGTGTGGTGTCGATGGGAGCGTCGAGCCTGCTGACGGTGGATCTGGACGTCGAAACGTCGATGCCGGTGCCGGCACCGATGGTGAAGCAACTCCTCAACAATGTGCTCGACCATCTGGCCGAGAGCCTGAAGCAGCGCGCCGAGCAGCTGGCCGCGAGCTAGTCGAAGATTCCGGTGCGGCCGCGCATCTCGGCCAGGCGGGTCGCGGCATCGGTGAATTGCCACACGGTGTGCTCGATCACCGCGGCGGTGTCGTGCCGGTGCAACGCCGCGATCAGCTCGCGGTGATTGGCGACGGCGGCCTCTCCCCAATGCGGGTCGGCGGCGTAGACCAGCACCGGCATGTAGCGCGCGGCGTTGAGCAGGAACCAGGCCAGTTTGATGCGCCCACTCGCCTGGTTGAAGACCCGATGGAATGCGAACTCGATGCCCGCGATGGTCTCGGCGTCCCCGGACCCGACGGCCGCGGCCAGCGAGTCGTTGATCCGGTCCAACTCGTCGATCTCGGCCTCGGTGATGTGGTCGGTGGCCGCCGCCGCCAGCTCGCGCGCGATCGTCGCCTGCAACCAGAAGATGTCCTCGATGTCCTGGCGGGTCAAAGGCAGCACGACGTGGCCGCGATGCGGTTCTAACTGCACCATGCCCTCGCCGCGCAACTTCAGCAGGGCCTCGCGCACCGGGGTGACGCTGACTCCGAGCTCTGCCGCGGTCTCGTCGAGGCGGATGAACGTGCCCGGACGCAGCGCGCCGGACATGATCGCCGCCCGCAAATGGCCCGCGACCGCGTCCGACAATTGCGCCCGGCGCAGCGGCCGCCGACTCCTCGGCTGCATTGACATCGGTGCGTTCACGGGACTGCCAGGGCTTTCGTGGGCTTGGCCGGACGGGGTTGGAGTTTTGACGGCTGTTAACGGGACTTGTCAGTAGACCGTCAACGCCATAGTGTGACCCACACAACACTAAGTTTTATCAAATATCAACCTGGCGCAAGCGGTGCGCGAGTGAAGGGGAGTGCTTAGCTTGACCGCGCAATTGGCGAGCCAACCGACACAGGCGGACGAGCAGCCGTACCTGGCCCGGCGACAGAACTGGGTGAACCAGCTGGAACGCCACGCGTTGATGCAGCCGAAGGTGACGGCGCTGCGGTTCCTGGGCAAAACCCTGACGTGGGGCGACCTGCGGAGCCGGGTGGCGGCGCTGGCCGATGCGTTGAGCCGCCGGGGGGTCGGATTCGGTGACCGGGTGATGATCCTGATGCTCAACCGCACCGAGTTCGTCGAGTCGGTGCTGGCCGTCAACATGCTCGGCGCCATCGCGGTCCCGCTGAACTTCCGGCTCACCCCGGCCGAAATCGCGTTCCTGGTCCAAGACTGTGAAGCGCGCGTGATCGTCACCGAACCCGTGCTGGCCCCGGTGGCCGCCGGGGTCCGCGACATCGAGTCGTCGCTGAGCACCATCGTGGTCGCCGGCGCCGCGACCGACGACAGCGTGCTCGGCTACGAGGACCTCATCAACGAGTCCGGACAAGAGCACCGACCCGTCGACATCCCGAACGACTCGCCGGCGCTGATCATGTACACCTCGGGTACCACCGGGCGGCCGAAGGGCGCCGTGCTGACCCACACCAACCTGACCGGCCAGACGATGACCGGCCTGTACACCAACGGCGCCGACATCAACAGCGACGTCGGATTCATCGGTGTGCCCTTCTTCCACATAGCCGGCATCGGCAACATGCTGACCGGGGTGCTGCTCGGCATCCCCACGGTGATCTACCCGCTGGGCGCTTTCGAGCCCGGACAGCTGCTCGACGTGCTCGCCGCGGAGAAGGTCACCGGAATCTTTCTGGTGCCCGCCCAGTGGCAGGCGGTGTGCGCCGAACAGCAGGCCCGCCCGCGCGACCTGAAATTGCGCGTGATTTCGTGGGGCGCCGCGCCGGCTCCCGACGCGCTGCTGCGGGAGATGTCGGCGAGGTTCCCCGGCACCCAGATACTGGCCGCGTTCGGCCAGACGGAGATGTCGCCGGTCACATGCATGTTGCTGGGCGAGGACGCGATTCGGAAACGCGGCTCGGTCGGCAAGGTGATCCCCACCGTGGCCGCCCGCGTCGTCGACGAAAACATGAACGACGTGCCGGTCGGTGAGGTGGGCGAAATCGTTTACCGCGCACCAACTTTGATGAGCGGCTACTGGAACAACCCGCAGGCCACGGCGGAAGCGTTCGCCGGCGGCTGGTTCCACTCCGGCGACCTCGTCCGCATGGACGAGGAGGGCTACGTGTGGGTGGTCGACCGCAAGAAGGACATGATCATCTCCGGTGGCGAGAACATCTACTGCGCCGAAGTGGAAAACGTCCTCGCCAGCCATCCCGGCATCGTCGAAGTCGCCGTCATCGGCCGCGCTCACGACAGGTGGGGCGAGGTACCCATCGCGGTGGCCGCTGTCGCGGACGACAATTTGCGACTCGATCAACTCGATGAGTTTTTGACCGAGCGGCTGGCGCGATACAAGCACCCCAAGGCGCTCGAGATCGTCGACGCCCTGCCGCGCAACCCGGCCGGGAAGGTGCTCAAGACTGAACTACGGGTGCGGTACGGAGTTGGACAAATCGACTAAATCCATTCTCGGGCAAGAGGTTTTAGGAGTAGAGAAGAAAGGCGATAGGAGCTGTAACGTTTGCCAGCTGTTGGCGAAGGGTTAATTGTGCGGATGCGGTTCACACGTGCTTGGCCATCGGGTACATTCCTGTGGTCTCCGTTACTACTTGCCAGTAGGGAGCCGATGGTCACAGGCATCAAGCCGGGGCGAGGTGGGGACGGCCCTAGCTACATAGCGGTGAGGGGGCGAGGCGTGCAACACGATCCGCCGCGACGCCAGAAAGCGCGCGGTGACGGCCGGAGGGGGGAGCGGTGACCGAAACGTCGACTAATCGGCAAGGCCCCTACCTGGTCAGCTATGTGCGCGACCAAGCGCGGACGCCCTTGACACTCGTCGGGGGATTCTTCCGGATGTGCGTCCTGACCGGGAGGGCGCTGTTCCGTCGACCGTTCCAGGTTCGCGAATTCATATTGCAGTGCTGGTTCATCATGCGGGTCGCATTCCTGCCGACCGTCTTCGTCTCGATCCCGTTGACCGTGTTGCTGATCTTCACGCTCAACGTGCTGCTCGCTCAGTTCGGGGCCGCTGACCTGTCCGGTGCCGGCGCGGCAATCGGCGCGGTCACCCAGCTCGGCCCGCTGACCACGGTGCTCGTAGTCGCCGGTGCCGGCTCGACGGCGATCTGCGCGGACCTTGGTGCTCGCACCATCCGCGAGGAGATCGACGCGATGGAGGTGCTTGGCATCGACCCGATCCACCGCCTGGTGGTGCCCCGTGTGCTCGCGGCGACCCTGGTCGCCACGTTGCTCAACGGCCTGGTGATCACGGTCGGCCTGGTCGGTGGCTACCTGTTCGGCGTCTACCTGCAGAACGTGTCCGGCGGTGCGTATCTGGCCACCCTGACCACCATCACCGGCCTGCCCGAGGTTGTCATCGCGACGGTCAAAGCCGCCGTGTTCGGCCTCATCGCCGGCCTGGTCGGCTGCTACCGCGGCCTGACCGTGAGCGGCGGCTCCAAAGGCCTGGGCACTGCCGTCAACGAGACCGTCGTGCTCTGCGTCGTCGCGCTCTACGCCGTGAACGTGGTGCTGACGACGATCGGGGTGCGGTTCGGGACGGGGCACTGACATGTCGACTTCCGCCGTCCTTCGCTCCCGCTTCCCGCGGGCGGCAGAGAACCTCAACCGCTACGGCCTCGCCGCGGCCCGCGGCCTCGACGACATCGGTCAGATGGCCTGGTTCGGCGCGACCGCCCTCGGCAGCATTCCGCACGCGCTGCGCAACTACCGAAAAGAGACCTTGCGACTGATCGCCCAGATCGGCATGGGTACCGGCGCGATGGCGGTCATCGGTGGCACCGTCGCCATCGTCGGCTTCGTGACGTTGTCGGGTAGCTCGCTGGTCGCCATCCAGGGTTTCGCCTCGCTCGGCAACATCGGCGTCGAGGCGTTCACCGGCTTCTTCGCCGCGCTGATCAACGTGCGCATCGCCGCGCCCGTCGTCACCGGCATCGCCATGGCCGCCACGGTCGGTGCCGGCGCCACGGCGGAGCTGGGCGCCATGCGCATCAGCGAGGAGGTTGATGCCCTGGAAGTGATGGGCATCAAGTCGATTTCGTTCCTGGCGACCACCCGCATCATGGCGGGGCTGGTCGTCATCATCCCGATCTATTCCATGGCGATCATCATGACTTTCCTGTCCCCACAGATCACCACGACGGTGATCTACGGGCAGTCGAACGGCACCTACGAGCACTACTTCAGGACGTTCTTGCGCCCCGAGGACGTGTTCTGGTCGTTCGTGGAGGCGATCATCATCACCGCGGTCGTGATGATCACCCACTGCTTCTACGGCTACAACGCCGGCGGCGGTCCGGTCGGTGTGGGTGAGGCAGTCGGTCGATCGATGCGCTTCTCATTGGTGTCGGTACAGGTTGTCGTGTTGTCCGCCGCGTTGGCGCTGTATGGCGTCAACCCCAACTTCGCGCTCACGGTGTAACCGTCATGGCCCGACCGATTCAGATCAATTCACCGCGGACCCCGCCGTACAAGCTGGCCGGCGTGGCGCTCCTGGTCATCTTCGCACTGGCGCTGGCCCTTGTGTATGGGCAGTTCCGGGGCAGCTTCACCGCCAAGACGCAGCTGACCATGCTGGCGTCGCGGGCCGGGTTGGTGATGGATCCGGGTTCGAAGGTCACGTATAACGGGGTGGAGATCGGCCGGGTGGGGTCGATCTCGGAGACGGTGCGCGACGGCAAGCCGGCCGCGAAGTTCGCCCTCGAGGTGTATCCGCGGTACTTGAAGCTGATCCCGTCGAATGTGAACGCCGATATCAAGGCGACGACGGTGTTCGGCGGCAAGTAT
>NZ_LZMB01000070.1 GCF_001673555.1 Mycobacterium sp. 1165178.9 | reverse complement strand
CTGATCGCCTGACCGGGACCGCTCGCGTCGAGGTCGCCGTCGTCGTAGACCGGCAGCGGCGCCATCGCCCGCACCGTCGCGGTCGACGACACCGCCACCCCCCGTGACATCAGCCAGTTACCCAGTGCGCCGGCGATGACCGCGAGCACCACGTCGTTGACGTCGCAGTCGTAACGCGCGCGCACGGTGCGGTAATCCTCGAGCCTGCCCCGCGCGACCGTGAAGCGCCGGTGCCGCGAGACGGTGGTGTTCAGCGGGCTGCTGGGCGCGGTCCCCCGTGCCACGGTGCGCACCAAGTCGACCGCTCGGCGGCCGGCGTCCAGCAGCTCGCCGTGGTTGGTCACCAGACCGCCGATCATCGACCCGACGGCCTGTAGCTGGGCGCCCGGACCCGTGACCCATTCACTGATCGCGCCCAACACCAGCCGGGTGTTGCCGGGGTCGCGCTCCGGTATCCAGATGTCCTCGGGGAAAGGCGGCGGGCGTTTCGTCCTATCCCCGATGACGTGGTTGATCTCCAGCGCCGACATGCCGTTGATCAGCGCCTGATGCGACTTGGTGTAGAGGGCCAGCCGGTTCTGGGACAGGCCTTCGACCAGATACATCTCCCAGAGCGGGCGCGACTTGTCCAGCGGCCGCGCCGCCAGCCGCGCGATCAGCTCGTGCAGCTGCTCGTCACTGCCGGGAGAGGGCAATGCGGACCGCCGCACGTGATAGGTGATGTCGAAATCGTTGTCGTCCAGCCACACCGGTCGGGCGGTGCCGACCCGCACCTCCCGCACCTTCTGCCGGTAGCGCGGTATCTGTGGCAGCCGCTGCTCGACGGTGGCCAGCAGGGTCTCGTAGCTCAAGCCGGCACGGGGACGACGCAGGATCGACAGCGATCCGACGTACATGGGGGTCGCGGTGTTCTCCAGCCGATAGAACGACGCGTCCGGCGGGGACAACCGAGTCACCATGCGGCGCTGTCCTCCTGGTCAGTTCGTCGCCCGTGCGCTCGGGGCCCCTGGACCCCTGGGGCCCGATGTCCCGCCCACGGTAATCGTGTGGCCGTGCACCAAGTCAGCGTGGGTACGCGTGCGGCCGAGTTGTGCCATGATGACCACTGACTAACCGCTGTCTGCCCCTCTCCAGCAGGCTTGAAGGTCCGGGCGAAGAGTTGGAGAGTGCGCGTTGAACAGTAGTCCCGTTGCGAATCCATCTGACGCTTTCACCGTCATACCAGTCGTCGACTACGAGCCGCCGACGCAGGACGTCCCGCACACCACCACGCCGTGCCGGCAACCGTCGCGTCCCGGATTGCGCCGCCGCAGCAGCCACGCACCGCCGCGGCCCTACACCGGGCAGCCCAGCAGGGCGTCGGCACCGGATCCGGGCGCGGTCATGTCCCCGCGCCTGCGTCAGGCGGCCGTCTTCGCCGACGCCGCGCTGCGCAGGGTGCTGGAGGTCATCGACCGCCGGCGTCCCGCCGCCCAGTTGAATCCGCTGCTGGCGCCGAGCCTGGTGGATTCGGTGGCCGCGGTTGGCCGTTCGGCCGCGAACCGTAATCGAGACGCCGCCGTGTTGCGCCGCATGCGGCTGCAGCCGGCCGGTCACCGTGAGCCGGATGCGGCGGCCGAGGTCTTCGGTTCCTACAGCCGCGGCAACCGAATGCACGCGATCGCCTGCCGGGTCGAGCAGGTCGCCGCCGCGGGCGGAACCCGGTGGATGGTGGTGGCGCTGCACATCGGGTGACGGCGGCCACTCGGTCAGGTCGCCGGTGCCGCGCCGGCCGCCCGGGGGCCGCCGGTGTAACGGGTCAGGATGGGCCCCACGATCGCCATGATGAAAACGTAGGACGTCGCCAGCGCGGCGACTGCGGGCAGCGACTTGCCCGCCAACCCGATGATGATCAACGAGAACTCACCGCGGGCGATCAGCGCGGTGCCCGCCCGCAGCTGCCCGCGCCGCGCGACCCCGTCGTGCCGGGCGGCGAACATCCCGGTGGCCACCTTGGTCGCCGCGGTCACCGCCGCCAGGATCAGTGCCGCCGGAAGCATCGGGACCAATTCGTGCGGGTCCACCGAGAAGCCGATCGCCAGGAAGAAGATCGCGGCGAACAGATCGCGCAGCGGGCTCAGCACCTGGCGCGCCCGCACGGCCGTCTCGCCGGTCAGGGTGAGGCCGACCAGGAACGCACCGACCGCTGCCGAGGCATGCAGCGACTCGGCCATGGCCGCCACGATCAAGGTGATGCCCAGCACCCGCAGCATGAGCTGTTCGGAGTCGGGGTGTTCCACCAGCCGGTCCACGTGGTGGCCCCACCGGTAGGACGCGGCGAACGCCGCCATCAGCGCACCGACGGCCACGACCATGCCGCCGACGGCGTGCAGCCATCCGCCGCCCGAGGCCAGGACCGCGAAAAGAGGCAGGTAGGCGGCCATCGCGAAATCTTCGAGCACCAGCACCGACAGCACCGCCGGGGTCTCCCGGTTGCCGAGCCGGTGCAGGTCCTCCAGCAGCCGAGCGATCACGCCCGACGAGGAGATATAGGTGACGCCGGCCAGGCACAGGATGGCCACGCCGTCCAATCCGAGTAGCCACCCGGCGATCGCGCCGGGCGCGGCGTTGAGCACGATGTCGACGCCCGCGGACGGCAGGTGGTGGCGCATGCTGCTGGAGAATTCGGCCGCTGAGAACTCGCAGCCCAAAGTAAGCAGCAGCAACACGACGCCGATGGGCGCGCTGGTGGTGATGAACTGCCCGCCCGCGGCCACCGGCAGAATGCCGCCCTTGCCCAGGGCCAGGCCCGCCAGCAGGTACACCGGTATGGGCGACAACGCGAATCGCCTTGCGGCCGCGCCCAATACGGCCAGAGTGGCCAGGAGGGCGCCGAGTTGTAATAGCAGCGTCCCCGAAATCTGCACCGGCTCAGCCTTTGTCGATGATTTTCTCGACGCCCGCGATGCCGTTTTCGGTGCCGATGACGATCAGAACATCTTGGGCGTGCAGCATCTCGGCGGGCCCCGGCGAGGCGAGCACTTCCTCATTGCGCACGATCGCCACGATGGACGCGCCGGTGCGGGTGCGGGCCCGCGTGTCGCCCAGCGGGTGATCCACGAAGGGGCTGCCGGCCAAAATGTGCACCTGCCCAGTCTCGAGTCCGGGGATTTCCCGGGCCAGTTCGGTGAACCGCTCGGCGATCCGCGGCGCCCCGAGGATCTGGGCCACGGCCTCGGCCTCCTGGTCGCTGAGGTGGAGCAGCGGCCGGGCCTCGTCCGGATCTTCGCGCGCATACACGACGACGTCGAAATCGCCGCTGCGCCGCGCGATGATGCCGATACGGTCGCCCTTGTGATCGGTGAATTCGTAGCGAAGACCGACCCCGGGGAGCAGCACCTCCTTGACATCCATACGCCAATCCTGACAGGTCGCCCGGCGCCACCGTAAGGATGGATCAAAACACGGTCGGCATCGAGCGTGTCATCAAGGCGCCGCCCGGCGCGGTCTTCGCGTTGCTGACCGACGCCGGCTTCGACGGCTCGGGATCGGTGAACCGCGTACAAACTGCGGTCCGAGCTGACGATGGGTTCGAAATTCTCAATGGCGATGCGGGCTCGCGCAAGGAAACGCAAACCGAACGGGGCATGGCCGCGACGCTGGATGAGATCGCCGCGCTGCTCGAAACCTAGTGCAGCTCCGCCGGCTGGCCGGGGTCTCGGCGCGCGCGGCGTCCTAGCGGCAACAGCGCCGGTACCTCGCGCCGGTAGTTGCGATAGTCATCGCCCAGCGCGGCCACCAGGTCGCGCTCTTCGAATTGCGTGGCGATTAGGATGTAACCCGTCATCGTGATCGAGAAGAGCAGATGCCCGGCCGTCATGGTGGGGACGGCCCAGAAGGCGATGATGAAACCGAGCATGAGCGGGTGACGCACCAGGCGGTAGAAGAACCGAACGTGGAATTCGAGGTCGGTGTAAGGCTTTGCGCGCCAAGCCAAATACACCTGCCGCAGCCCGAACAGGTCGAAATGGTTGATCATGAACGTCGACGCCAGGGCGATCACCCAACCGAGCCCGAACAGCGTCCACAACGCCAGGCGCCCGAGCGGTAGTTGCACCTCCCAGATGACGGCAGACATTGTTCGCCACTGCCAATAGAGCAGCACCAGCACGACGTTGGACAGCATCACGTAGGTGCTGCGCTCTATGGTCGCCGGCACCAGCCGTGTCCACCGCGCCTTGAACCCGGGCCGCGCCATGACGCTGTGCTGAAGGCCGAACAGACCGAGCAGCACCATGTTGACCAACACCGCCTGGCCGATCGGCGCGGATATCCCATGGTCGACCGTTCGCGGCACCCAGAAGTTGCCCAGGAACGCGACTAAATACAGAAATACGGCAAGAAAGAGCAGATAAGCGGCCGCGCCGTAGGCGACCGTCAGGTAGCGCTTCATTTGCCGATTGTGCGCCTGATCGGCGCGCGCGCATATAGGTCATTTGCCCCAATTTCTGCGGGCGTGGTCCGGACGTCGCTGGCGGTCATTTGGGGCAAACGCCTCATGTGCCGGCGCCGGCGGTGGACCGATGATCGCCAGTGACAGGCCTACCTCGAGAAAGCACGGAAACAAATCATGAGCGAATCGACTTGCAGCGCCCCAGCCATCGAGCTGCTCACTGCTCACCCAGCGCAAGCGCCGGACGGCGCACGGATCGACGCTATCGATGTCGGCCGCCGCGTCGGTGGCCGGCAACTCCTGCACACCATGTCCCTGTGCGTGGAGCCCGGCGAATTGGTCGCCATCGCCGGCGGTAGCGGCGCAGGCAAGACCACATTGCTGGAGGTCCTCGCGGGATTGCAACCGCCGTCCGCGGGCGAGGTTCGGCACGACGACGTCGTCCCCCGGACCCGTGCCAGCGCCGGCGCGACGGTCGGCTACGTGCCGCAGGACGACATCATCCACCTCGAGATGCCCCTGCGCCGCACCCTGCGCTACGCGGCGCTGCTACGGCTTCCCGGCGGCACATCCGCGGGCGAAGCGGAGCGGATCGTCGACGAGACCCTCCGGAGTCTGGACTTGGCCGACCGAGCCGACGTGCCGGTGCGGGCGCTGTCCGGTGGCCAGCGCAAGCGGGCCAGCATCGCTGTGGAGTTGCTGACCCGGCCACGCCTGTTCTTCCTCGACGAACCGACCTCCGGGCTCGATCCCTCGACCGCCGCTGAGGTGATGCGCCTGCTGCGCAGGCTCAGCCAGCGCGGTGTCACCGTTGTCCTGACCACCCACGAGCCGGCCGCCATCGAACAGTGCGACCGGGTGGTCTTTTTGGCCCGCGACGGCCACCTGGCCTTCGCCGGCAGCCCGGGCGCGGCCCGCCGCTATTTCGGCGTGGATGACCTCACCGGGGTGTACGAGCGCCTTGCTCAAGAGCGCACTCCGCGGATCTGGGCGGATCGATTCGCGGGCAGCCGCGAGAAGCCAACGGCCCAGCCCGAATCCACTCGAAAGGCTGTCTCGGCCACGCCGTCCGACGTCAATCGCACGGGCGTGTTCCGGCAATGGTGGCTGCTGACCCGGCGCAACGTCGACGTTCTGTTCCGCAATCGGCTGACCCTGGCGATCCTGCTCGGCTCGCCGGTGCTGGTGACGGCGATGATGGCGACGTTGTTCAAGCGGGGCGCGTTCGATCCAGGTGACGCCGCCGGCGTCGGCCCGGCCCAGATCGTGTTCTGGATTGCCTTCGACGGCTTCTTCTTTGGGCTGACGTACGGGCTGCTGCAGATCGTCGGCGAGATGGGCGTCTTCCGGCGTGAACGTCTGGCCGGGCTCAGCGTGGGCGCCTATGTGGGGTCAAAGGTGACGGCGCTGCTTCCGGTCCTGGCGGGAGTGAGCGCGGTATTGCTGGTGGTGCTGCGGGCGCTCGGACGACTTCCCGCGCTCGGGTGGCACGTATACGCCTTGCTGTTCGCCACCATTGTGATCGAAGCGATCTCGGCACTGGCACTGGGGCTTTTCGCCTCGGCCGCCGTCTCCAACGCCGCGCAGGCCGCCCTGGCCTTGCCGATGCTGTGCTTCCCTCAGGTCCTCTTCGGTGGTGCCATCGTGCCCGTCGACCAGATGGCCACGCCTGGACGCGTGATGAGCCTGGTGCTGTCCAACCGCCACGCCTTCGACGCATTGGGCCGCGACCTGCAACTCGACCGCTACGCCACCGCGCTGCCCGCCATGTCCGCCTACCGGGAGACGTTCCAGGGAGACAACGTCGTTAGCCTTATCGCGCTCGTCTCTTTCGCCGTCGCCCTGACGCTGGCCACCGCGTGGTTGCTGGACCGGCGCTCCCGGCCCGGCTCATCCATGCGATGACGGCCACGCCGGGCCCGCGATCCCGGTCAGGGATCGCGGGCTCGGGCTTTGTGCCCTGTGTCAGTTGGCTAGGCCGCCGGCCAGGCCGTGCCTTGTCGCGTACAAGCTGGCCCCGATCCGGTTGGACACCCCGATCTTGGCGTAGATGTGTTCGACGTGATTGCGCACCGTCTTCTCGGAAATCCAAAGCGACGAAGCGATCTCCTTATTGGAGAGCCCCTGTGCGACATGGAGCAACACCTCGGCCTCGCGCCGAGTCAACCCGGCCGGCCTGGCGGCTCTCCGCGACGGACGGTGCCCCGCGGCCTGCAGGACGGCTTCGACGGCGTCGCCGTCCAGGCGGCCGCTGACCGCTTCGTCTCGAAGTTTCCCGGCGGCGGCGTTCCCGTCCCCGGCATCGCGATAAGGCCGCGGTTCCGTTGCGGAGCAATAGCTTTCGGCGGCGGCGAGCACACGGTCGCGAACCGACAGGTCATCACCGCGCAGGCCGTTCGGGTAGCCCGAGCCGTCCAGTCGTTCGTGATGGTTCACCGCGGCCTCCCGGACCGCCTTCAGTCCACCGACGCGGGCCAAAATCCGGCCGGTCAGATAGGGGTGCAGATGGACGCGCTCGCGTTCGACGTCGGTCAGTGCGTGCGGCTTTTCCCACACCCGGTTCGACACACCGATGCGACCCAGATCATGAACGTAGCCCGCTCGACGCAGGATATCGATCTCGTCTTGCGGCAGCCCCGCGCATTGCCCGGCGCTCTCGGCCAGCTGCGCTACGGCCCGCGAATGACCGAGAGTAAAGGGACATTTCAGGTCCACGAAGTCACCCATCGCGCACAGGAGGCGGTCCAGCGCCGGCCCGCTGAGCGCTTCGCCCGGATCCGGAGCCAGGCCGGCGGCGGTCGACCACACGTCTTCGTTCTCGCGCAACAGATCGTCGGCGGCCGCGGTGAACACCGCGACGATATCCGGATCGAACTGTTTGCCGCTGCGACGGCGGATCTCCGCGATCGCGGCGCTCGCGCCGTAAGCGCGATGGTGCACGTCGGCGATGTCGGAGATCTGCGCCACCCGCATCGCCACGGGTATCTGATCGCCGGCGGCTCCGGCGGGAAGACCGCTGCCGTCCCATCGTTCGTACGCATACGGCAGGGCTTTACACACATCGGGGCCCAGCCCGATCTCCTCGGCGAGCAGCGCCGCCGACAGGCAGTGGGAGTGCACCAACGCGCCGAGGTTCCCGCGTGCGTCCCAGAAAACTTTGGCCGCCAACTGAGCTCGCTTCGGCAACGTCGTCCCACGGCCCAGATGGGTCATGAGAAATCGGCGGTAAGGCGCGCCGGACCAGTCGATGTAGTGGCTGTCGTGTCGCACCGCGATGTCGTCGCCGAACCACTGCGCGTACTCGTGCGAGTCGGCGTGGCAGCCGATCCACATCACCAGGGCCGTGTAGAAGACGGTCCCGCACTCGCGCTCGTCGAGGCCCAGCCGCGTCGCCAATCTCGAGCCCATCGTCGCCGACCGCAGCATGTGATCCATCGGCTGCCCGAGACCGAGGTCGATCGCCAGAGATAGCGCCGCCAGGACGTCAGTCCGCGACACGGCTCCGTCGAAGGGCATGGAACTCGTCCCTTTCTCGGCCCCTCATCGGCGCGGCGTCTGCGTAGCCACACGAAAGCCGATGCCTGATAAGCCTAGGGCATGGAGGTTGCCAGCCGCAGGCTGTCGCTGTCGCCGAGTCGACTTGCTGTCGCCGAGTGTGCGGCCTGCCGCACCCTGGGTGCCGAGTGTGCGGCCTGCCGCACCTTCGAGTGGAGGTGGGCCCGCCTAGCGGCGCTTGGCCGACTTGGGTGACTTGGTACCGCGGCCCTGTTGCCTCGCCGCGGCGCGGCGCTCACGCCGGCTGGCGCCGCCGGGCACCCCGGCCGGTGCCTTGCCATCGCCACCGTTGCGTTGCACCGCCGCCGAGCCGTCCTCCGACGGACCCGAGTAGGTCATGGCCGGCGCCTCGTTTTCAATCCCTTTGGCGCGCAACTGGGTTGGTGCCTCTTCGCGCACGGCCGTCGCGGTGCTGCCAGTGCCGCCTTCGGCGCCGACGGCCGCCGCGGTGGCGAATTCCTCCAGCCCCTCGGGCGCATCGACCGGCGCGACCTGTGGGCTGGGCACCGCCTCGACAGTGACATTGAAGAGGAAGCCGACGGACTCCTCTTTCATGCCGTCCAGCATTGCCATGAACATGTCGTAGCCCTCGCGCTGGTACTCCACCAACGGATCGCGCTGCGCCATCGCGCGCAGCCCGATGCCCTCCTTGAGGTAATCCATCTCGTAAAGGTGCTCGCGCCATTTGCGGTCGATGACGTTGAGCAGCACGTTGCGTTCCAGCTGGCGCATCGCGCCCTCGCCGGCGATTCCCTCGAGCTCGGCTTCCCTTGTGGCGTAGGCGTTTTCGGCGTCCTTCAGCAACGCGTCGAGCAATTCCTCGCGGGTGAGGTCGTCGCGCTCGGAGTCGGCGTCGTGTTGGGTCAGCGGCGCGTGGTCGATGCCCACCGGGTACAGCGTCTTCAGCGCCGTCCACAGGGCCTCCAGGTCCCAATCCTCGGCATAGCCATCGGCGGTCGCGCCGTTGACATACGCGGTGACCACGTCGCGGACCATGTCCAGCGCCTGCTCCTTGAGGTTCTCGCCCTCCAGGATGCGGCGGCGCTCGGCGTAGATCACCTTGCGCTGCTGGTTCATCACCTCGTCGTACTTCAGGACGTTTTTGCGGACCTCGAAGTTCTGCTGCTCCACCTGGGTCTGCGCGCTCTTGATCGCGCGGGTGACCATCTTGGCCTCGATGGGCACGTCGTCGGGCAGGTTCAGCCGGTTGAGCATCGCCTCGAGCGCGGCACCGTTGAACCGGCGCATGAGTTCGTCGCCCAGCGACAGGTAGAACCGCGACTCGCCAGGGTCGCCCTGCCGGCCGGAGCGGCCGCGCAGCTGGTTGTCGATGCGGCGCGACTCGTGGCGCTCGGTGCCGAGCACGTACAGGCCGCCCGCCTCGATCACCTCGGCGGCCTCGGCGCTGGCCTCCTCCTTGACCTTGGGCAGTTCCTCGTGCCACGCCGCTTCGTATTCGTCGGGCGTCTCGACCGGGTCGAGGCCGCGCTCACGCAGCCGCTGGTCGGTGAGGAAGTCGGGGTTGCCGCCCAGCACGATGTCGGTGCCGCGGCCGGCCATGTTGGTGGCCACGGTGATGCCGCCGCGACGGCCGGCGACGGCGACGATGGTCGCCTCCTGCTCGTGGAACTTCGCGTTGAGCACGTTGTGCGGCACGCGGCGCTTCTGGAACTGTCGCGACAGGTACTCCGAGCGCTCGACGCTGGTGGTACCGATCAGCACCGGCTGGCCCTTGTCGTAGCGCTCGACGACGTCGTCGACCACGGCGATGTACTTGGCCTCCTCGGTCTTGTAGATCAAATCGGACTGGTCGGCGCGGATCATCGGCTTGTTGGTCGGGATGGGCACCACGCCGAGCTTGTAGATCTCGTGCAGCTCGGCCGCCTCGGTCTGGGCGGTACCGGTCATGCCGGCGAGCTTGTCGTAGAGCCGGAAGTAGTTCTGCAGCGTGATCGTGGCGAGCGTCTGGTTCTCGGCCTTGATCTCGACGTGCTCCTTGGCCTCGATGGCCTGGTGCATGCCCTCGTTGTAGCGGCGGCCGTAGAGCACGCGGCCGGTGAACTCGTCGACGATCAGGACCTCGCCGTCGCGCACGATGTAGTCCTTGTCGCGGTTGAACAGCTCCTTGGCCTTCAGCGCGTTGTTGAGGTAGCTGACCAGCGGCGAGTTAGCCGCCTCGTAGAGGTTGTCGATGCCGAGCTGGTCCTCGACGAACTCCACGCCCAGCTCGTGCACGCCGACGGTGCGCTTGCGCAGGTCCACCTCGTAGTGGGTGTCCTTCTCCATCAGCGGCGCCAACCGGGCGAACTCGGTGTACCAGTTCGAGGCGCCGTCGGCGGGGCCGGAGATGATCAGCGGGGTGCGGGCCTCGTCGATCAGGATGGAGTCGACCTCGTCGACGATGGCGAAGTTGTGCCCGCGCTGCACCAGGTCGTCGAGCGAATGCGCCATGTTGTCGCGCAGGTAGTCGAACCCGAACTCGTTGTTGGTGCCGTAGGTGATGGCGGCGTTGTAGGCGACCCGGCGCTCGTCGGGTGTCATCTGCGCGAGGATCACGCCGACGTCCAGACCGAGGAAGCGGTGCACGCGGCCCATCCACTCGCTGTCACGTTTGGCCAGGTAGTCGTTGACGGTGACGACGTGCACGCCCTTGCCGCCGATGCCGTTCAGGTAGGCCGGCAGCACCGAGGTCAGCGTCTTGCCCTCACCGGTCTTCATCTCGGCCACGTTGCCGAAGTGCAGCGCCGCGGCGCCCATCACCTGCACGTCGAAAGGCCGCTGGTCAAGCACCCGCCAGGCCGCTTCGCGGGCCACCGCGAAGGCCTCCGGCAGCAGGTCGTCGAGGCTTTCGCCGTCGGCGTGCCGCTTCTTGAATTCGTCGGTCTTGGCCCGCAACTCGGCGTCGGTGAGCTTCTCGATCTCGTCGGACAAGGTGTTGACGTAGTCAGACACCCGCTTGAGACGCTTGAGCATGCGACCTTCGCCAAGGCGCAGCAACTTCGACAGCACAGCTATGTCCCCTGTTGGTAGGAGTCTTGCATTGAGCGACTCCCATGGTAGGCGACGAGCCCCCGATGGCCGCCGTAGCGGCGATCGCAAGCGCGGCAACGCCGGGCGTAGCGGGTCGCCGCCCGACCAACCCCGTCAGGAGAGCCTGATCAGCCCGTAGTCGTAGGCGTGCCGCCGGTAGACCACGCAGGGCCGTTCGGTGTGCTTGTCGTGAAACAAGAAAAAGTCGTGTCCGACGAGCTCCATCTCGTAGAGCGCGTCGTCGACCGTCATCGGCGTGGCCGGATGCTCCTTGGTCCGCACGATCCGCCCGGGCTCGTGGTCGGGCTCCACGCCGTCATGGTCGGCCGGCGCGGGCTGCGGCGCGCTGCGCGCTGGTACGGGTGGCGGCACCGCGGTGGCGGCGGCCAGTGACACCGGGGTCTTGTCGCCGTAGTGCACCTTGCGGCGGTCCTTGACGCGGCGCAGCCGGTTCTCCAGCTTGTCGACCGCGGACTCGAACGCGGCGTAGAAACTATTGGCGCATGCTTCCGCCCTCGTCACCGGGCCGCGCCCACGGGCGGTGATTTCCACGCGCTGACAGGATTTGCGCTGACGCCGGTTGGGCGCGTGCTTGAGCTCGACATCGAAGAGATAGATGGAGCGATCGAACCGCTCGAGGCGGGCGAGTTTTTGCGAGACGTACAGACGGTAATGATCGGGGATTTCTACGTTGCGGCCCTTGAACACAACGTCGGCGGTGGTTGTCGGTGGCGCTTGCCCATCGGTGACGGGCGGTTGGTCCAGAATCTGACCGGAATCCACGGATAGCCTTGACATACGTGACAACTCGTTTCTCTTTTTCACGTCACACGCGCCCTGCGTGCCTGGCTGCTTAACGCGCCGACGAGGTGGGAGCGGTTCGAGACTGGCTACCGCCGCAGGCTGCCCGCCGGAGCAAGGTGTCGATTACTCACCCCTTCCCGCGGATGGGCCTCACCTGCAAAATCGCGACCAGTGAGTCAGACCGATGAGTCGTTCTTCGTTGATCTCGACGTTAGCTCGTGTTCGCCTGCCGATGCCACTAATTTGGTCGAGCTGTTGCATGTTCTTCACAAGCTCTTGGCTGGTTCATGGGCTGTGCGCAGCCGCGGGGAGATTCAGACCGCGGCGATCGCAAGCACCGCGGCGACCCGAACCCCGGCGGCCTGCAGGATCCGCACCGATTCGCGCGCCGTCGCGCCGGTGGTGACGATGTCGTCGACGAGCATGACTTCGCTGCGCGGCGGTGAGCCGCGCAGCACCACCCGGCCGGCGATGTTGCGCTCGCGCGCGGTGGTGCCCAGGCCTACCGAGTCGCGCGTCAGCGCCTTGAGCCGCAAGACCGACGCGACGGTGATGTCCGGATGCCGCTCCACCGCGGCGCGCGCGAGCCGGGCGACGGGGTCACCGCCGCGCCGGCGCGCGGCCGAACGGCGGGTCGGTGCGGGCACGACGGTCAGCGGGGTCGGCACGATCCCCCACGACAGCAACCGGTGCACCCCGATGGCCAATGCGCGCGCCAGCGGTTCGACGAGATCCGCCCGGCCCTGCTCCTTGAGCGCCAGGATCGCGTGCCGGCGTGCGTTGGCGTAGCGACCGAGCGCGAACACCGGGACCTCCGGGTCGATGCGCGGGGTCACCACATGTGGCTGGTCGGCGACCACCGACAGCTCGGCGGCGCACGCGTCGCACAATCGGGTCGACGGCGCCCCACAGCCGCCGCATTCGGCAGGCAGGAACAGGTCGAGCATGCCGTCAGTGTGCCGGGTGGGTGTGACAACAGCGGCCGTCGCGTTTGCCGCTAGCGCCCCGTCCGCTCGAGTCGAGCGCGATAACCCCGCACGGCTCGTCGCGCAAACAGCTTCACCAACAACCGTTGTGGTGGCGGCATCCCGGCCAGGAAGCGTCGCCGCTCGTCTGCGCTGCATGCCTCCAATGCCATGCCAGCAAAGGCCAGGCCGAACCACATATTCCGGCCGCCGATGAAGGAGCCGCCCCGTTCGGTAGCTGCGTGCCACTCGGCATCGGTGAGGTTCTCGTTGATCAGCGGAACGATGATTGCCTCTTCAGCGCTGAGGTGATCGCCGACCAACTCCCTGAGCGCCCTGATCTCACTTACCAGCGCCTCCTCGGCCCGTGCCTGGGCGAGCCGTGTGGTTGGGGAGTCGATCACGGCCATCCATCCGGCCAACCGCAACTCGACGCTAGCCGCCGTCTTCGCTATGAAATCGTGCTCGGTCTCCATCCGCCGGACGTCTTCGGCATGCATGGGTGTCCGGTCGTGCAGCTTCGGCCACAATAGCTCGTCTTCGGCCAGGTGGTGGTGGTGCAGCGCCTTGAGCACGTTTGCAATGTGGCCCGCCACACGCTTGCCGGGCCCACGCCGACCGGGCTGCACGCCGCGGATCAGCGTGGCGGCATCTTCGAGCTCTTTGCGGAAAATGCGGTGCACCAATGCCATTTCGAATGCGTCGGTTGGCATCGTCTACTCAACCAGGCTCGGGACCGGCGACGGTCCGACCATCCACAAGGTCATTTCGGACGCCGTCTGGCGAGTATCAGCGCTGCGCACACCATTCTCCTTTCGGCCGGGCCAAGAGGCTGGCTCAGGGTCGACAGCCAGACGACGTATCGGGGTATCGAAATCTCTAATAGCATTGCGATACCGATGATTTCGATGGACTGAATACGACCGGCATCGCCTCGGGTCCACTGATGAAATTCGACGACCGGCGGGACAACTCCGCGTCGCTGGCCAGGCGCAAGTCCGGCAGCCTGCGCAACAACGCGGTGAGCATGAGTGAGAGTTCCAGTCGCGCCAGCTGGCTGCCCAGGCAGAAATGCGTGCCGAACCCGAAGGCCAGGTGCTTGTTGGGATTGCGGTCGATACGGAAGTCATCGGGATCACCGAAGACTGTCTCGTCGAAGTTGGCCGACTCAAATAGGAGCATGATCTTTTCGCCGGCATGCAGGTGAGTGCCGTGAAACTCGATCTCGTCGGTGACGGTGCGGCACATGTTCTTGATCGGCGAGGTCCACCGGAGCATCTCCTCGATCGCCGCAGAGACCAGATCGGGGTCTTCGCGCAGCGTTTCCCATTGGCGGCGATCCCGTAACAGCTGTTCGATGCCGCCGGAGAGAGTGTGCCGGGCGGTCTCGTCGCCGCCGATCAGGATCAGTAGTGACTCGTAGACGATTTCGTCATCCGACAACCTGCGCCCGTCGACTTCCGCGTTCACCAGGACGCTGAACAAGTCGTTCGACGGTTCCGTCCGGCGTTTGGTGATCATGTCCATCGTGAACGCGGTGTATTCGGCGAATGCATCCATCACCGCTTGCACCGATGTCGCGTCGTCCGGCGAGCCTGGGCCGCCCACCACATCGTCGGACCATTTCAGCAACATCCCGCGGTCCTCGGACGACACACCAAGCATGTCGCCGATCACCGCCATCGGCAGCGGAGCGGCGATGTCACGGATGAAATCACACTCCCCTGACTCACACACCGCATCGATCAGCTCGTCGCACAGCCTGCCGATGGACGGCTTCTTGCGCGTTATCCGCGTGCCGGTGAACGCAGCGCTAACCAGCTTGCGCCGCAGAAGATGTTCGGGATCGTCCATTTCGACCATGTAGGGCTTGCCCGGGTACTCGGGCCTGATACCGCCTGCATTGGAAAACAGCCGCGGATTGCGCTCTGCATCGATGACCGCCTGATACGTCGCCGCCGCGGCCAACCCGTTTCGGTCGCGAAACACCGGCTGGTTGGCGCGCATCCAGCGATATGCGCCACGCGCGCCGCCGCCAGAGTAGAACCGGCCGTCCGTCAAGTCGACGTCAAGGGTCTGCAACATAGTTTTTTGCTCCGGTTAGCGTTCATTGCCGATAACGCTATGCAGCCCAACCCAATCCGGCTAGCCGCTGCGCGCGGACGGTTGGACAGATCGCGGTACCAACGGTCGCTGACGGCCGTGACGGCGACCACCGGCTTGGGCGATGCGCAGCATCATCGCCGGCCGCAGCAGCGAGGCCGGCGAGTCGATCATTCCCACCACGCGTAGAAATTGTTCCGCCACAGAGGTTTCCGTCTGTGCCGCTATCATCACCCGCTCCAGAAAGGCGTTGCTGATTCGCACCGAGATCGGCCGTGGTCCCGCCACTTGCGGCAGGGCGAGGTCAGCACCGACGGCAGTCCGCCAGGCCACGGCGATGTTTTTGGCCGAGTCGTGGTAGAACCGTCGCGGCAGATGACGATCGTCATCCCGCAGACAGTCACGCAGCACCACCGCGTCCAGCGCGGCCATCGTCATGCCCTGGCCGTAGACGGGGTTGAAGCTGCAGATCGCATCACCGACGACGATCAATCCATCGGGCAGCCGCCGCATCTTGTCGTACCGCCGCCACCGATTCGACGCTACCCGGTAGCGAGTCATCGGCCCGATACGTTCGGCCGCGCGGACCGCCGCAAGCACGTCGTCTGTCGCGTGGTTCCGGAGGAATTCCAGTATCTTCGCTTGATCGGTTGGTGGCTCGTTGCCCGCCGCCGCCGAGAGGGTGAGTACCCAGTCGTTGTTCTCGTTGCCCACCAGAACAAAACCGGCCGGCAGGCTTGGCTCGGGGAGGCGCCCAACGAACCCCGCGCTGAGCGCCCCGCTTGGGATTCTCAACATCTGACTGGCGTAAGCCATCCGCACTACCAGCTCATTCTCCGGTGGACGCCCGTAACCCAGCTTCTCCAGAAAGACCGGCGTTCGCGAACCTCGGCCCGTCGCGTCAACGACCAACCCCGCGGTCAGCGTTGTCTCGCCATGATCTCGGTCCGACACACGCACTCCCACTACCCGCGCGCGGTCGGCGGTCGCTTCCAAGCCGACAGCGTCGCATCGATCGAGGATTCTGACATTCGGAATGGCCTGGACCCGCTGCCGCAGACGGTATTCCAGTAACGGCCGGCTCGGGTAGTACTGTACGTACGCTTCGGGGTAACGCAGGCGACCAGTGCGCGCCAGCCGGTGGCCACCGAACGATAAGTCGATCTTCGAAAGATCTCCGTCGGCCCACACGGGGACGCCATCGGCGACAAGCTCGTGCAGAAATCCGGGAAACAACTCGGCCAGAATCGGCGGGCAGCGTGCCAGCAAAACATGACCGTGGGCGGCTTGTGGTACCCCGCGCCGATGCAGCGGACCCGCCGGAAGAACGTCTCGGTCCACCACGATGACGGACTCGCAGTGGTCGGCCAGCACCCTGGCGGCCAGCAATCCACTGACGCTGGAACCGATGACTACGGCCCGATGACCACGCATGGGCATCACGACCTTTCCAAGCCACTCACAGATTCGGCGTCGCGGAGCGCCACCACGTCGTCGAGGCCGGACAAGCCGTGTTCCGACTTGATCTCCTCGCCGGCGCGTTCACCGATGACCACACAGGGCGCCATTGTGTTTGCGCTGGTGATTCGGGGCATGATCGAGGAATCGGCGACTCGGAGGTTTTCGACGCCGTGAACCTTCAGGCTGCCGTCGACGACCGAGAGCGAATCGAGTCCCATCTTGGCCGTGCCCGCCATGTGCCAGTAGGTAATTGCGGCATCCCGGAGGTAGCCCACCAGGTCTTCACTTTTCAAACAGCCGGGCATGACCTCGCGCTGGAAAAACGACCGGTTCCGCAGGAGCGCGGAATTGCCGACGGCACGCATGTCCTCGATGCACTTCACGGCAAGGCGCAGATCGTCGGGATGCGACAGACCGTTGTGGATCACCCTGGCGGGCTGATCGGGATCTAGACTGGTCAACATAACGCTGCCGCGGCTGCTGGGATGGGTGAGCGCACCGATCATCGTCCAGCCCATGTTGGGCAAGCCGAATCGCGCGGCATTCTCCTGGCTTGCCAGCAGCATCGCTCCCTGGCAGGCGAACAGGTCGGGTTGGTCCCGGCCGTCCCCGCTCGGCCAGAACATCACAGCATCACCCGGCTGATCGGCTGGAGGGCAGGCGGGCATTTCCCAGATGCATGAGAAGCCAAGGTGGTCCTGGAAATTACGACCCACCCCAGGCAGATGGTGTTTAACGGGTATTCCCAACGGCCGCAGCATATCCTGGTCGCCGATCCCGGAAAGCATGAGGACCTTGGGGGTATGGATTGCCCCCATCGACAGCACGACTTCCGCGCCGGCCCGGAATCGCCGAATTTCGTCGCGGTAGCAGACCTCGACTGCGGTCGCCCGACTCCCATCGATGAGCACGCGCCGCACGATGGCATTCGGCAGCACGGTCAGGTTGGGCCGGTCCATGTACGGATACGTGTAGGAACGGAACACCGAACGGCGCTTGCCGCCGCGAGCCCGGACTTCGATTATCGCCGCCCCGCCCTTGCCTTCCATCATCTTTCCGTTCGCCTGGTCGAAGCGGCCGATACCCAAGCATTCGGCGGCTGCCAGCACGATTCGACTGACAGGATGAGGATCGCATTTGGGTTGCACGTAGATCGGTCCACCGCTGCCCCTGTGCTCAGGGTCCGGGGCGCCATGCCAATCCTCTATCCGGCGGTAGATGTCTAGAACCGACGCATAGCTCCAGGCTTTGTTTTCCGACTCCGCGGCGAAGAGGTCCCAATCCTCCCGGTGCCCCCTGGCCCAGGCCATCAGATTGATGCTCGAACCGCCACCGAGGACCTTGCCCATCGAGAGCATCAGGGCCCGGCCGTTGAGGTGCTGGTTCGGTTCAGCCTGGAAGGCCCAATCGGTCGCGCTGCCCAGGTTCGTATGCCACAGCTTCGATTCGGTGACACACGGCAGGTCGTCGCGGCCTCCTGCCTCCAGCAACAAGATGTTCACGCGGGGATCCTCAGCCAGGCGACGGGCAACCACGCAGCCCGACGATCCCGCACCACAGACGATGAAGTCGTAGTCCTGTTTCAGGTCAGCGACGAGGCGCTCCTGGTTCACCCGGACCCGCCGGTCCAGTTCGTTGTCCATGTCATTGCTTGCAGCAGTTGACATCTGTCGTATCTCCTGACTCCGGTTCGATCGGTTGTTCAATGGCCGGCGCTCTGTCCGCCGTCGACGTGGAGGATCTCGCCGGTGACGAAGGGTGCCGTTTCGAGGTAGAGCGCGCCGTGCACGATGTCGGCGACGGCGCCTATCCGGTTTTGGGGGTGCATCCATGCGTAAGACGCGCGCGCATCGACGCCGGCGTGCATGGGCGTGTCGATGACGCCGGGCGATATGGCGTTGACGCGGATTCCCCGGCCGGCGTATTCGATGGCGAGCGATTTCGTGACAGCAGCAAGGCCGCCCTTGGTGAGTGCGGTCAACGCCGATGGCACCTTGCCCTGAGCGTGCTCCACCAGAGTGGTCGTAATGTTGACCACATGACCGCCGGTGCCCTGCGCGAGCATCACGTCGATGGTGCGTTGCGTAACGTGAAGAAAGCCCAGCAGGTTCACCGACATCACACGTGCACAGTCTTCGAGGCTGTAGTCGGTGAAGGGCTTGGAGACGAAGACACCGGCGTTGTTGACCAGAGTGTCGATGCGGCCAAACCGTGCCACTGCTGCGACAACAAGACGATCGGCTGTGCTGGGCTCGGCGATATCGCCTGCGACGGTGACGACTTCAGGGTGAGATGAATCGGCGATGGTGCGCGAATTGGCGATTACGCGGTAGCCGTGCTTGCGGTACGCCTCGACCAAGCCCGCGCCGATTCCACGCGATGCGCCGGTGATGATCGCGACCTTCTCGTCGCCGAATTCCATTGCGGTACCTCTTTTTCGTTTGCTTATCCGGCCAGCTCGCGCACGATGTCGGCGGCCGGGCCGGTCTTTGTGTGACGGAACGCTGCACCAGCCCACAGTGCGATGCCGTGCGGATCGCCCAATTTCGCTGCGGCCTGCTGGATCGGTGCGGTCATCATCGCTACGTCAGGGAAGCCGAATACCGCTTCGCCGTCGTACTTTTCGATGAATCGGTTACGCAGTGCGCGGGCATACCGCCCGGTGAACGCGCGCGTGACCACCGTTTCGATGAACCGCGGATCGCACAATGCCGCCCGATGCACCGAATTGGTTCCGGCCTCGTCGGCGAGCAAGAACGCCGTGCCGAGTTGCACCGCAGCGGCACCGGCAGCGCGCAGCCGGCTGACATCCCGAGACGTTCCCAGTCCCCCGGCCGCGACGACGGGGCAGTCGAAACAGGTCACCAGGGGGGTGACGAGCTCCTCGAGCGGATGCCTGGGCGGTGACGCAAGCGGGTCGAACGTCGCGCGATGCCCGCCCGCATCGGGACCTTGGGCAACCACGGCATCCACGCCGGCGCTCAGCGCGATCGTTGCTTCGCGGATGGTGGTGACCGTCCCGAGGTTCAAGATCCCGACGCCCTTCAGCCGCCGGCACTCGTCTTTGCTCGGTGAGCCGAACGTGAACGACACCACCTCCGGCCGCAGATCGCACACCACGTCGAGTTTCGCGGTCCACTCGTCGTCGTCACCACGTGGCTCACCGAGAGCCACGCCGTAGCATTCGGCCTCCTCGGCCAAGGCTGCCGCGAACGCAGCGAGCTGATCGGGTCGACCCGCCGGTGGTTGGGGCACAAAGAGATTCACCCCAAGCGGCCCCGACGTCAGCCTGCGCGCCGCGGCGATGGCATCGGCTAAGTCATCGGCCGACGACATGCCGGCCGCGAGAAATCCGAGTCCGCCGGCGTGGGTCACCGCGGCCGCCAACTCCGGCGTCGACGGGCCTCCCGCCATCGGCGCCCCCAGCACCCGAACACTGAGATCCGTCAGGGCAAATCGATCAAGCACAAGACGCCTCCGACGTGTTGTTCAGACCCAACGACGCCAGCGCGTGCCCGTCGACGATGACAACGCTGTTGCCGTCCAACCGGATCCAGCCGCGTTCCTCGAAATCGCGCAAAATTGCAACCGTCGTCCTCGGTGCAACGCCGGCGAGACGAGCGAACTCCTTCAATGTCAGGTCATGCACCACTCTCACCACATCGCCTTCGCGCCGGCCGAACCGTTTCCGCAAACACAGCAGCCGGCTCGCGATGCGCTCCTGAGTGTCGGTGAATGCGAAGTCCGCCAAGAAGTTCGTCGTCGCGTCTGCCCACCGGGCGAAGAGGCGCAGAACCTGATCGCTGATCTCGGGATGCCCAACCATCCACGTCATCAGTTGATCGCGTCCGATCGGCACGGCCAGCACATCGGTGAGCGTGGTTACACCGGTTTCTGGCGATCCGGGGTCGAAAAGCGCTTCGATACCGAAAATTTCGTACCGCCCCAGGATCTTGAGAATAACTTCGCTCCCATCGGGCAGCCGGTACGAGACCTTGACTTTGCCAGAAATGATCACGTACAGGCGGCGAGCAGGACCACGCTGCGCGCCCACGACGCATCCGGGCCCGAACTGCTCGGGTGCGAGCTGCTTGGCCCAGGCGGACACCGTCTCGGGAGTGGTCCTGCTAAAGATTCCGCATTCGACCAGCGCCTTGTGGACGTCGCCGGTCACCAGGTCTTCGCGGGGAAACTCACCCTGTGAAAGACACTGTTGCACTGGGGGCTGCGCGGCGGGCGTGGCCGCCGTCGCCGACGCCGTTGTCCGCGATGCCTTTCTCATGCGGCCGTCCTCGGCGGTCCGCCAGATACGACTGGTTGTGTTCCACCACAACAACGTCATGGCTATTCACCTAGGGGTAACGATGACGATCGCTGGGTTAGTCATACCGCTAACGCTAGGGACGCAACAGCGAGACGACTATCCGCCGTACGCAGGGTGTTGGCCATACTGCGCACGGTCGCAGTGCGATGCGGCACGAGCCCGGTCCGGACATCTCAATGCCGGGATCCCGATTCGGCCATCAGTGTCTCGCAAACACTTTCGAGGAACCGCGCCGTGGGGGTGTGACCGCAGGTGGTCATCCTCAGCTGCCCGTCGTAGGTGACGACTCCGGTCACGTATTCCCCCTCGATCTGTGTCAGCACGACCGGACCCCAGATGGCTCGGGGCCGAATCGGCCCAAAGCGAGGCACGCTCTGCACACCCAAGTTGGTGATCGTCAGTTCAAAAGGCAACACGGTGCGCAGAAAGTGTTCTGCGGCACCGCAGTCTGCGTCGATCGGGAAGTATTCCTCGATTACCGCAGAACCGAGCATCAGTCCGGCAGCCGATCTGGCCACGCTCAGCCGGTCACCGGTCTGGCGCGCCTGATCCCAAAACCCGCTGCCATCCGCCGGGGCCATCCCGGTGCATGCGAAGGAAATGGCTAAGCAGCAGCCGGCTTCTTGGGCCACAAGATCTCTGGCATTTATCGGGCTGTAAGTGCGGACGAAATCTTCGCCACACGCTGCGCTGCGCACACGGGAGGCGGCCGCGACGATCGCCGCATGCACGGTGGTGTGTTCTTCCCGGCAGCGCTCAACAAGACGCGCGGTGGCATCGTGGTCCATCGCAACCCGGTGCACGTACGGCGGACTCGCATCAAAGGCCCGGATGGATGCGGGCACACCCATGCGCGGATCACCGGCATCAGTTGGCATGGCGGCGATTTGGACAGCATCGAATCTACGAGTTGCCAATTCCTCGAGCGATTCCGGTAGAGGCAGCACCGGCGGTGGGTGACCGTTGAGTGCGGCAATCAGGTCGTTGAGTACCAAGACGGACGAAATCCCGTCGGCAGCCACGTGATCGAACGTCAGAAGCAAAGTCGACGAATTACTCTGAGCGACAAGTGTTGCCCTCATAAGTGGAGCGGCGGCGGAATCGAAGGGTTGCGTGAGTTCCTGGGCGGCGATAGCTTGCCAATCTTGATCGGGTTCGCGCAGGAACGTCAGGCCTATTGATGCCACGGAGTCGGCGCGGTAGAACCCCAACCCCGTGTCGGGGTCGTCTTTGACGTGCGCTGACAGCAACGGGTGCCGGCTTTGCACGGCGTCGAGCGCATCACCCACCAGATCGGCGTCGAGGGCAGCGTCAAACTCGGCGGCCAACACGAACAGTAAGGGATTACGTTCGGAGTAGCGGTACAAGCACCGTTCCCGCAGCCCGAGCGCACGCAGCAAGGCGGCGGGTCGTAATCCTGGCGATGCAGCCACTTTCGTCCTCTACCAGGTGCCGGAGCTATACCTCGGTCCACGCGCAAATCAGCGCAGGCATTACCGCCACGGCTTGTGCGGCGGCGATTTCGGCTTGCAAGCGATGCCTCACCGTGTCGAAATCGGCCAGCTCGGCCGGAACCACACCGAGCTGCTCGGCCAGCGGAAAAATCGTGCGCCAAGTCTCCGCCACGTAAGTCGCGATGTCGCTGTCGTCGGCCCCGCCCAGC
>NZ_LZMB01000069.1 GCF_001673555.1 Mycobacterium sp. 1165178.9 | reverse complement strand
CAGCATGACGGCGCCCGCCGACGACTAGTCGAGGTGCTCGCGGATCTCGGCTTCGGTGACGCCGCTGCCCAGCGCCGCGACCCAGCCGGTGATGCGGCGGGCCACGTCCTGGTCGGTCAGCGCCAGCTCCGACAGCAGCTCACCGCGGGAGGCGTGCTCGTAGAACCTCTGCGGCAGTCCGACGTCGCGGCACGGAACGTCGATCTCGGCGCTGCGCAGGGCGGCGGACACCGCCGAGCCCACCCCGCCGTTGACCCCGTTGTCCTCGCACGTGACGACGAGCTTGTGCTGGGCCGCCAGTTCCAGGACGCTCTCCGAGACCGGCAGCACCCAGCGCGGGTCGATGACCGTGACGCCGATTCCCTGGTCCTGTAGTCGCCTGGCCACCGCCAGCGCCATCGGCGCGAAGGCGCCGACACCGATCAGCAGCACGTCGTGGTTGCACCCGCCGGCCGGGACCGCGAGCACGTCGACACCCGAGATGCCCGATCCGCAGCGCTCGATCGCCGGGATATCCTCGCCCACATCGCCTTTGGGGAACCGCAGGGCCGTGGGGCCGTCGTCGACCTCGAGCGCCTCACCGAGTTCCTCGCGCAGTCGAGTGGCGTCCCGGGGTGCGGCCACCCGCATGCCGGGCACGATGCCCAGCATCGACATGTCCCACATGCCGTTGTGGCTGGCGCCGTCCGAACCGGTGATGCCGGCCCGGTCGAGCACCATGGTGACCGGCAGCTTGTGCAGCGCCACGTCCATCATGATCTGGTCGAAGGCCCGGTTGAGGAACGTCGAATAGATGGCCACCACTGGGTGCATGCCCCCCATGGCAAGGCCGGCGGCCGACGTCATCGCGTGTTGTTCAGCGATGCCGACGTCGAACAAGCGGTCCGGGAACTGCTGCCCGAACGGGGTCAGCCCGGTCGGGCCGGGCATGGCGGCGGTGATGGCCACGATGTCGCGGCGCTTCCTGGCGTAGCCGATCAGGGCGTCGGAGAACGTCGCCGTCCAGCCGGGCCCGGCTACCTTGGTCGCCTGCCCGGTGACCGGATCGATGACGCCGCAGGAATGCATCTGCTCTGCTTCGTCGTCCTCGGCCGGGGCGAAGCCCATCCCCTTGCGAGTCACCACGTGCACGATCACCGGGCGGCCGAAGCCACGGGCGTGCCGCAGCGCGGCCTCGACCGCGCGTTCGTCGTGCCCGTCGACGGGGCCCACATACTTCAGACCCAGATCGGTGAACATCAGCTGCGGTGACAGCGAATCCTTGATGCCGGCCTTGACGCTGTGCATGACGCGGTAGGCGATCTTGCCGACCAGCGGCAGCGCGCGCAGGGCATCGCGGCCCTTCTCCATAGCCTGCTCGTAGGCGGGCTGCAGCCGCAGCGAGGCGAGATGGTCGGCGACGCCGCCGATCGTCGGCGCATAGCTGCGGCCGTTGTCGTTGACCACGATGATGACAGGGCGGCCGGAGGCGGCGATGTTGTTCAGCGCCTCCCAGCACATGCCGCCGGTGAGCGCGCCGTCGCCGACCACCGCGACCACGTGGCGATTGCGATGCCCGCTCAGTTCGAAGGCCTTGGCCAGGCCGTCGGCGTAGGACAACGAGGCGCTGGCGTGGCTGGACTCGACCCAGTCGTGCTCGCTCTCGACGCGCGACGGATACCCGGACAGCCCACCCTTCTTGCGCAGGCTCTCGAACTCGAGGGACCGGCCCGTCAGCATCTTGTGGACGTAGGCCTGATGACCGGTGTCGAAGATGATCGGATCGTGGGGTGAGTCGAAGACCCGGTGCAGGGCGAGCGTCAGCTCCACCACACCCAGATTGGGGCCCAGATGCCCCCCGGTGGCAGCAACCTTGTGAATCAGGAACTCGCGAATCTCGGCGGCCAGTTCGCGAAGTTCATGTTGGGAAAGGTGCTGCAGATCAGCGGGCCCGCGGATCTGTTCCAGCATCCAGTCAGTCTACGCAGCGCCCACGAGAACGACAGGCGACGTGACGGGCGCTCACCGTGGCCGCGCGGATCCGAACAGTTCGGCCAGGGTGCCGTGAAGTTCGGGATCTGCCAGGATGACGACCTCGTCGCCGGCCTCGAGTTCGGTGTCGCCCCGCACCGGCACGAGGCCGGTGGTGCGGACCACGATGCTCACCCAAATGTCACCGACACGGTCACCGAGACCTTCGACCGTGCAACGCTCGGCGACAGAACCGCTCGCGACGCTGAAGCGATGGACACCGTGCGGTTCGTCGGCGAGGCGCACGCCTATTTGCCACGGCCGAGTCTCCACAGTGCGCATGGGCAGGTGCAACAGTCTGGCGACAAAAGGCACCGAGCCGCCCTGCACCAGTACCGAGAAGACGACGACGACGATCACGATGCCGTACAGGCGTTCGGCGTCGGCGAGGTGAGCGGCCCGCAGGAACTCGCCCAGCAGGATAGGCACTGCACCCTTGAGCCCGGCGAAAAGAACGAAGGTGCGTTCGTTTCGCCGCAATCGGACGGGAACCAGGCAGGAGCCCACCGCCAACGGCCGGATCAGCACTGTCAGGGCGACAGCGAGGACGAGCCCGGTAATCCATACATCGGGATGACCAAGGACATTGATGTCGACGGTCAAACCCAGAACGGCGAACGCGACGATCTCCGCCAAACCGGCCAGGGCGGCGTGGAATCGCTTGATCTCGGGCTTGTAGGGCGCGCGCGCGTCGCCGATCACGATGCCGGCTACGAACACGGCCAGAAATCCGGAGCCGTGCGCGAGCGTGGCAATGCCGTACATCATCAGACAGGACGCCAGCGTCCGCAGCGAGTACAGACCTTCGCTCGGCAACGCGACGCGGCGCATGAAGACGAGTAGGACACGACCGCCGAGCACACCGACGGCCAGGCCCACCGCCATCTGAAGAACGAATTGTGTTCCCACGCCGGCGAATCCGGCTGCACTAAGACCGCCCGCGGCGATCAGGCTGGACATCAAGGAGATGCCGACCGGATCGTTGGCACCCGACTCGCCCTCCAGGATCGTGCCGCTACGGCCGCTGATCTCGCGTTTGCCCAGAACAGAGAAGACCACGGCCGGATCGGTCGGAGCCACCGCCGTGGCCACGAGCATCGCGGGAAACCAGCCGATCCCGCATACGTAGTGGAGCACCAGTGCCGCCCCCGCCGCGGTGAGGGCGGTGCCCACGACACCCACCGACAGGATCGGGGCGGCCGCTGCGCGGAAACGCGAAGGCCCGATGTGCATGCCGCCGTCGAACAGCACCAACACCAATGCGATGGTGATCACCCGTTCCACGATCCGCTCGGAAGGGGGCTGCACCGCGGGCACGGCGTGCACCGCGACGGCGGCTCCGACCAGCACGAGCAATGGCACGGGGATCTTGACCCGCTCGGTTAGTCGATTCGCCAGCACCGCAACCAAACCGACTGCACTGGAGAACAACACGAGCAGCGCGTAGCGGACGGTCTCGTTCACGACGGCTGCGACCGAGTACCGGTAAGGACGTACCGCGCGCGCAAGCGAGACGACTCGACAGTCGCGGCTGGTTCTTTGGTGATAAGCACGCGCGCCTTTCGATCGGTCGACAGTGTTCTGTTAAGACATCGCCGACCAGACTTCCCGGCACACCGCGACGCAGTCTATCCGGTCGCGCGACTCGCCCGGGCGGCATTGCGGTCACGGGCCGGGCCGTTGCCGCCTGACTGTTAACGGGTCAGCAGCGCGACGCATTCGGTGTGGTGCGTCAGCGGGAACGCATCGAACACCCTGATCTTCTCGACGGCGTAGCCATGGCCGCGGTAGATCCCGATGTCGCGCGCGAAAGATGCTGCCTCACAACCGATGTGCACTACCCGCCGGACGTCGGCGGCGGCCAGCAGATCGATGACCTCGCGCCCGGCGCCCGCTCGCGGCGGATCCAGCACCGCCACGTCGGCGCGCCCCCGCTGCGCCAGCAGCGCGCGGCGCACCGAGTCGGTGACGATGTGCACCTGGGTCAGATCGGCCAGGGTGGCCCGGCCGGCCCGGGTCGACGCGCGCGAGGTGTCGACGCTGAGGACGCGTCCGGAGTGCCCGACGGCATCGCCGAGCACCGCCGCGAAAACGCCTGCGCCGCCGTACAGGTCCCACGCGCGCATCCCGGTGCCGAGCTGCGCCCAGTCGGCGACCAGCCGGCTGTAGACGTCTGCCGCATTGCGGTGCGCCTGCCAGAACGCGGTCACCGGCACCTGCCAGCTGCGCCCGGCCACGCGTTGCACCGCCTCGTAGCGACCCTCTGCCACCTTGGTCACGGTCTGCCTGCCCTGCCGCAAGGTGCGCACCACGTGCCGCACGCCGTCGTCGTCGACGGCCACGTGCAGCTGGGCTCCCGACGGCCACCCGATGTCGGCGATCCCGTCGAGCATGCCCGCCGGCAACTGGGCACAACGCAAGTCGGTCACCAATTCCTCGCTGTGGTATCGGTGAAAACCCGCGCGACGGTCGGGCCCTACGCCGAGCCGGACGCGGGTGCGCCACCCCGTCGGCGCGGAATCCGCCAGCGGCTCGGCCTCTCCACTCCAGGCATGCCCGCCGAGGCGCTCGAGCTGATTGGCCACGACTTCGGCCTTGAGCCGGCGGGCCACATCCGGTGCGGCGAACGCCAAGTCGCAACAGCCGGCGCCGCCAACCCCGGCGATCGGGCACAGCGAGGTGATGCGGCCAGGCGCCGGGTCGACGACCTCGACAACCTCTGCGTGCCAATAAGATCCGCGATCCGCGGTGACCCGGACGCGAACCCGCTCACCGGGCAAGGCGTAGCGGACAAACACCACCCGGCCTTCGTGGTGCGCGACGCAACTGCCACCGTTGGCCGGCGCATCGGTGGTCAGGGTCAGGTCCCCCATCGGGGGTGGCGCCGCGCGCGGCGCGCGTGTCGATTTGCGGATCAATCGAAGATTCCCCGACGAGCGTCACCCGGCGCCACGTGCGGCTGCAGGGTTTTGCGCCGCTCCGACGAACTCAACTGCCACGGAACCGAAGTCACCATGACGCCCGGCATGAACAGCAGGCGGCCCTTGAGCCGAAGGGCGCTCTGGTTGTGCAAGACCTGCTCCCACCAGTGGCCCACCACGTACTCCGGAATGAACACCGTCACCACGGTGCGTGGCGATTCTTCCCTGGCCCGCTTGACGTATTCCAATACCGGACGGGTGACTTCGCGATACGGCGAGGCGATGACCTTGAGCGGGACGCTGATATCGCTTTCTTCCCACTTGTGCACCAAATCGCGGGTCTCCGCGTCGTCGACGCTGACGGTCACGGCCTCGAGCACATCGGGCCGGGTGGCCCTCGCGTAGGCCAGCGCACGCAGCGTCGGCAGATGCAACTTCGACACCAGCACCACGGCGTGATTCCGGCTGGGCAGCACCACATTCTCCTGGGCGGCGGCCTGTTCGGCCAATTCGCGGTTCACCGTGTTGTAATGCCGGTGAATCATTTTCATGATTCCGAACAGCAAGCTCATCGCGAACAATGCGATCCACGCTCCGGCCGCGAACTTGGTCACCAGAACCACCAACAGCACCGTGCCGGTGGACAGCAAGCCGACCGTGTTGACCACCCGCGAACGCATCATCTTGCGCCGCGCCCGCGGATCGGTTTCGGTGCGCAGCAGCCGGGTCCAGTGTCGCACCATGCCGATCTGACTCAGCGTGAACGAAATGAACACGCCGACGATGTAGAGCTGGATCAACGCTGTGACCTCACCGCGGAACGCGATGATCGCCAGCAGCGCCGCCCCGGACAGGAACAGGATTCCGTTGGAGAACGCCAATCGGTCTCCGCGGGTGTGCAATTGGCGCGGCAGATAGCTGTGCTGCGCCAGGATCGAGCCCAGCACGGGGAAGCCGTTGAACGCGGTGTTGGCCGCCAACACCAGGATGAGGGCGGTTACCGTCGCGATCAGTAGGAACCCGATGTGGAAGCTACCGAACACCGCTTGCGCCAGCTGAGTGACCAGGGTCTTCTGATAGTAGTTCGCAGGCGCGCCGGTGAGCTGTCTCGCGGGATCCTCGACGAGCTTTACCCCGATCTTCTCGGCCAGCACGATGATGCCCATCAGCAGGGTCACCGCGATGCCGCCCAGCATCAGCAGCGTCGTCGCGGCGTTGCGCGACTTCGGTTTCTGAAATGCCGGCACCCCGTTGCTGATCGCCTCGACACCGGTCAGCGCCGCGCAGCCCGACGAGAACGAGCGTGCCACCAGGAACGCCAACGCGAAGCCGACGACCTGGCCGTGCTCGGCATGCATCTCGAAACCGGCCGACTCGGCCCGCAGCGGATTGCCCAGTACGAAGATCCGGACCAGCCCCCAGCCGATCATGACGAGGACTCCGACGATGAACGCATACGTCGGGATGGCGAACGCCAGCCCGGACTCGCGCACGCCACGCAAATTCAGCGCCATCACCAGCAAAATGGACACCACACAGAAGAACACCTTGTGCTGGGCCACGATCGGAATCGCCGAGCCGATGTTCGCCATCGCGGACGCCGTCGAGACCGCAACGGTCAGAACGTAATCCACCATCAGCGCGCTGGCGACCACGAGGCCCGCAGTGTCGCCGAGGTTGGTGGTGACCACCTCGTAGTCGCCGCCGCCGGACGGGTAGGCATGGACGTTCTGCCGGTAGCTGGCCACCACCACCAGCATCACCGCGGCCACCGCGAGCCCGATCCAGGGCGTCAGCGCGTACGCCGTCACCCCGGCCACCGACAGCATCAGGAAGACCTCCTCGGGCGCATACGCAACCGAGGACAGGGCGTCGGAGGCGAACACCGGCAAGGCGATCCGCTTGGGCAGCAGCGTATGACTCAGCCGGTCGCTGCGAAAGGGCCGACCGATAAGCAACCGACGGGTGGCGGTTGAAAGTTTGGACACGAGAGCCAAGAGTAAGCCCAGACGGGTTTGGCGGTAGCGTTCGTAGGAGAATGTTTGCCGACCGAAACGGCTGGCCGACGCGGGTTGCCGGCGAAGGGTACAGGACGCGGTCGAGAGGACCTCAAGTTGCGAGTAGTGGTGATGGGCTGCGGACGGGTCGGCTCCTCGGTCGCCGACGGGCTCTCGCGGATCGGTCACGACGTCGCCGTCATCGACCGTGACAGCACCGCCTTCAACCGGCTCAGCCCGGAATACGCCGGCGAGCGCGTGCTGGGGCAGGGATTCGACCGCGATGTACTGCTGAGGGCACGTATCGATGAAGCGGACGCGTTCGCCGCGGTGTCGTCCGGCGACAACTCCAACATCATCTCGGCGCGGCTGGCCCGGGAGACTTTCGGCGTCAAGCGGGTCGTGGCGCGCATCTACGACGCCAAGCGCGCCGAGGTCTACGAGCGTCTGGGCATTCCCACCATCGCGACCGTGCCCTGGACCACCGACCGCCTGCTCAACGCGCTGCTGCGCGACTCCGAGACGGCCAAGTGGCGCGATCCGACCGGCACCGTCGCAGTATCCGAGGTCGTCTTGCACGAGGACTGGATCGGGCATCGCGTCACCGATCTCGAGCAGGCAACAGGCGCCCGGGTCGCGTTCCTGATCCGTTTCGGGGCCGGCGTGTTGCCGGAGCCCAAATCGGTCATCCAGTCGGGCGACCAGGTATATGTCGCCGCGATCTCCGGCCGCGCCGCCGAGGCGGTGGCCATCGCCGCGCTGCCACCGAGCGAAGACTTGTGATGAATTCCAACGAGCGGCTTGAGGAGCGGCGCACATGAAGGTAGCTGTTGCCGGCGCCGGCGCGGTCGGCCGCTCGGTCACCCGCGAACTCATCGGCAACGGCCACGACGTTACGCTGATCGAGCGCAATCCCGATCACGTCGACGTCGACGCCATCCCGGCCGCGCACTGGCGGCTGGGCGACGCCTGCGAATTGAGCCTGCTCGAGTCGGTGCGCCTGCAGGAGTTCGACGTGGTGGTCGCCGCGACCGGCGACGACAAGGCCAACGTTGTGCTGAGCCTGCTGGCCAAGACCGAGTTCGCAGTACCGCGGGTGGTGGCCCGGGTCAACGATCCCCGCAACGAATGGTTGTTCACCGACGCCTGGGGTGTCGACGTGGCCGTGTCGACGCCGCGCATGCTGGCCTCGCTCATCGAAGAGGCCGTCGCCGTCGGTGATCTGGTGCGGCTGATGGAATTCCGCAGGGGCCAGGCCAACCTCGTCGAGATCACACTGCCCGACGACACGCCGTGGGGCGGCAAGCCCGTGCGCAAACTGCAGCTGCCGCGGGACACCTCGTTGGTGACGATCCTGCGCGGGCCCCGCGTGATCGTTCCCGAGGAGGACGAGCCGCTGGAGGGCGGTGACGAGTTGCTGTTCGTCGCCGTCGCCGAGGCGGAAGAGGACCTGCAGAAGCTGCTGCTGGGCAGCCACAACCCGGCTGGCTAGTTGTGATGCCCAGGGCGGCGGAGCCGGGCGCTGGGGGTACCTTGCGGGGGACGGGTCGCCACAATCTGGACTGATCAGTCGGTGACGGCGCCGGGTTCGATTTCGACCGCGGGAACACCGGCGGCGGCGATGGCCCGCTGTGCCGACTTGATCGCGGCGTAGGTCGCCAACGCGGCCAGCACGGTCAACGGCCAGCCCATCGCGATGCGGGCCACCGCCAGCCAGCCGGTCCGATCGGCGTCGTAGAGCAAACCCTGAACGACGAACCGGGCGGCGAACACCAGCACCCAGCCCACCGAGGCGATGTCGAACGCGTAGACCGCGCGGGGCACGTCGCGCCAGCCGTCGCCCCGCCCCGTGGCCCAACTCCACGCGTAGCCGACGATTGGCCGGCGGATCAGCACCGACGCCGCGACGACCACCGCCCAGACCAACGACATCCAGATGCCCAGCAGGAAGTAGCCCTTGGACTCCCCCAGCACGTAGGCGATCAGCGCGCACAGCGCGACGCCGAAGAAGCCGGAAAAGGCCGGCTGCGCGGATTCGCGACGAATGAGCCGCCACACCAAGATCAGTGCGGCCACCCCCAGCGCGGCGACGATCGCGGGAACCAATCCGGACACGCTGGAGACGATGACGAACACCACCACCGGCAGCGACGAATAGATGACGCCGCTGATCCCGCCTGCCTGAGCCAGCAGACGTTCCGGGTTGATGCGGTTAGTGGTCATTTGTTCCGACGCCGCAGGCTCCCGCGGGGTTGCCCCCAGGTCTTCGCGATCGGTCACCGCTGAATTTCGTAGTGCGGGTTATAGATTGCCTTCGTCCCGTTCTCCAGCTTGCCGAGGCGCCCGCGCACTCGCAGGGTGCGGCCCGAGTCGATGCCCGGTATGCGGCGTTGTCCCAGCCATACCAGCGTGACGGTGTCGCTGCCGTCGAACAATTCGGCGCGTACCCCGCCGGCACAGGCCCTGCCGTTGCACTCGACGCTACGCAGAGTGCCCACCATCGTGACCTCCTGGCCACGTTCACAATCGATCGCGCGTTGCGCGCCGGTGCTTGCGACCTCGTCGGAGAGTTCCTCCGAGTCGAGTTGTTCCGGATCCTCCGTCAACCGGCGGGTGAGCCGGCGCAGATACCCTTGGGCCCCCATGGCCACTCCTGACAAATGCTGATAAGCCTCGACGCTTCCATATATGCCAACGGACACCGTAGACCTCTTGGTTCCCCAGCGCCAACCGGCTCAAACGTCGTGTTGGAGGGCGGGTGAACGGCGGGGCACTATCTAGAGGTGGTGGTCGATCTGCGCGGTGTCACGACGGTGTTGTTGCCCGGCACCGGCTCCGACGACGACTACGTTCACCGGGCATTTTCCCGTCCCCTGTTCGAGATCGGCGCGCTGTTGGTGACCCCGCCGCCGCGGCCCGACCGGTTGATCGAGGGCTACCTGGCGGCGCTGGATGACGCGGCACGCACAGAGCCGATCGCTGTGGGCGGGGTCTCGATCGGCGCCGCGGTGGCGGCGGCATGGGCGCTGGCCCGTCCCGACCGGGCGGTCGCGGTGCTGGCCGCGCTCCCGGCGTGGGCCGGCGCGCCCGGGGCCGCACCCGCGGCCCTTGCGGCGCGGTATTCGGCGTCGCAGTTGCGCACCGACGGGCTGGCGGCGACCACGACCCAGATGCGGGCGTCCAGCCCGCCGTGGCTGGCCGACGAGCTGACCCGCTCATGGGGGGCGCAGTGGCCACATCTGCCCGACGCCATGGAAGAGGCGGCCGCCTACGTCGCGCCGAGCTGCGACGAGTTGGCGGGGCTGGCCGTGCCGCTGGGTGTGGCCGCCGCGGTCGACGATCCGATCCACCCGTTGCAGGCCGGCCTCGACTGGGTCGCCGCAGCGCCGCGCGCGGCGCTGCGGCGAGTGACGCTGGATCAGATCGGGGCGGATCCCGCCGCCCTGGGGGCAGCCTGTCTGGGCGCGCTGGCCGACCTGTAGCCGATGTGGCGACCCGCAGCGCCCGGCTGGGATGTTGCTGCCGCATCCGCGGCAGCGCCACGGCGCCGGTCAGCCGCCGGTGGTGGTGCGCAGCTGTTGCATAGCCGACCCGTCGACGCTGCGGCGCGCGGCCGGCGAGTTGGGCGGTGCCTGTTGCCCTTCGGCCCGTTGGGCGTCGTCCTGCTGTGCGGCCTGTTGCGCAGCGGCAGCTTCGCGCAGTTGTTGCGCCATCGGCTCGGGTAGCTGCACGGCCAGCGGCGTCCGCACCGGTAGCGGCGTATCACCGCGCCGAACCACGGTGTCCGCCAAAGCCGCTCGCGCCTCCTGCTCCAGGGCTTCCATCGTCTCCTGGGTCCCGTTGATCACGCAGCGGATCATCCAGCGGTAGCCGTCGACACCGATGAAGCGCACCACGCCGGCTGCGGCGGTACCCACCACTTCCCGACCCCACGGCCCGTCCTTGATGCTGACTTGGGCCGAGTCGTTGCGCAGCGATTCGGCGAGCTCGCCGGCCACTTCACGCCACAGGCCAGCGGTCTTGGGCGCGGCGTAGGCGGCGATGGTGAAACGACCGTTGGACGTGACGACCCAGATCGCGCTCGGCACACCGGTTTCGGTCAGCTCGACCTGCAGCTGGCCGGCCTCCGGCATGGGGATCAGCACCGAGCCCAGGTCGAGCCGGGCTAGCTCGGCGAGCGCGGGGTCGTCGAAGTCCTCGATGTCGAACGGGCCCTCGAGCTCTTCGGGGACCGGCTCGCCGGCGTCGCGGGCTGCGGGTGCTGCAGCCGCCGATGTGTCGGCGTCGTCTTTTGGTGTGCGTTTACCGAATGCCATCACAAACTCGCATGTCCGCCGGAGGAACCGTGACCACCGTCGCCACGGGATGTTTCGGCCAGCCCGGCCTCGTCGAACGACGACACCTCGACCAGCTCCACTAATTCGACCCGCTGCACCAACAACTGGGCGATGCGGTCGCCGCGGTGCACCACGATCGGATCGGTCGGGTCAAGGTTGATCAGCGCAACCTTGACCTCGCCGCGATAGCCCGCATCGATGGTGCCCGGGCTGTTGACGATCGAAAGTCCAACTCGCGCAGCCAGTCCCGACCGTGGATGCACCAAGCCGACCATCCCGAACGGGATGGCCACCGCAACCCCCGTTCGCACCAGGGCGCGTCGCCCGGGTTCCAGTTTGACGTCTTCGGCGCTGTAGAGATCGATGCCGGCGTCGCCCTCGTGGGCGCGGACGGGCAGCGGAAGCTCAGGGTCAAGACGGACGATGGCCAGACTGGTCGACACGGGGCCAAAGACTACCCTTGACTGCGTGTCCGAGACGCGCGTCGCGCCGCACAACGTGCGGTACCGCGAACGATTGTGGGTTCCGTGGTGGTGGTGGCCACCAGCCTTCGCACTGGCGGGCATCATCGCTTTCGAATTCAACATGGGCGTGACCCGGCAATCGGCCTGGTGGCCGTACGCGTCGTTGTTCGCGGTGGCGGCCGCGGCGCTGCTGTGGCTGGGCCGCATCGAGATCCGGGTAACCGAAGACCCGGCAGCGCCCGGCGTAGTGCAGCTGTGGGCCGGGCCGGCGCATCTGCCGGTCACCGTGATCTCCCGGTCCGCTGAGATAGCGCCCTCGGCCAAGTCCGCCGCGTTGGGCCGCCAGCTGGACCCGGCGGCGTACGTCCTACACAGGGCATGGGTGGGGCCGATGATCCTGGCGGTACTCGACGATCCGGACGATCCGACGCCGTACTGGCTGGTGAGCTGCCGTCACCCCGAGCGGGTGTTGTCGGCCCTGACACGGTGAGCGCAGCGATCAGGCCGCGCAGTCGGTACAGATCATCACGCCGTTCTTCTCGCTGGCCAGCCGACTGCGGTGTTGCACCAGGAAGCAGCTCGAGCAGGTGAACTCGTCGGCCTGCTTCGGAACTACGCGCACCGACAGTTCTTCCCCCGATAGGTCGGCACCCGGCAGTTCGAAGTTCTCAGCGGATTCAGATTCGTCGACATCGACGACGGCCGAAGCCGCCTCGTTCCGTCGCGCTTTGAGCTCCTCCAGCGAGTCCTCCGAAACGTCGTCGGTCTCGGTGCGCCGTGGAGCGTCGTAGTCGGTAGGCATTGCCCTATCCCCTCACATGCCCTCGTTATCCAAGCATCGCTTTGTACCAGCGTCGAACGCATCCACCAAATGATTCGTGCCCGTATCGCGACCCATTACGGTGTGATTTACGTCACACCCTCATTTTTACCCTTGCGCTCGTCTCTGAACAGTGGGTTTAGCGTGCGGCTAGAGTGCAGCTGTGGTCACGCAAATCACCGAGGGTACAGCTTTTGACAAGCACGGTCGGCCTTTTCGGCGCCGCAACCCTCGTCCCGCCATCGTCGCGGCGGTAGTTCTCGCGGTGGCCACCGCCGTGATCTGGACGATCGCGCTGACGCGACCCGCCAAGGTGCACGAGGCCGTGGTGTGCAACCCGCCACCGCAGGCGGCCGGCTCGGCACCGGCCCAACTCGGTGAGCAGGTGTCGCGCAGTGCCATGATGGACGTCACGCCCGCCAAACTCGCGGACACCAAAGTCCGCGTCCTCAACGCCAGCGGCCGCGGCGGGCAGGCCGGCGACGTCGCCGGCGCCATGAAAGACCTCGGCTTCGCGCAACCGACTGCGGCCAACGACCCCCTTTATGCGGGCACCAGACTCACCTGTCAGGGCCAAATCCGTTTCGGCACCGCCGGACAGGCCACCGCGGCGGCCGTGTGGCTGGTCGCGCCGTGCACCGAGCTGTTCAACGACAACCGCGCCGACGACTCGGTCGACCTGTCCCTGGGCACCGACTTCAGCGCGTTGGCCCACAACGACGACATCGACGCGGTGCTCGCCACCTTGCGTCCCGGCGCCACCGAGCCCTCAGATCCCACGCTGCTGGCCAAGATTCACGCCAGCAGCTGCTGACGCGGACGTCAATCCGGAATCGGGTCCACGCCGTCAAAGCGCTCCAGGACGGCCAGTAGTTCGTCGGCGATTCCGGGCGCGGCGGCCAGCGCCAGACCGGCCCCGGTCACGCCGGGCGCGGGCAGCACCACCCGGGCCCCCGCCTCCGCCGCGATCAGCGCGCCCGCGGCGCGATCCCACACCTGCAGACCGTGCTCGTAGAAGGCGTCGAGCCGGCCCGACGCGACCATGCACAGATCCAGTGCCGCCGAGCCGATGCGACGAACATCGCGGACCACCGGAAGGATGCGCGCCAGCAGCGCGGCCTGCGTCGCGCGGCGCCGCCGCGAATAACCGAAGCCGGTGCCCAGCAACGCCATTGACAAATCGTCGACGGCGGCGCTGTGCAGCGGTTGCTTCCCGTCGCCGTCGGTGACGTGAGCACCCAGGCCCACGGCAGCCGAGTACACCCGGTTCCCGACGACGTCGGCGACCGCGCCGGCCACCGACTCGCCGTCGACCTGTGCGCCGACCGACACGGCGTAGGCAGGGATGCCGTAGACGAAATTCACTGTGCCGTCGATGGGATCGAGCACCCAGGTGACCGATCCGGCCGGCGTGCCCGCGGGGTCGGCAGGCCCGCCGCCCTCCTCGCCGAGAATCGGGTCTCCAGGCCGTAATTCGGCCAGCCGGTCGCGCAACAGCCGTTCCGTTTCCGTGTCGACGACGGTCACCGGATCGGTCGGAGTGCTCTTCGATCGTACGGCGCCGCTGTCATCACTGCCCGCGTCGGTGCCGAAAACCTCTGCCCGCCGACGCCTCACGAACGCGGCGGCCTCCGCGGCCAACGTTTCGGCGACGGAACGAAGCCGCACGAGCTCGTCGTCGGAAGGGGTCACCGGTCTATCGGATCACAATCGCCCTCCTCGCGCAGACGCCGCGGGCCCCGGCGTTGCGGCGCTAAGGTGAGCGGACAGCCCAGTCACGCCGAGGAGATTCGATGACCAGCACCGACTCGATCACGGATACGCCCGGCTCCGCGGCAGGCGACGGCAGGCCACAGCGTCGCGGGTTCGGCATCGACGTCGGCGGCAGCGGCATCAAGGGCGGCATCGTCGACATGGACACCGGGCAGTTAATCGGCGAGCGGGTCAAGCTGCTGACCCCCCAGCCGGCGACGCCCCCGGCGGTGGCCAAGACGATCGCTGAGGTGGTCAACGCTTTCGGGTGGACCGGCCCGCTGGGGGTGACCTATCCCGGAGTCGTCACGCACGGCATCGTGCAGACGGCGGCCAACGTGGACAAGGCGTGGATTGGCAGCAACGCGCGCGACATCATCAGCGCCGAGCTGAACGGTCAGGAAGTCATCGTCCTCAACGACGCCGACGCGGCCGGGCTGGCCGAGGAGCATTACGGTGCCGGCAAGGGCCAATCGGGCCTCGTGGTGTTGTTGACCTTCGGCACCGGAATCGGCTCCGCGGTGATTCACAACGGGACGCTGATCCCCAACACCGAGTTCGGCCATCTCGAGGTCGGCGGCAAGGAGGCCGAACAGCGTGCGGCGTCCTCGGTGAAGGAGAAGAACGGCTGGTCCTACGAAAAGTGGGCCAAGCAGGTCACCAAGGTGCTGGTGAGCATCGAGAACGCGGTGTGGCCGGACCTGTTCATCGCGGGCGGCGGAATCAGCCGCAAGGCCGACAAGTGGGTGCCGCTGCTGACCAACCGCACCCCGGTGGTCGCCGCGGCCCTGCTCAACACCGCGGGAATCGTCGGCGCGGCTATGGCCGCCACCTCGGACGTGACCCACTGATTTTGCCCGGCAGAGCCGTAGTAGCGGGCACTGTCGTTACAATGGTGCTCGGCGAATGCCCAACCGACAGCGTGCGACTAGTCACGCTGATACCAACGCCGACATCGACATAGCAGACACTTTCGGTTAACCATGCCCGATACCCACCGAAAGTGAGCCCAAACGAAGGGGTGTACGTGGCAGCGACGAAAGCAAGCCCGGCGACGGACGGGCCGGTGAAACGCACCGCCACGAAGTCTCCGTCGTCCCCCGCCAAGCGACCGGCGGCCAAGGCTGCCAACGGCTCGGCGCCCGCTAAGCGGGCAGCCAAGTCACCATCGCCGTCCACCAAGTCCAAAGCCGACGGGGCCGCCGATTCCAAGACCAGCGCCGCGGCCAAAGGCGCGGGCGCCAAGGCGCCGTCGGCGCGCGGAACCAAGGCGGCCAAGGCCGCGCCGGTGGATCCCGAGGCCCTCGACTCCGACGGCGCCGTCGAGGATCTCGACAACGAACCCGACCTCGAGGGCGAGCCCGGAGAAGACCTCGACATCGACACCGACCTGAGCCTGGACGACCTCGAAGACGATGTGGCGTCCGACAGCCAAGATGCCGACGAGACCGACGCCGAAGACGCCGAAGTCGCTGAGGCCGACGAAGAGGCCGCCGCGAAGCCCGCCAAGGCCGGCGAGGCCGTGACAGAGGATGACGAGGAGATCGCCGAGCCGAGCGAAAAGGACAAGGCTTCAGGCGATTTCGTGTGGGACGAAGACGAGTCCGAGGCATTGCGGCAGGCCCGCAAGGACGCCGAGCTGACGGCCTCCGCCGACTCGGTTCGCGCCTACCTGAAGCAGATCGGTAAGGTCGCGCTGCTCAACGCCGAGGAAGAGGTTGAGCTGGCCAAGCGGATCGAGGCCGGGCTATACGCGACGCAGCTGATGACCGAGATGACCGAGCGCGGCGACAAACTGCCCGCCGCGCAGCGTCGTGACATGGTGTGGATTTGCCGCGACGGCGACCGCGCCAAGAACCATCTGCTGGAAGCCAACCTGCGATTGGTGGTCTCGCTGGCCAAGCGCTACACGGGTCGAGGCATGGCGTTCCTTGACCTCATCCAGGAGGGCAACCTGGGTTTGATTCGCGCGGTCGAAAAGTTCGATTACACCAAGGGTTACAAGTTCTCCACCTACGCGACCTGGTGGATCCGTCAGGCCATCACCCGCGCCATGGCCGACCAGGCCCGCACCATCCGCATCCCGGTGCACATGGTCGAGGTGATCAACAAGCTGGGCCGTATCCAGCGCGAGCTGCTGCAGGACCTGGGCCGCGAGCCCACGCCCGAAGAGCTCGCCAAAGAAATGGACATCACGCCCGAAAAGGTGCTGGAGATCCAGCAATACGCCCGCGAGCCGATCTCGCTGGACCAGACCATCGGCGACGAGGGCGACAGCCAGCTGGGCGATTTCATCGAGGACAGCGAAGCCGTGGTGGCCGTCGACGCGGTCTCGTTCACGCTGCTCCAAGATCAGTTGCAGTCGGTGCTCGAGACACTGTCGGAGCGCGAGGCGGGCGTAGTACGGCTGCGCTTCGGTCTCACTGACGGGCAGCCCCGCACCCTGGACGAGATCGGGCAGGTTTACGGCGTGACCCGTGAACGCATTCGCCAGATCGAGTCCAAGACGATGTCGAAGCTGCGTCACCCCAGCCGGTCCCAGGTGTTGCGCGACTACCTGGACTGAGCGACACTCCGCTTTGCAGTGAAACTGCCGGATCACTGAGCTCCAAGAAGCTCATCCAGCGGGGCATCCGCAACGGTTCGAGATGGCAGCGGCCCAACCCGCTCCCCAGCGCAACAAACGTCGGTACCGTAATGATCCGTGCGTGGATGGATCCTCGAGGAATCGCCGGGCGACTACCGCTGGGGCGAGGTCCCGACCCCAGTGCCAGGTCCGGGCGAGGTCCGCATTGAGGTCCGGGCATCCGCCCTCAACCACATCGATCTCTGGCTGACGCGAGGGATGCCCAAGCCGCGATCGTTTCCGCACGTGTCGGGCTCCGACGTCGCCGGTGTGATCGACATGGTCGGTCCCGGCGTCGGCGACTGGCAGCCGGGTGATGAAGTCGTGATGGAGGCGGGCATCACCTCTCACCAGGCGATCCTCACGCGCGGCATCGACAGCATCGTCGACCCTGGGACGCACCTGCTCGGCGAGCACCGGTGGGGTGGTCATGCCGACTATGTCGTTGTCCCGGCGTGGCATCCGGTCCGCAAACCCAAGCACCTGTCATGGGTCGAGTGCGCGGCGTATCCGGTGTGTCACGTGACGGCGTGGCGAATGTTGCGCAAAGGCCGCGTGCAGGCCGGCACGAAGGTGCTGGTTGTCGGCGGCGGCGGTGGAGTGGCGGTCGCGTCGCTGCTGATCGCCAAGTACTTGGGCGCCGAGGTGTACGCCACCTCGCGGGATGAGGCGAAGCGCACTCGCGCCAAGGAGCTCGGCGCGGTTGAGGCGTTCGATTCCGCCGGGCCATACCCAGTCAAGGTGGAGGTCGTCGTCGACAGCGTCGGCGCCGCGACCTGGGAGCCCGCGGTCCGGGCACTGGACAACGGCGGTCGCTACGTCACTTGCGGCGCGACCGGCGGGGTCGAGGTGCCGCTGTTGCTGCCTCGGCTGTTCTTCAAGCAGCAGGAGCTGATCGGTGTGACGACGGGATCCCACCTCGAGTTCGTCCAGGTGACCGATCACGTCGCCAGGGGTCTCCCGGTGATCGTGGACGAAGTGTTCCCATTCGACGCCTACCCCGATGCGCTGACCAAGCTCGCCAAGTGCGAGCAAGTCGGCAAGCTGGTCCTGGAGCACTGACCTTTTCGGTCAAATCGCACGCGGCCCTGGTCCGCGGCGGATTTCGCTGGCATCTTGGCGCAATTGGGACTCACGCCCAGCTTCTAGTGGCCGATGGGGTTGGTTGTTCAGCGAAGTCCAGCGTGGATTCTCACTGATGCGCAACCGCCGCGGCTAAGCCGTTCGGCCACACACTCCAGAACCGTTGGCGTGCAGTACGTTTCGATCCCGCCGGGCACCTTAGCCAAACGGCCGCTGCCAGCGGAGAATTCGGCTGCGCCGACGGCGCAGCCGTCGTACGGTGACTCCCATGTCAACCAACCGCAAAGTGGTCTCGGGAGAATCCGCCTTCGAGTCAGCGGTGGGCTATTCGCGCGCGGTGCGGGTCGGCCCCCATGTGGCGGTGGCGGGAACAACCGGCATCGGCCCCGCCGGGGACATCGCCGCCCAGGCACGAGATGCTTTGCACCGCATCGAGATTGCATTGCACCAAGCGGGCGCCGCGCTCACGGACGTGGTGCGCACCCGCATTTACGTCACCGACATCTCGCGCTGGCGCGAGGTAGGAGCCGTGCACGAACAAGTCTTCGGTGCGATACGGCCCGCGGCCACCATGGTCGAAGTCTCGGCGCTGATCGCGCCCGAGCTGTTGGTGGAGATCGAGGCCGACGCCTACGTCGACCGCCCCGCGGAATCGCTGGCGATCGGCGCGAAGGTGCCGTCGTCGGCCGGCGGGTAGGCGGTGACCCGGATCACGGCGGCCACCGGCAGCGTGCCGTACAGATGCGGGAACAACATCGACTGCGGGTCGGTTGGCACTCCAGGCTCCCACCGCACCGGCGCGTCGAGTCGGGCGGGGTCGATGTGCAACAGCACCAGGTCGCCGCGACCGTGGTACAGACGGTTGGCCGGCAGGTGCACCTGCTCCGGCGTCGATAGGTGGATGAACTCGCCGCCGCTCGCGGTGTCCGGGTGCAGGCCTCCCACCTGGCGGGCCCGCGCCCACTGCTCGGTTCCGCACAGGTGCACCAGGGCGTCGGGGGCGAAGGTCACAATCCGACACCCTAGATACCGCCCAAACCAAACTTGACCAGGCCGTGAGAAACGACACACCCCGTAACGATCGGGGAACAAGGCGAAAACGCCATACGTCTGAGAAAGTGAACGTACGAGAACGGAGAAGCCATGAATGCAACTCTGACGAGTCCAGAACTGACTAGAGCCGACCGCTGCGACCGCTGCGGTGCTGCGGCTCGTGTGCGCGCCAAGCTGCCTTCTGGACTGGAGCTTCTCTTCTGCCAGCACCACGCCAACGAGCATGAGGCGAAGCTGACCGAGCTGGACGCCGTGCTGGAGATCAGCGAAAGCTAGCCCGCAACGAACTCGCCCATCGCCAATGTGGGCGGTGCGAGCGATCTTCGGTAATGCTGGACGGGTATGAGCGAGCAGGTCGCAAAACCGTCGCGCCACCATGTTTGGCGGATCACCCTAAGGACTCTTTCTAAGAGTTGGGACGACTCGATTTTCTCGGAGTCGGCTCAGGCTGGTTTCTGGTCGGCGTTGTCATTGCCGCCGTTGCTGCTTGGGCTGCTGGGCACCCTGGCCTATGTGGCTCCGCTGTTCGGCCCGGACATGCTGCCCAGCATCCTGCGCCAGCTGATCTCGACGGCGCACAGCGTGTTCTCCCGCAGCGTGGTCAACGAAATCATCGAGCCGACCGTCCGCGACATCGCCAACCACGCCCGCGGCGAGGTGGTCTCGCTGGGGTTCATCATCTCGTTGTGGGCGGGGTCGTCGGCCATCTCGTCCTTCGTCGACTCCGTGGTCGAGGCGCACGACCAGACGCCGTTGCGCCACCCGGTGCGCCAGCGCCTGTTCGCACTGTTCCTCTACGTGGTGGGGCTGGTGTTCGTGGTGGCGACGGCGCCGCTGGTGGTCCTGGGCCCGCGCAAAGTGGGTGAGCACATTCCGGTCAGCCTGGCCAACGTGCTGCGCTACGGCTACTACCCGGCCTTGATCCTCGTCTTGTTGTTCGCGGTCGTGATCTTGTACCGCGTGTCGTTGCCGGAGCCGCTGCCGACGCATCGGCTGCTCTTCGGCGCGGCGCTGGCCACCGCGGTATTCGTGATCGCCACCCTGGGCCTGCGGCTCTACCTGCAGTGGATCACGAGTACGGGTTACACCTACGGCGCGCTGTCCACCCCGATCGCATTCCTGCTGTTCTCGTTCTTCGGGGGCTTCGCGATCATGATCGGCGCCGAGCTCAATGCCGCCATCCAGGAGGAATTCCCCGCGCCGCGGACCCATGCGCATCGGCTGCGCAGATGGCTGCTGTCGCGCTCGCCCGCGCTAGCGAAGGCGGCGGGCACGCTGTCGAACCCCGTGACCACGAATCCCATCACGGCGCAACGCGACGTCGCGCCGGCGGAGCCGCCGGGCTGATCAGTCCTTCTTCATCCGCTCGTAGATCTGCTTGCAGTCCGGGCAGACCGGTGAGCCCGGCTTGGCCGCCTTGGTGACGGGAAACACCTCGCCGCACAGCGCCACAACGTGGTTGCCCATCACGGCGCTCTCGGCGATCTTGTCCTTCTTGACGTAGTGGAAGTACTTCGGGGTGTCGCTGCCGGTCCCGTCGTCGACGCGTTCGTCGGTCTCGGTGCGTTCGATCGTTTGGGTCTGCATACCTGACATTGTGCACTGCCGGCTGGCCCCGAAACCGGCCAAGCCGAGATCGGCGAGTTGTGGGACAGTGGAGAAATGAAGCACGGCTCCGATCCGGGGTTCGATGACTTTGACGGCAACAAAAGCCGCCCTGTGCTCATCACCGCCGCCGCGACCTCGTATGAGGAGCAGCATCGTGCGCGGGTCCGTAAATACCTGACCTTGATGGCTTTCCGGATTCCGGCGCTCATCCTGGCCGCGCTCGCCTACGGCGCGTGGCACAACGGGCTGATCTCCCTGGCGATCGTGGCGCTGTCCATCCCGTTGCCCTGGATGGCCGTGTTGATTGCCAACGATCGGCCGCCGCGCGGCGCCGACGAGCCCCGCCGGTTCGACGGTGCCCGCCAGCACACCCGCCTGTTTCCCCGGGCCGAACGTCCCGCGCTCGAGGCCCCCCGACACCCGCAGCCAGAGTGGCCGACGGGCTTTCGCGATGGAATCGATCACGGTTAGTCGTCGTTGCTCCTGAAGGTGCCCGGCCGACGGACTTCTCAGGACATTCTCAGGTCGACGGCACATTTCTGCACGTCAACACGTGTGAGATACGGAATCGCTGGGAACTCTCAGAGCTGGTCTGTCGTTGAACTCCATGACAGAACAAAGCCGAACGGGAGGTCGCTATGGCGAACGCCAGCACGAGCAGATTTGACGGCGATCTGGATGCTCAAAGCCCCGCAGCGGACCTAGTGCGCGTATATCTGAATGGAATCGGCAAGACGGCGCTTCTCAATGCGGCCGGCGAAGTCGAACTCGCCAAGCGCATCGAAGCCGGGCTTTACGCCGAACACCTGCTCGCAACGCGTAAGCGCCTCGGGGAGAATCGTAAACGCGATCTGCAGGCCGTGGTTCGCGACGGTCAGGCCGCGCGCCGTCACCTGCTGGAAGCGAACCTTCGCCTGGTGGTGTCGCTGGCCAAGCGATACACCGGTCGCGGTATGCCGCTGCTGGACCTGATCCAGGAGGGCAACCTGGGACTGATCCGCGCGATGGAAAAGTTCGACTACACAAAGGGATTCAAGTTCTCGACCTATGCGACGTGGTGGATTCGCCAGGCCATCACCCGCGGCATGGCCGACCAGAGTCGCACCATCCGGCTGCCGGTCCATCTGGTGGAGCAGGTCAACAAGCTGGCGCGGATCAAGCGCGAGATGCACCAGAATTTGGGACGCGAGGCCACCGACGAGGAGCTGGCCGCCGAGTCCGGCATTCCGGTCGAAAAGATCAACGACCTGCTCGAACACAGCCGCGACCCGGTAAGCCTGGACATGCCGGTCGGCTCCGAGGAAGAAGCCCCGCTGGGCGATTTCATCGAGGACGCCGAAGCGATGTCGGCCGAGAATGCGGTGATCGCAGAGCTGTTGCACACCGACATCCGCAGCGTATTGGCCACCCTCGACGAGCGTGAGCACCAAGTGATCCGGCTGCGTTTCGGCCTGGACGACGGTCAGCCGCGCACGCTGGATCAGATCGGCAAGCTGTTCGGCCTGTCCCGCGAGCGGGTCCGCCAAATCGAGCGGGACGTAATGTCGAAACTCCGCAACGGGGAGCGCGCCGACAGGCTACGGTCGTACGCGAGCTAAGGCCCCATCCCAAGCTAGGTAGCAGACAGTATGCCCGCCGCGTCAGCGGCGGGCATACTGCTTGCCGCCGACGCGTTACACGCATTCACGCAGCTTGCCAAGTAGACTCAGCGTCGACGGAGGGTGCTGAATGAACGACCTGGTTGACACCACCGAGATGTACCTGCGGACTATCTACGACCTCGAAGAAGAGGGCGTGACGCCGCTGCGTGCCCGAATCGCCGAACGTCTCGATCAGAGCGGTCCGACTGTCAGCCAAACCGTGTCGCGCATGGAGCGCGACGGTTTACTCCACGTTGCCGGTGACCGCCACCTCGAGCTCACCGACAAGGGCCGGGCGCTGGCGATCTCCGTGATGCGCAAGCACCGCCTCGCCGAACGCTTGCTGGTCGACGTGATCGGCCTGCCCTGGGAAGAGGTCCACGCCGAGGCGTGCCGCTGGGAGCACGTGATGAGCGAGGACGTCGAGCGGCGCCTGGTCAAGGTGCTTAACAACCCGACCACCTCGCCTTTCGGCAACCCCATCCCCGGACTGCTGGACCTGGGCGTGGGCCCCGAGTCCTGGTCCGAGGACGGTCCCCTGGTCCGGCTGACCGAGTTGCCCGCCGGTGCGCCGGTGGCCGTGGTCGTGCGCCAGCTGACCGAACACGTCCAGGGCGACATCGACCTGATCTCACGCCTGAAGGACGCCGGCGTCGTCCCCAACGCCCGCGTCACGGTTGAGACCGGCTCCGCCGGGGTGACCATCGTCATTCCTGGCCACGAGAACGTCACCCTGCCGCACGAAATGGCGCACGCGGTCAAGGTCGAGAAGGTCTGACCCGGGCTTTCGTGCCTCCTATCCCGCCCTGCGGCCGAACGGCCGGCGCGGCGGTAGCTGCACCCCGAACTGCTTGGCCAGGCGGTAGCCGGTCAGCGCCAGGTCCCTGATGTCCTCGGGCCGCAGGCCCGATTGCAAAGCGGTGTCCAGCATGCCGGCCATCCGATGATCGGGCTCGCAGCGCAGCGCCTCCTGCAGCGACACTCCGGCGAGCGGACCGTCGCCGCGAGCGTAGGCGCTGAACGCGATCAGGACCAGCGCCTCGACCCGCCACGGCGAGGGCAGTGTGCGCGCCAGCAGCGCCCACAACGACTCGACTTCCCCGGCGCTCTCCCCGACCGCAAGCGCATACAAGATGTCGCGCACCTGCGCGTCGCTCAGTGCACAGCCCAGCGTCGCCAACTCGGTGTCGGACAGCGACTCCCCGGCCGCGACGCGGCCGGCGGCGGACATCGCCGTCTCCACGTCGGCGCGGGTGCAGCGGACCGGATGCGCGCGATGCGCCGCCCGGCGCCGCGCGGCCTGGCGCCTGACTACACCGGCCAGCGCGTCGCTGCACGCCTGGTCGTCGGGCGCCACGACCGCCTGCAGGTCGGCGCGCCGCGGATAGAGCCGTCTGCCTTCCAGCACCGCCGCGGCCGCCAGCGGGGAGGACGCGGGATCGTCGACCAGGCCGCTCGAGCCGCAGCCCTCGACGCAATGCCAGCGGCCGCCGAGGGCCACCTGGTCGACCAGATGCGTGGCCCACAACTCGATGTTGTGCTGCGACAAGGCTTCTGCGAGCACCACCGACAGCTGCCGGTATTCCTCGTTGCAGCTCGGACAGTAGGCCCCGTCGGCGTCGACGATCACCGCGATCACGGCCTCGGGGGCCGCCGCGGCGGCGACCTCCGCCAAGTGCTCCACCCGACCGTTAAGCTCCTCGGAGAGGTCGACGCGCATCACCGAACCGAGTCTCCCGTCACCCAAAGACACTAGTATCAATGACTTTTCGGGAACGAAGCCGAGGACGGCCGGCAGCGCGGCGATGAGTGCACCGGGGCGGGAAAGTTCGAAGTCTTCTCGATGCGTCGTCATGAGCACCCACGCTGACGGCCGCCACCGTCAACCGGTGCGCACGTACAGGGGCCCGGCAGCGGACCTGTGGATGAACCCAGCACTGTGCGTTGTGCTGCCTTACTGTTTAAGCCATGAGTTCGGCGCAAGAGTACGACATGGTGGTCATCGGGTCCGGGCCCGGCGGACAGAAGGCCGCTATCGCGTCGGCCAAGCTCGGGAAGTCGGTCGCCGTCGTCGAACGCGGTCAAATGCTCGGCGGTGTGTGCGTCCAGACAGGCACCATCCCGTCAAAGACGTTGCGCGAGGCGGTCCTGTACCTCACCGGGATGAGCCAGCGCGAACTCTACGGCGCGAGCTACCGCGTCAAGGAGAAGATCACCCCGGCCGACCTGCTGGCCCGAACCCAGCACGTGATCGGCAAGGAGGTCGACGTGGTGCGCAGCCAGCTGATGCGCAACCGCATCGACCTGCTGATCGGGCACGGGCGTTTCGTCGACCCGCACACCATCGAGGTCGAAGACCCGTCTCGGCGCGAAAAGATAACCATCACCGGCAAATACGTCGTCATCGCCACCGGCACCCGGCCGGCGCGGCCCTCCGGCGTCGAGTTCGACGAACACCGCGTGCTCGACTCCGACGGGATCCTCGATCTCAAGTCGCTGCCCACGTCGATGGTGGTGGTCGGCGCAGGCGTCATCGGCATCGAGTACGCCTCGATGTTCGCCGCACTGGGCACCAAGGTCACCGTGGTGGAGAAGCGCGACGACATGCTCGACTTCTGCGACCCGGAGGTCGTCGAGGCGCTGAAGTTCCACCTGCGCGACCTGGCGGTGACGTTCCGGTTCGGTGAGGAGGTGACCGCGGTCGACGTCGGATCGGCGGGCACCGTGACCACCCTGGCCAGCGGAAAACAGATTCCCGCGGAGACGGTGATGTATTCGGCCGGGCGGCAGGGCCAGACCGATCACCTCGATCTGCACAACGCCGAGCTGGAGTCCGACAACCGCGGGCGGATCTTCGTCGACGACAACTTCCAGACCAAGGTGCCGCATATCTATGCCGTCGGCGACGTGATCGGCTTTCCCGCGCTGGCCGCGACGTCGATGGAACAGGGTCGCCTGGCCGCCTACCACGCGTTCGGGGAAGCGTCCGACGGCATCACCGAGCTGCAACCCATCGGCATCTACTCCATCCCCGAGGTTTCCTACGTCGGCGCCACCGAGGTGGAGCTGACGAAGAATTCAGTCCCCTACGAGGTCGGCGTGGCCAGGTACCGGGAGCTCGCGCGCGGCCAGATCGCCGGCGACTCCTACGGGATGCTCAAACTGCTGGTGTCCACCGAGGACCTCAAGCTGCTCGGCGTGCACATCTTCGGCACCAGCGCTACCGAGATGGTGCACATCGGGCAGGCCGTGATGGGCTGCGGTGGCACCGTCGAATACCTGGTGGACGCGGTGTTCAACTACCCCACGTTCTCCGAGGCCTACAAGGTGGCGGCGCTCGATGTGATGAACAAAGTTCGGGCGCTCAACCAGTTCCGGCGCTGACCCGATGGTGGCGACCCCCAGCGCCCCCCACCGCCGCGCCGGCGATCGTCCCTAACAGGCGTCCGAGAGGTCGTTTGGGACCGGATCGCCGGGCCCGCCGGCCTCGGCTCGGGCCAATAGCGCCGTGGTCTGTGCGTCGAACGGCGCCGAGTACGACATGTTCGCGGCGCACCCGCCCCGCTCCAGACCGCCGATCACCCCGATGAGCGTGGTGCCGCTGACCCAGGGCGCACCGCTGGTGCCGTCCACCAGCCCCTCACAGGCCAAGGCGGGGAACCCGGTGTCGGTGACTGACGTGCTGGCCTGGCATCCGATGGGCGAGCCGCCGACGCCGGCCGGATACCCCAGCACGGTGACGCGGCTGCCGGGCGGAGGCGTCACACCCAGCGTCAGCGCCAGGCCGGCCCGGGACTCGACGGGAGCGCCGGCCTCGTTGGTGACCCGCGCGATCGCGTAGTCGGCGTGCGGGTCCTTGTTAGCCGTCCAGCGTGGATCGAGGTAGACCGTGTCGGCCTTCCATACATCCGCGGGCCCGGGGGCCGCGTCCCCTGCGAAACCGGGAACGAAGGTAATCAGCGAGGCTCCTGCCAGGCAGTGCGCGGCGGTCATGATCAGGTTGCCGCCCGTCGAATGCACCACCGAACCCGTGCACACGTGCAGCGGGCCACCGTCGATGAAAATCGCCCCGATGCGCCGATCCGGCTCGACCGGACCCGCGATGGCCTTCTGCTCGGGCTGGCTGAGCCGCTGCACCGGGCCGCCGACGCGGGGGGCGGACACCGGAGCACCCGAAACATGCTCGACCGGACGGTGACACGACGTCAACAACGTCGCCACCCCCACCACCGAGCAGGCCATCAGGATCCGGATGCGCATCGCCTTCATCATGCCTGACCGCTGGGCGGCAGGCCGACTCCCACACATCGCGGTGCGCCAAGGGGTTTGCCGGCGTCCGCGAACGACCCCAGGACGTCGTTTGCGGATTAGGAGTGAGAATTATCGTGTTCCAGCTAACAGCGTGATAGCGAAGTTCGCTGATAGATGTTGGTGCCGCCCGATTCGCGGGACACTTGGTAGGGCACCCTGAAGAGAACCTCGAGAGGAGGCGATCGGAGATGGCTCACCATCAGGACCCAGATGATCAGTACCAGCCAGGGCAGGCTGGTATGTACGAGCTCGAGTTGCCGGCGCCGCAGTTGTCGACGTCCGACGGCCGCGGCCCCGTGCTGGTGCACGCCCTGGAGGGCTTCTCCGACGCCGGTCATGCCATCAAGCTGGCGGCCGCGCATCTGAAGGCGGTGCTGGACACCGAGCTGGTCGCATCCTTCGCTATCGACGAATTGCTGGACTACCGCTCGCGGCGGCCGCTGATGACATTCAAGACCGATCACTTCACCCATTACGAGGATCCCGAGTTGAGCCTGTACGCGATGCGCGACACGATCGGCACGCCGTTCCTGTTGCTGGCCGGTATGGAACCGGACCTCAAGTGGGAGCGCTTCATCACCGCGGTGCGGCTTCTGGCCGAGCGCCTCGGCGTGCGTCAGACCATCGGTCTGGGGACGGTCCCGATGGCGGTGCCGCACACCCGTCCCACCACCATGACCGCACACTCGAACAACCCGGAGTTGATCGCCGACTTCCAGCCGTGGATCTCCGAGATCCAGGTCCCGGGCAGCGCGTCCAACCTGCTGGAATACCGGATGGGCCAGCACGGTCATGAGGTCATCGGCTATACCGTGCACGTCCCCCACTACCTCACGCAGACCGACTACCCGGCCGCCGCGCAGGCTTTGCTCGAGCAGGTCGCCAAGACCGCGTCACTGGAGCTACCGCTGACCGCGTTAACCGAAGCGGCCGAGGTCATTCGGGCAAAGATCGACGAGCAGGTGGAAGCGAGCGCCGAGGTCGCTCAGGTGGTGGCCGCGCTGGAGCGCCAGTACGATGCCTTCATCGACGCTCAGGAGAACAGATCGTTACTAGCTCGCGACGAGGATCTGCCTAGCGGCGACGAGCTGGGCGCAGAGTTTGAGCGATTTCTGGCCCAGCAGGCGGAGAAGAAGTACGACGACGACGACAAGTCCTGACCCACTCAGCATGACGCTTTAGCCGGACCGCCCTCAGCCCGGCCCGACACCTAGGTTGGCGATATGACCGAGCGGAAGCGCAAGAGCACGCTCCGCCCGGTGCGTGAAGTGACCGCACCCAAACTCGAGTTCCGCACCATCCACGGTTACAAGCGGGCCTACCGCATCGCGGGTTCCGGGCCGGCGATACTGCTGATCCACGGCATCGGTGACAACTCCACCACCTGGAATACCGTGCAGGCCAAGCTCGCCCAGCGCTTCACGGTGATCGCCCCCGATCTGCTCGGCCACGGGCAATCCGACAAGCCGCGCGCCGACTACTCGATCGCGGCGTACGCAAACGGGATGCGTGACCTGCTCAGCGTGCTGGACATCGAGCGGGTCACCATCATCGGTCACTCGCTGGGTGGCGGTGTGGCCATGCAATTCGCCTACCAATTCCCGCATTTGGTGGAACGGCTGATCCTGGTCGGGGCCGGAGGCGTGACCAAGGACGTCAACTTCGTCCTGCGCTGCGCCTCGCTGCCCATCGGCCG
>NZ_LZMB01000068.1 GCF_001673555.1 Mycobacterium sp. 1165178.9 | reverse complement strand
CCGGACCCCAAGGGGGCCAAGTTCGGCCGCGACGCCAACGGTGAACTCGACGGCACCGCCGAGGAGACCGGCGCGGTGTTCCAGCTGCTGGCCGGGGCCATCGACTTCGGCGATTACCCGCAGATGCTGCTCGCCGAGTGCGCCCGGCTCAACCGCGCCGGCCTGACCACCTGCTCGGAAATGGCCTTCGACCCGAACTTCCGGCCGGTGGTCGAACAACTGCGCGAGCGGCTCACCGTGCGGCTGCGCACCTACGAGATCTCCAACCCGCAGATGTCCACCGCCGCCACACCCGGGCAGGGCGACGACATCCTGCGGCAGGTCGGCATCAAGATCTGGGTCGACGGCTCGCCCTGGATCGGCAACATCGACCTCTCGTTTCCCTATCTGGACACCGAGGCCACCCGGATCATCGGCGTCGTGCCGGGCTCCTGCGGCTGCGCCAACTACACGAAAGAGCAGCTGCACGAGATCGTCGGCGCGTACTTCCCGCTGGGCTGGCCGATGGCCTGCCACGTGCAGGGCGACGCGGGCGTGGACACCATCCTCGACGTGTACGAAGAGGCGTTGCGCCGCCATCCGCGCGACGACCACCGGCTGCGACTCGAGCACGTCGGTGCCATCCGGCCCGAGCAACTGCGGCGCGCGCACGACCTCGGGGTGACGTGCAGCATCTTCGTCGACCAGATCCACTACTGGGGCGACGTCATCGTCGACGGCCTCTTCGGCGAGGAACGCGGAACCCGTTGGATGCCAGCCGGATCCGCGGTTGCCACCGGGATGCGCATCTCACTGCACAACGACCCGCCCGTCACACCCGAAGAACCGCTGCGCAACATCAGCGTCGCCGTGACCCGCACTGCGCCGAGCGGTCGGGTGCTCGGAGCCGAGGAACGCCTGACCGTGGAGCAGGCGATCCGCGCGCAAACCATCGACGCGGCCTGGCACCTGTTCTCCGACGACGTGATCGGCTCGCTGGAGGTCGGCAAGTACGCGGATCTGGTGGTGCTCTCTGCCGATCCGCGAACGGTGCCGCCCGAGCAGATCGCCGACCTTCAGGTGCGGGCGACGTATCTGGCGGGCCGCCAGGTCCACAGCGCGTGACGCCGACGCTCGAGGACCTGCTCGACCGCCTGCACGTCGTGGCGCTTCCGATGCGGGTGCGCTTCCGCGGCATCACCACCCGCGAAGTCGCGTTGATCGACGGCCCGGCCGGGTGGGGCGAATTCGGGGCCTTCGTCGAATACGAGCCGCGCGAAGCGGCGCACTGGCTGGCGTCGGGCATCGAAGCCGCCTACCGAAAGCCGCCGCCGGCACGTCGCGACCGCGTCCCGATCAACGCGACTGTGCCGGCCGTCCCCGCCGCGCAGGTGGGCGAGGTGCTCGCCCGCTTCCCGGGAGCCCGCACGGCCAAGGTGAAGGTGGCCGAGCCCGGGCAGACCCTGGCCGACGACGTCGCACGGGTCAACGCCGTGCGCGAGTCGGTCCCGACAGTGCGGGTGGACGCCAACGGCGGCTGGAGCGTCGAGGAGGCAGCGCGGGCAGCGGCCGCGCTGACCGCCGACGGGCCGCTGGAATATCTCGAGCAGCCCTGTGCGGGCGTCGACGAGCTCGCGGAACTGCGCCGGCGCCCGGATATGCCAGACGTGCCGATCGCCGCCGACGAGAGCATCCGCAAGGCCGACGACCCGCTGGCGGTGGTGCGCGCGCACGCCGCCGACATCGCGGTGCTCAAAGTCGCTCCGCTGGGCGGGATTTCGGCCATGCTCGAGATCGCCGCGCAGATCGACATCCCTGTCGTGATCTCCAGCGCGCTCGATTCGGCGGTGGGAATTGGCGCCGGGCTGAGCGCCGCGGCGGCGCTGCCGCAACTTCGGTACGCCTGCGGCCTGGGCACCGGCGGGCTGTTCGTCGACGACGTCGCCGAGACCGCCGCGCCCGTCGACGGCGCCCTGCCGGTGGGGCCGGTCACGCCCGACCCGGAGCGGCTGCGGGCGCTGCGGGCGGCGCCGGAGCGGCGGCAGTGGTGGATCGACCGGGTCAAGGCCTGCCATCGGTTGCTTGTACCGTCGTCCGGGTGATCAACCTGGCTTACGACGACCGCGGTTCCGGTGAGCCCGTGGTATTTATCGCCGGCCACGGCGGCGCCGGACGAACCTGGCACCCCTATCAAGTCCCCGCGTTTCTGGGGGCCGGATACCGCGTCATCACCTTCGACAATCGCGGGATCGGCGCCACGGAGAACGCCCAGGGATTCACGACGGAAACCATGGTCGCCGACACCGCGGCGCTGATCGAGGACCTGAACGCGGCCCCGGCCCGCATCGTCGGGATGTCGATGGGCGCGTTCATCGCCCAGGAGCTCATGCTGGCCCGGCCCGAGCTGGTCAGCTCGGCGGTGCTGATGGGTACCCGGGGCCGCATGGACCGGGCCCGGCAGTTCTTTCGGGACGCCGAGGCCGAGCTGTCCGACACCGGTGTCGAGATGCCGGCCGCGTACGACGCCAAAATCCGCCTGCTGGAAAACTTTTCCCGCAAGACGCTCAACGATGACACCGCGGTCGCCGACTGGATTGCGATGTTTTCCACCTGGCCCATCAAGCCCACCCCGGGCACGCGCGCGCAGCTTGATATCGCGCCGTACACCAGCCGGTTGACCGCCTATCGCAGCATCACCACCCCGGTGCTGGTGATCGGCTTCTCCGACGACGTGCTGACGCCGCCGCATATGGGCCGCGAGGTAGCGGATGCGCTGCCCAACGGCCGATACGTGCAGATACCCGACGCCGGTCATCTCGGTTTCTTCGAGCGGCCGGACGCCGTCAACGCCGCCATGCTCAAGTTCTTCGGCGAGGCCAACGGCTGAGTGCACCCGGCGGGCATCCTCGGCGGGCTGTGACACCCTGTAGGAGTGAACCCCTCGACGACTCAGGCTCGCGTCGTCGTTGACGAGCTGATTCGCGGCGGTGTCCGCGACGTGGTGCTGTGTCCCGGTTCACGGAACGCCCCGCTGGCTTTCGCGTTGCAGGATGCCGACCGGTCCGGCCGCATCCGCCTGCACGTCCGCATCGACGAGCGCACCGCCGGCTATCTGGCCATCGGCCTGGCGATTGCCGCCGGCGCGCCGGTCTGCGTCGCCATGACGTCCGGAACGGCCGTCGCCAACCTCGGCCCGGCGGTGATCGAGGCCAACTACGCCCGGGTGCCGCTGATCGTGCTGTCGGCCAACCGGCCCTACGAGCTGCTGGGCACCGGGGCCAACCAGACCATGGAGCAGCTGGGCTACTTCGGCACGCAGGTGCGGGCCACCATCAGCCTTGGCCTGGCCGAGGACGCCCCCGAGCGGCTGGATTCGGCCAACGCCACCTGGCGATCGGCCACCTGCCGGGTGCTGGTGGCCGCCACCGGATCCCGTACCGCCAACGCCGGCCCCGTGCAATTCGACATCCCGCTGCGCGAACCCCTGGTGCCCGATCCCGAACCTCAAACGCCGACGCCGCAGGGCCGCCCGGGCGGGCGCCCGTGGACTTACACCCCGCCGGTCAGCTTCGACCAGCCGTTGGACATCGACCTGTCACCCGACACGGTCGTCATCGCCGGGCACGGCGCGGGTGTGCAGCCGAACCTGGCCCAGCTGCCGACCGTCGCCGAGCCGACGGCGCCCGCCCCGGCCAACCCGCTGCACCCGTTCGCGCTGCCCCTGCTGCGGCCCAAGCAGGTCATCATGCTCGGCCGCCCAACCCTGCACCGGCCGGTGTCGGCGCTGCTGGCCGACCCGCAGGTGCCGGTGTTCGCGCTGACCACCGGGCCGCGCTGGCCGGACGTTTCGGGCAACTCGCAGGCCACCGGGACCCGGGCGGTCACCACCGGAGCGCCGAACCCCGCGTGGCTGCATCGCTGTGCGGAAACCAACAGGCACGCGCTGGCCGCCGTCCGCAGCCAGCTCGACGCGCACCCGCTGACCACCGGCCTGCACGTCGCGGCGGCCGTGGCCGACGCGCTGGTGCCCGGCGACCAGCTGGTGCTGGGGGCCTCCAACCCGGTCCGCGACGCGGCGCTGGTCGGCCTGGACACCCACGACATCCGGGTGCGGTCCAACCGCGGCGTCGCCGGGATCGACGGGACGGTCTCCACCGCCATCGGGGCGGCGCTCGCCCACGAACGCGAGGGCGGCCCGGACAGCCCGGCGCGCACCGTCGCGCTTATCGGTGACCTGACGTTCGTGCACGACAGCTCCGGGTTGCTCATCGGCCCCACCGAGCCCATCCCGCGCCGGCTGACGATCGTCGTCTCCAACGACAACGGTGGCGGCATCTTCGAATTGCTCGAACAGGGCGACCCGCGGTTCTCCGACGTCTCGTCCCGGATCTTCGGCACGCCGCACGACGTCGACGTGGGCGCGCTGTGCCGCGCCTACCACGTCGAGAGCCGGCAGATCGAGGTCGGCGAATTGCCCACAGCGCTCGACGAACCCGGACCCGGAATGCGAGTGCTGGAGGTCAAGGCCGACAGGTCATCGCTGCGGCAGTTGCACGCCGCCATCAAGGCCGCGCTGTGAGGCGCACGTAGATGGCGGTATATCCAAAAGCTCTGCTGCGCTTACTGATTCATGGCCGTAGTGACGAGCCGCCGAAAACGCCTGCCAGAATTGCGTTGCGATGGGCCAGAATTGCGGTCCTGATCGTGGCCGGCCTCGTGACGTTGCAGTCCACGCTGTTGGTGGCCGGCGCCTGGCGCGACGACCTCGCGATCACGCACAACATGGGTGTCGCGCAGGCGGAGGTGCTCAGCGCCGGACCGCGCCGTTCCACCATCGAATTCGTCACCCCCGAGCGGGTCACCTATCGTCCCGAACTCGGCGTGCTCTACCCGTCCCATTTGGCCACCGGGATGCGGATCTACGTCGAGTACAACAAGAACGATCCGAACCTGGTGCGCGTGCAGCATCGCAATGCCGGGCTGGCGATCATCCCGGCCGGGTCCATCGCGGTCGCGGGCTGGTTGGGCGCGGCCGCGATCCTGATCGCGCTGGCGCTGCTGGACAAGTGGCTCGACCGTCGCGACGTACCACCGGACGCAACCGAGGGCCAGGCCGCTAAAAGCGTCGGACCTGCAAATTTCGCATGACGTATGCCCGTAGGCAACCTTATCGACAGGCGGCGCTGACACGGTAGTGATGTGCGCGTTGCCATCGTCGCGGAATCCTTCCTCCCCGAAGTCAACGGTGTCAGCAACTCGGTGATCCGGGTGCTCGAGCATCTGCGCCGGACGGGTCACGAAGCCCTTGTCATCGCCCCCGACGCGCCCCCCGGGCAGCCGCGGGCGGACCGGATCTACGACGGGATCCGCGTTCACCGGGTGCCGTCCCGGATGTTCCCCAAGGTGACCACCCTGCCGCTCGGTGTGCCCACGCCCCGGCTGGTGAAGGTGTTGCGCGGATTCGATCCGCACGTGGTGCATCTGGCTTCGCCGGCGCTGCTGGGCTACGGCGGGGTGCGGGCGGCCCGCTGGCTGGGGGTGCCGACGGTCGCGGTGTATCAAACCGACGTTCCCGGCTTCGCGGCCAGCTATGGCATTCCGATGACCGCACGGGCGGCGTGGGCGTGGTTCCGTCATCTGCACGGCCTCGCCGACCGTACCCTGGCGCCGTCCAGTGTGACCATGGAATCACTTGTCGCTCATCGCTTTCCGCGTGTGCATCGGTGGGCACGCGGCGTTGATGTGCTGCGGTTCGCGCCGTCCGCGCGCGACGAGGCGCTGCGACGGCAGTGGTCGCCGCAGGGCAAGCCGGTGGTCGGGTTCGTGGGTCGGCTCGCCCCCGAAAAGCACGTCGAGCGCCTGATCGGGCTGGCCGCCGACGACGCGGTCCAGCTCGTCATCGTGGGCGACGGCGTCGACCGCATCAAGCTGCAATCGGCAATGCCGACAGCGGTTTTCACGGGTGCGCTATACGGCGACGAACTCGCCGCGGCGTACGCCAGTATGGACGTGCTCGTGCATCCCGGCGAGCACGAGACGTTTTGTCAGGTCGTGCAAGAAGCGCTGGCGTCGGGGTTGCCGGTGATCGCGCCCGACGCCGGCGGCCCACGTGACCTCGTCACGCCGTGGCGTACCGGTCTGCTGCTGGCCGTCAGCGAGTTCGAGTCCCGGCTGCCCGACGCGGTTGCACACTTGATCGCCGAGCGGGCCCGCTACTCCCCGGCCGCCCGGCGCAGTGTGGTCGGCCGGAGCTGGCCGGTCATCTGCGACGAGTTGCTGGGTCACTACGAGGCGGTGCTGTCGCCGTTCGTTCGACGGCAGATCGTCTCGGGCCGGTACGCGCAGGGCGAGTGAGCCGGCGGTCCTATGACGGGTCGAATTCGATTGGCAGCGTGGCCGGTCCGCTGATGGCGGTGAGGGGCTTCCACGGGGCGGGGCCGGTGCGGCGGGCGTTGGGCATGCGCCGTGCCATGACCGTCAGGGCTTCGCTCAGCTCCAGTCGGGCCAGGTTGGCGCCGAGGCAGTAGTGCATGCCGGCGCCGAAGGTCTGCATCGGTGCGGCTTCCACGCGGGTGATGTCGAGCCGGTCGGGGTCGTCGTAGACGGCGGGGTCGCGGTTTGCGGCAGCCGTGTTGGCGATGACCAGCGTGCCGGCCGGGATCATGAACCCGGCGACCTCGACGTCCTCGAGGGCGATGCGCAGCGTGAGGCCTGCGATCGGTGAATGCCGCATCGTCTCTTCGACCGCGTTTGCGGCGAGCTCCGGACGCTGGGCCAGCATCGCCCACTGGTCGGGGCGATCGACCAGCACCTGCACGGAGGCGGCCAACTGGTTGCGTGTGGTGTCCGTGCCGGCCATCAACAGGCCCGCTACCAGCATCCGCAGCTCTTCGGCGTTGAGGTGATCGCCGTCGTCCTCGGCGCGGATCAGATCCGAGAGCAGGTCGTCGGTCAGCGTGAGCCGCCGCTGGGCGACCATGTCGTCGATGTAGGCGTCGAGCTCATCCCATGCCGCCAAGATGGTCCGCTCATGCGCCGCGACCTCCCAGCTGAAGGCCTTGAAGATGTCGTCCGTCCATTCCGAGAACAGCTTCCAATCCTCGGCCGGGGCGCCCAACAGCGCACAGATGATCGGGATTGGATATTGACGGGCAATATCGCTGACCACGTCGCAGCGCCCGGCTGCGGTGTGCTCGTCGATCAGTTCGTTGATCACCTCGACGATCGTGGTGCTCAACCGCGCGGTGGCCCGGGGCGTGAAGGCCTTGGACACGAGGCGGCGCAGCCGCTGGTGCGCGGGACCGTCGAGGCTGATCAGGTTCGTCGCGACCCGCTCCCACAGCGGGCCGCTGGTGATGCCTTGCGAGGCCAGGAACATGCCCTGGGGCACGCGAAATCGCGGGTCACGCAGGACGGTTCGAACCAATTCATAGGTCAAAAACTCCGGCCCGTGGGGACCGATGGCGATCGGTGCCTGCTGACGTGCGTGGCTGATGATCTCGTGCGCCTCTTCCAGGCTTCGGCAGTGCTCGTAGTCAATCGTCGGAAGTCCGGCGTCAAAGACGTTCGGGCAGCTCGGCGCGTCAACTGTGATGGTCATGGTGGCCCCCAAGGCTGGTCGGCGAAGTACCTTCATGCCTCAGCCTCGGGGTTTTAATCACTCAGCACATGCGTAGCCGACTACCTGTCTTGCGGTACCGGTACTTACCCCATGGATCAGTGAGTGCCCACAGGGCAACCAGGCGTGAACCGGACTGGCATCGCATGAATGCCGTTGATCAACGTCGACGCCATCCGCTCGACAGGACCGGCCCGCTCAAGGTTCTTCATCCGCGTCAACACCTCGGATATGAGCGCGGATGCCTCCACGCGGGCCAAGTTCGCGCCGAGGCAGAAGTGTGTGCCGCCCGCGCCAAATGCGAGGTGCCGATTGGGGTTTCGAGTCAAATCGAGTCGGTCGGGCTCGGCGAAGTGTGTCTCGTCCCGGTTGGCCGACGGGTAGAACATCGCCACCCTGTCACCCTGCTTGACCGGCACCCCGCGCAGCTCGGTGTCCTTCGTGGCCGTTCGGGCGAACGCTATCACCGGGCTGACGTAGCGCAACAGCTCCTCGACCGCCGTCGGCAGCAGCGACGAGTTGGCCTCAAGCTTGGACCGTTGCTCGGGATTCTCCATCAGCACACACATCGCGCCGGCGACCAAATTGCGGGTCGTGTCGCCGCCCGCATTGATGAGCAGCATGAAAAAGGAGTTGAATTCCAGATCGGTGAGGCGTTGGCCGTCGACTTCGGCATGTAGCAGCGATGTCGCGATGTCATCATCGGGATGTGCGCGCTTACGGGCCATGAGCTCCGTGGAGTACGCCATCATTTCCATCGCTGCCTGGATGGCGTGCTGGTCGCCGAGCACGCCGGTGTTCATGACCTCGGTCAGCTCGTAAAGCCGGTAACCGTCTTTCAGTGGGATGCCGAGTAGTTCGGCGATGACGTATGAAGGCAGTGCCCCGGCGACTTCGTTGACGAAATCGCACTCACCCCGTTCGATGACGGTGTCGACAACCTCGCTCGCCATGCCCATGATGCGCGCATTGAGTTTGTCGACCTGTCGCGGTGTGAAGCCCTTGCTGACCAGGGTGCGCAGCGCCGTGTGGCGCGGGGGGTCCATTGTGATCATCATGACGCCGCGAGGGTCGAACAGGTCGTCCGCGCTGGGAGTTTCAAACCAGACGGCCGCCGCCTCCGACGACCATGTGGCGCTGTCGCGGGAGACGGCGAGCACCTCGTCGTAACCGGTCAGCGCGAGGAACCCCGGTCCGTCCTTATACGGGTGCCATGCCACCGGCAGGCGCTCGCGCAGTGTGCGGTAGGCCTCGTGCGGGATGCCTTGCGCGTAGGTGCGCGGATCGGCGAGATCGATTCCCCCGATGCTGATTGCGTCTTCCGTCACGGTCTACCTCCGAGTGGTGACCGCCGTTCGCGGATGGACCGGCGCTGTGAAAACGATAGCGCCGGGGGCGCGCACACCGGCCCGTATCTGGACGAGGTTCTCAGGCGGCTTCGAAGATTTGGAATGACATCAAGTACGCGATTCCTGAGTAGCCGCTGTCGGCGCGCGACGAGAATGTGCAGTAAAGACTCTGTCCCGCAGTCCCATTCCAGATTGCCGTGGTCGCCGCCGAGTCACTTGTGGTCGCGCAGTGGGCGGTGGTTGTTCCCCACGGACCGTAGAGGCTCATCGTCTGCTGGTATCCGGAAAAGTTCACCGCCACTATGTATGTGCCGGTTCGGGGAGGGGTGAATCGTGCATACGCCGCCGTTCCGTCCCATTCTCCCGGTGATGACCCGGTTTGGTGGATCGATTCCATGTAGACGAGGTCGCTTTCACAGTCCCAGCGACCGGGCTCATAGAAATCGGCATAGCCGGCGGCTGCGTAGGGATGGCGCGCCGTCAGGTTGAGCATTTGTGTTCCAAGGCTGCGGCCCACCGTGTCCATGGCGATCCTGTCGAGCTGGCTCTTGGGTAGGTGCTGTACGTAGTCAGGACGGTAGACCACTCGGCCGCGGAGGTCGGACAGTGCTAGAACATCCGGGTTGATTCCGGCCGCTACGTCGGTCTGGCGCACGTCTTGCAGGGTGCTGTGCATGGTGTCCTCCGGTCAGTCTTGGGACGATTGGTGAATGCGCCCAATCCTTCGCTGAACTCGATCGGATGTGGTGCGTAGCCGACTACCTGTCTTGCGGTACGGGTACTTGCCTCTTGGTGCGTGAAGGTGACCCACCGCCTATCCTTTGAGGACTCTGGAAACCTTGGGCCCCGGACCGGCGGAGGGTCGAATGACGGCCATAGCGGCGTGCCAAACGTGCGGCACTGAGCCGCTGGAGAACGCCCGGTTTTGTCACGGCTGTGGCTCCCCAGTCAAAGGACCCGATACCCGCGCGGAGTACAAGCAGGTAACGGTCCTGTTCGCCGACGTAGTGCATTCGATGGACATCGCGGCGGCCGTGGGCGCTGAACGACTCCGAGAGATCATGGCCGACGTCGCCGACCTCTGCGCGGCGGTGGTGCAGCGGTACGGCGGCACGGTGGACAAGTTCACCGGCGACGGCATCATGGCGGTGTTCGGCGCGCCGGTCGCGTTGGAGGACCACGCCGTGCGCGCCTGCTTGGCGGCGCTCGGGGTTCAGGAGGAGACGAAGCGGCTTGCCGTCGACGTCGACGCCCGCGACGGTGTACGTCTGCAGTTGCGAGTGGGACTCAACTCCGGTCAGGTGATCGCCGGCGAAATCGGCTCGGGGCCTTTCGGTTATACCGCCGTAGGTGAACAAGTCGGAATGGCTCAGCGGATGGAATCGGCGGCCCCGCCGGGCGGGGTGATGCTCAGCGCGTCGACAGCGCGACTCGTGCAGGGCGCGGCGAACCTCGGTGACTCTGAATTGGTTCGGATCAAAGGCTCCGACACACCGGTGCCGGCCCATCGGCTGCTGGGCATGGGCGACGAGCAGCGCGGTGCCTGGCATGCCGAGTCGAAGCTGATCGGTAGAAGCGAGGAGATGTCGGCGGTCGAGAGCCTGCTGGAGCGCGCGCTCGATGGCCACGGCGCGGTTGTCGGTGTGGTGGGGCCACCGGGCATCGGCAAGAGCCGCCTGGTGCGCGACGTCTCTGCCATGGCAGCCGTTCGGGGTGCCGATGTGTTCGCCGCCATCTGCGAATCACATACCAGCCAGATCCCGTTTCACGTCGTGGGGCGGCTGCTGCGTGCGGTCACCGGCATCAAGGGCCTTGACCCCCCCGCCGCGCGGGCACGCATCCGGGCTCGGGCTCGCGAGGCGGAGCCGGAGGACTTGCTGCTCTTGAATGACCTGCTGGGCATCGCCGATCCCGATGTGGAGCTGCCCAAGATCGATCCGGATGCGCGGAGGCGGCGGTTGACCGGACTGGTCAACGCCGCGTCGTTGGCCCGCGAAACCCCGGCGCTGTTCGTTATAGAAGATGCCCATTGGCTCGACGAGGTCAGCGAGTCGCTGCTGGCCGATTTCATCGCCGTCATCCCGAAGACACGGACGCTGGTGCTCGTCACTTACCGCCCCGAATACCAGGGCGCGTTGAGCCGGCTCGCCGGTGCCCGAACCATTGTCCTTTCGCCACTGAGTGATTCGGAGACCTCAGGACTGGTCTCGGAGCTGCTCGGGGCAAACCCATCAGTCGGGGAGTTGGCCACGATTATCACCGAGCGGGCCGCCGGAAACCCGTTCTTCGCCGAAGAAATGGTGCGCGAGCTCGCTGATCGCGGTGTGTTGCAAGGCAATTCGGGCGCGTACATCTCGACGACAGAAGGTGCTGCGGTGCGCGTGCCCGCCACCCTGCAAGCCACCATCGCCGCGCGCATCGACCGGCTGGGTGTGAAGGCGAAACGTACCCTGAGCGCGGCGGCGGTCATCGGCTCGAACTTCAACCGGGATCTATTGGAAACGCTGGGCATCGAGCCGGTGCTCGAGGAACTGGTGTCGGCTCAGCTCATCAATCAAATGCCCAGCCAGCAACCCGAGTATGTGTTCTACCATCCGCTGATCCGTACGGTGGCCTACGAATCGCAGCTCAGATCGGACCGCGCCGAACTGCACCGGCGCATTGCGGCTGCGATCGAATCACACGCTGCGGCAGCGGCCGATGAAGATGCCGCCTTGATTGCCGGTCATCTGGAGGCCGCCGGCGACGGGCACGGCGCTTACGGCTGGCACTTGCGAGCCGCGGCATGGGCGACCAACCGCGACATCGCCGCGGCGTGGCTGAGCTGGGAGCGTGCCCGCACGATCGCCGACGCCCTACCCGCCGATGATCCCAACCGATTGGCCATGCGCATTGCTCCCCGAACCATGTTGTGTGGCATCGCCTTCCGGGTCAACGAGCACGTGGCCGGCGAGCGCTTCGACGAGTTTCGCGAATTGTGCGCCACGGCCGGAGACAAGCCCTCACTGGCCATCGGCATGGTCGGGCTGGTAATGGATTATGCCCTTGACGATCGGCGGCGTGAGGCATCGGAAGTGGCATCGGAGGCCATGGCTCTCATCGAGTCGATCGATGACCCCACCTTGACAGTGGGGCTGTCGGTCGCCCCCATCTTCGCAAAAGGCGAGAATGTCGAATATTCCGATGTGCTGCGCTGGTCCCAGCGAGTCATCGACCTCGCCGCCGGTGACCCGGCCAAAGGGAACTTCATCATCGGATCTCCCTTGGCGCTGGCCTTGACGAACCGGGCAATCGCTCGGTATGCCCTCGGATGCGACGGCTGGCAAGAAGGCCTGGAGCAGGGTCTCACCATGGCCCGCAACACCGACCCCATGTCCTACGTCACGGTTGTCGCATACGTCTACTTTGCGGGAATAGCCTATGGCGCAGTGAGATCCGACGATCGTGCGATACGCGAGATCGACAATTCCTTGAAGATCGCCGAACGATCTGGTGATGATATGGCGCTGGCCATCGCCCGGATGACGTTGGGTGTTGCGCTGGTGCACCGGGACGCAGGTGAGGAACGGGACCGAGGGCATAGGCTGCTGGCCAAACTAAACGATGGGTCCGTACGCCCGAAATACCTTCTGTCGCAATTATCGATTGTCGAGATGTACTTGGCACGCGAGAAGGTTCGACGTGGAGATCGCAGCGAGGCCATACCGCTCATGCGTGCCACGATTGACCATCTGTTCCGCAAGGGGCTAGGGCTGGGGTGGGGCCTTCCCGCGACGGGTGTTCTGGTGGAGGCACTGCTCGATCAATCGTCCGCCGATCATCTGACCGAAGCCGACGCGGCAATCGAGCGGCTGGCGGGCGAACCGGCCGCAGAGGTTCTGGCGATACGTGAGGTCTGGGTGCTCCGATTGCGGGCGCTGCTGGCGCGAGCGCGCGGTGAGGACGCCGCCTATCAGGACTTCAGGGATCGGTATCGTGCAATGGCCAACGAACACGGCTACGACGGCCACATCAGTTGGGCCGCGGCGATGCCATGAGTCTCGAAATTTCGTCTCAGTCGTCACAGTTGGCCTGCCGATCTGCGGGACATCGTTGACCAGCGGTGAAACGATACTGACGTGGGCCCCCACGGGGACGACGGGCGCGAACTGGCCCAGACCGGGCTGGTCTGTGGTTCGTGCGGCGCGCAATTCAGTTCGGCGGCGAATTTCTGTAGCAAATGCGGTACACCCCTGCATCAGGCGACCGGCTCGGCCGAATACAAGCAAGTCACCGTCTTGTTCGCCGACGTGGTGCATTCGATGGAGATCGCGGCGACCGTCGGGACGGAGCGGCTGCGCGAGATCATGGTCCACCTGGCCAACCGCTGTGCGGCCGTTGTCCTGAGGTATGGCGGCACGGTGGACAAGTTCACCGGCGACGGCATCATGGCGGTGTTCGGTGCGCCGGCGGCAATCGAGGACCATGCCCTTCGCGCGTGTCTCTCGGCGCTGAGCATTCAGGAGGAAGCGAAAGCTCTGGGCGCTGAGGTCGAGCGCCGGGACCGCGCGAAACTGCTCGTGCGCGTGGGACTTAACTCCGGTCAGGTAATCGCCGGTGAAATCGGCTCGGGACCTTTCGGTTACACCGCGATCGGTGATCAGGTGGGCTTGGCTCAACGAATGGAATCGGTCGCGCCGCCGGGTGGGGTGATGCTCAGCTTGTCCACCGCGCGACTGGTTGATGACTCAGCGACGCTGAGTGAACCGGAGATGGTCCGCATAAAGGGCGCCAACGAACCGGTCATCGCCTACCGCTTACTGGGCATTGGAGACCGGCATCGCGCTAGGGAACGCGCCGACTCGGATCTCGTCGGTCGCCGATGGGAAATGTCCATGGTCGAGGACCTGTTGGACCGCGCGCTCGGAGGCCATGGCGCTGTGGTTGCAGTGGTGGGCGAACCTGGCATCGGCAAGAGTCGTCTGGTGCGCGAGGTAGCCGCGATGGCCATGGTCCGGGGTGTGGAGGTGTTAACCGCCTACTGCGAGTCACACACCAGCCAACTCCCCTTTCATGCAGTGGCGCGGCTGCTGCGGGTGGCGACCGGCGTCGAGGGTCTTGACGGGCAGGCGGCCCGCGCGCGAGTGCGAGACCGATTTCCCAAAGCAGACCCAGAAGACATGCTGCTGCTTGATGACCTGCTGGGCATAGCCGACCCGATCACCGCCGTACCCGCGATCGATCCGAATGCGCGCCGGCGGCGGTTGGCCGCACTGGTGAACGCAGCCAATTTGTCCCGCGGCGCTCCCGCGGTCTACGTGGTGGAGGATGCCCACTGGATCGACGAGATCAGCGAGTCGATGCTGACCGATTTTCTCGAGGTGATCCCACGGACGCCTTCATTGGTGCTGGTCGCGTACCGACCGGAGTACCACGGCGCTCTGACCCGACTGACTGATGCGCACACCATTGCCCTTGCGCCGCTGAGCGATTCAGAAACCGCAGCACTCGTCGCACATCTCCTCGGGCCCGACCCGTCGGTCGATGCTTTGGCGCGCAGAGTCGCCGAGCGGGCCGCGGGTAATCCGTTCTTCGCCGAGGAATTGGTGCGGGAACTGGCCGAGCGCAAAGTGTTGCTTGGGGAGCCGGGTGCCTATACGTCGGCCGCGGAGGTCAGCGAAGTGAGCGTGCCTGCGACCTTGCAGGCGACCATCGCCGCGCGGATCGACCGGCTCCGTCCGAAAGCCAAGCGCACGTTGAGCGCAGCCGCAGTCATCGGCTCGCGATTGCGCCTCGACCTGCTTACGGCGTTGGGTGTTGAGCCTGTCGTCGACGAACTGGTGGCGGCTCAGCTCATCGACGTAGTCAGCGTCACGCGACAACCGGAGTATGTGTTCCATCATCCGCTCATTCATTCGGTGGCCTACGGCGCACAACTCCGATCGGATCGCTCAGATCTGCACCGGCGAGTGGCCGCCGCAATCGAAGCCCGCGATCCGGGATCGGCGGACGAAAATGCAGCCTTGATCGCAGAACATGTGGAGGCAGCCGGTGACCTGCACGACGCCTATGGCTGGCACATGCGTGCCGCCACCTGGGCGACCAACCGCGACATAAGTGCGGCGCGAGCGAGCTGGGGACGAGCGGCGGAGATCGCCGATGCGCTGCCGGCCGATTACCCGCACCGCACGGAAATGCGCATCGCTCCGCGCACCATGTTGTGCGGGACGGGCTGGCGAGTCCACGCAAGCGTTGCCGGTGACCACTTTGACGAATTACGAGAGCTGTGCAGCGCCGCGGGGGACAAGGCATCACTTGGCATCGCGACTGCGGGAATGGTGGTTGGCTACGCGCATCAGGACCGGGTGCGCGAGGCGTCGCAGCTCGCATCGGAAGCCTGGGACCTCGCCGAGTCGGTCGGAGACGCGACCCTGATAGTCGGGCTGTCCTTCCCGGTGATCTACGGCAAGATCGAGGACGCCGAATGGTCTGACGTCCTGCGATGGTCGGAGGCCGTTATCGACTTGGCTGCCGGGGATCCGTTGAAAGGCAACTTTCTTGTCGGGTGTCCATTAGCGCTCGCCTTTGTGTCGCGGGGCATGGCTCGCTATTTTCTGGGTCGCCCTGGATGGCCGGCAGATCTGCGACACGGCCTGGCTATGGCCCGTCGCGCTGACCCCGCGTCATACGCCGGGGTTGTCGGCTATATCTACTTGCTGGGCATACCGTTCGGCGTGCTGAGGGCCGATGATGGTGCACTGCACGAGATCGAGAACGCTCTGCGGAGCGCCGAGCGATCCAGTGATGACGTGGTGGTGGGCTTCATCAAAGCGACGTTGGGCGTCGCGCTGGCGCACCGCGACACCATTGAGGAGCGTCGTCTGGGCCAGGAGCTGTTGGGTGAGACCGGCAAAGTGTTCCTGAACCAAGGGCACAACCTAAGCGATTTGCCGATCGTGGAGGTCTACGCGGCACGCGAGACGGCGAGGCAAGGTGATCACGATGCCGCCCTACCGGTAATGCGTGCCGCCGCCGACCATCTGTTTCGCCAAGAACACCTTCTTCTGTGGGGCGTTCCGGCGACGGCCGTTCTGGCGGAGACATTGCTTGATCGCGGGGCCGTCGCTGATGTGGCTGAAGCCGAGGCAGCGATTGACCGATTGATGACCGCGCCAGCCGATGAGGGTCTGGTGATGCGCGACATCTGGTCGTTGCGGTTGCGGGTGCTGCTGGCCCGCAGCCGGGGTGATGCCGACTCTTATTCGCACTTCCTGCATGACCACCGCGAAATGGCGAAAGCGCTTGACTACCAGGAACATATCGCGTGGGCTGCTACGTTGCCGTGAACAGACCAATTCCGAGAGCTTTGAAAGTCAGTCGCGGTTTGCTGGGTGGTAGCTGGCTCGATGTGAAATCCTGTGCGGGTGTCCGCAGGGGGACCGCCTTCTGGGGTGGTGACGTTCCTGTTCACCGACGTCGAGGGTTCGACCCGTCGGTGGGAGGCCGACGCCGAGGAAATGCACGCGGCGCTGGTTGCCCATGACGAGGTGTTGCGTAACGCTATCGCGGCGCACGGCGGCTTCCTTTTCAAGCACACCGGTGACGGGGTTTGTGCCGCGTTCTCGTCGCCGAGGTCGGCGGTCGACGCGGCGGTTGCTGCGCAGCGGCAGCTTGAGTTACCGGTCCGGATGGGGCTTGCGACCGGCGAGGCCGAGTTGCGCGAGGGCGATTATTTCGGTGCGGTGCTGAACCGCGCCGCGCGCGTGATGGCGGCCGGGCACGGCGGTCAGATCCTGCTGGTCGATTCGACAGCAAGTCTGCTGAGCGGAGTGGACTTGCTGCAATTAGGGCCGCGCCGGCTGCGGGATGTGCCGATGCCGGTCGGGGTGTTTCAAGTGCGGGCAGCCGGATTGCGCAGCGAGTTTCCGCCACTGCGGGCGCTAGATACGAGTCCGGGAAATCTGCGTCCCATCACTACCAGTTTGATCGGACGTGAGTCCGAGGTCGCCAAGATCGAAGCTGCCGTGAAGGCTCATCGGTTGGTCACGCTGACCGGGGTGGGTGGTGTGGGCAAGACGCGCCTCGCGTTGGAGGTCGCGGAGCGGTTGGCTGACGAGTTCCCTGACGGGGTTTGGCTTTTCGAGCTCGCCGCGGTCACCGATCCAGCGGCGGTGCCCGATGCGGTGGCGGCGGTGCTGGGCATTACCCAACAGCCGGGCAAGACCGTGAGTGAGTCCGTGGCCGCCGCGTTGGAGGGCCGGGTCCGGCTATTGGTCATCGACAATTGCGAGCACATTTTGGACGCCGCCGCCGACTTGGTAGAGGCTATCCTCGAGCATTCGGCGACGGTGCGTGTGTTGGCCACCAGCCGCGAAGGACTCGGGGCCGCTGACGAACGGCTATTTCGCGTCCCGTCGCTCGACCTTAATTCTGGAAGCGACTCGGCCGCCGTCAGCCTTTTCGTTGAGCGTGCGCACAGCGTCGAGCCGGACTTCTCGCTGGCCCATTCCGGCGAAATGGATGCTGCAGTCGACATCTGCCGCAAACTGGATGGGATTCCGTTGGCCATCGAGTTGGCGGCGTCGCGGATGGCGTCGATGACGGCAACCGAGGTGCGGGATCGTCTCGATCAACGATTTCAGCTGTTGGTCGGGTCACGACGCGGACTGGAACGCCACCAGACGCTGCGTCATGCGGTGGCATGGTCCTACGACCTACTCGGTGACGCCGAAAAGTCGCTCTTGGCAAGATGTTCGGTGTTCGCCGGTGGGTTCGATCTCGAAAGTGCCTGCGCGGTTGCAAGTCCCGACGCTTCGGGTGACTACGCTGTCCTTAATCTTCTCGACGCGTTGGTGCGCAAGTCGCTGCTCGTTGCCGAGCGGTCGTTTGGGCGAACCCGGTTCTCGATGCTGGAGACTATCCGGCAGTTCGCCGAGGAACAGCTCGTTGCCCGTGGTGAAGGGGCCACGGTCCGGGCCGCGCATGCCCGCCACTTCGGAGAACGTGAGGCCGACATGCTCGCCATGTGGGACAGCCCGCGACAACGACAGGCGTACGACTGGTTTGCAACCGAGTTGGCTAACCTGCGCGTCGCATTCCGGTGGGCCGCCGACCATCACGAGTTCGATGTCGCCGCCGCTGTCTCCAGCTACGCTGGCCTCCTCGGACTGGTAACCGAAAACTATGAGCCGAGCGGTTGGGCCGAAGAAGTCATCGAAGCCGCCCGCGCCGCCGACCACCCACGGCTTGCGGAGATATACGCGGTCGCATCGCTGTGCTACCTGACCGGACGGCTCGATGAAGGCGTCCACTACACCGACGCTGCCCGGGACGTTCTTCTCGAGCGTCGCGGTGCGTTGCCATCCCACCTCGAAGGCATGATCGGCGGCGCGTACATGTCGAGCGGCCATCCGGAACGGTGGGTCGAGTGGTGCCGCGCCCAGCCTCAGGACGGTCCCGACATCAACGTCCTCAACCGGACCAGCCTGATTTTCGGCCTGGTCAACGGCGGCGGATCCCTTGACGAGGCGATCGAAGCCACGAAGGGTCTTGTCGAGGCTGCGGAGGCAACGGCAAACCCGTTCATGCTCTCGTTTGCGCTTTACGCCGATAGCTTCGCCTTTCGCGAGACGGACCCCGACCGTGCTCTTGACGCTGCCCGCCGAGGTTTGATGATCGCTCAAGACAGCGGCAACCGGTTGTCCGAAACCCAATTGGTGCTCAATCTGGGCCGCCTCGAGGCCATGCACGGTGACATTGCATCCGCGTTCGATCACCTCAGCCAAGCGATCCGTACCATGCACGACTCGGGCGACGTCACGACCATCACCACACCGTTGGCCGCCCTCGCCGCGTTGTTCGACCGCCTCGGACGCCACGAGCCGGCAGCGACCATCGCCGGTTTCGCGCTGAGCCCGCTCTCCGCACTAGCGACCCCGGAGATCAATACCGCGATCGCACATCTGCGCGATGTGCTCGGCGACCAGACGTATGAATCGCTGGCCCGGAAGGGTGCATTGATGACCCGCGCCGCCGTGGCGAGGTACGCCTACGACCAAATCGACCAGGCGCGGGCGCAACTGAACGCAGTCTCCAATAGTTGAGTTGCCGGACCTCCAGAGTCAGTCGCGGTTTGCTGGGTGGTAGCCGGCGCGGTGTGACATATTGTGAGCGTGTCCGCGGCACCCACCCCTTCGGGGGTGGTGACATTTCTGTTCACCGATATCGAGGGTTCGACGCGTCGGTGGGAATCGGACGCTGACAACATGCGGAAAGCCCTGGTTGCGCACGACAAGGTGCTGCGCAGTGCGATCGAGAAGCGCGACGGCTACGTGTTCAGCCATAGCGGCGACGGTGTGGCCGCCGCGTTCGCGTCACCGGTGTCCGCAGTCGAGGCCGCGATCGCCGCGCAGGAAGCGCTGGAGTTGCCGGTGCGAATGGGTATCGCCACCGGGGAGGCCGAGTTTCGCGATGGAGATTACTTCGGGACGGTGCTCAACCGCGCGGCGCGGGTGATGGCCGCCGGGCATGGTGGTCAGATCCTGTTGGCCGAATCGACCGCGGGTCTCCTCAATGGAGTTGACCTGTTGGATTTGGGGCCACGGCGCTTGCGAGACGTGCCCATCCCCGTTGGGGTGTTTCAGGTCCGGGCGGCGGGACTGCCGACGGAGTTTCCGCCACTGCGGGCGCTAGATACGAGTCCGGGAAATCTGCATCCCATCACTACCAGTTTGATCGGACGTGAGGCCGAGGTCGCCAAGATCGAAGCTGCCGTGAAGGCCCATCGGTTGGTCACGCTGACCGGGGTGGGTGGTGTCGGCAAGACGCGCCTCGCGTTGGAGGTCGCGGAGCGGTTGGCCGACGAATTCCCGGACGGAGTCTGGCTTTTCGAGCTCGCCGCGGTCACCGATCCAGCGGCGGTGCCCGATGCGGTGGCGACAGTGCTGGGCATCACTCAGCAGCCGGGCAAGAGCATGGCCGACAGCGTGGCCACTGCGCTGGAGGGCCGGGTCCGACTCTTGTTGTTGGACAACTGCGAGCACGTCGTGAACGCCTCCGCCGACCTGGTTGAGGCCATCCTCGCCGCCTCGGCGACCGTAAAAGTCTTGGCCACCAGCCGCGAAGGACTGGGCGTCGCTGATGAGCAACTCTGGCCGGTGCCGTCGCTCGAGACTGGAACCGACTCGTCGGCTGTCACCCTGTTCGTCGAACGGGCCCAGGCCGTCGCGCCGCACTTCTCGATCACCGGCGATGCCGACGCCGTAGTGGACATCTGCGCTCGCCTCGACGGGATCCCACTGGCCATCGAGCTCGCCGCCTCACGGATGAGGTCGATGACCGCCAAGGAGGTGCGTGACCGCCTCGATCACCGCTTCCAACTGCTGACCGGAACACGTCGGGGATTGGAACGGCACCAAACGCTACGCCACACCGTCGCGTGGTCTCATGATCTGCTAGATGACTCTGAAAGACATCTACTGGCGCGATGTTCGGTGTTTGCGGGTGGCTTCGACCTCCAAAGTGCCTGCGCAGTAAGCGGACTCGATGCCTCCGACGAGTACGCCGTATTGGATTTGCTCGATGCCCTGGTGCGCAAGTCGCTGCTGATCGCCGACCCGTCAACCGGTCAAACGCGGTATTCCATGCTGGAAACGATCCGCCAGTTCACCGAGGAACAATTGGTGGCCCGAGGTGAGGCGACTGAGGCACGCAACGCCCACGCCCGCCACTTCGCCGGGCGGGAAACCGACATCATGGCCCTGTGGGACAGCCCCCGCCAGCGAGAGGCCTACAAGTGGCTTACCGCTGAACTTCCGAATCTGCGTAGTGCGTTTCGCTGGGCCGCGGACCATGCCGACCTCGACGTCGCGGTCCCGATCGCGGCGTACGCTTCGTTACTTGGCCTGATGATCGAGAATTACGAACCCATCGCCTGGGCCGAAGAAATGATCGAACCGGCTCGCGCCACCGAGCACCCCCGGCTGGCGTCGCTTTACGCGATGGTGTCGTGGTGTTATGTAGCGGGAAGGCTCGAGGAGGCCGTCCGGTACGGCGATGCCGGCCAGATCGTTGTCGACAGCAGACCCACCGGCATGCATTCCGGTTTCGAGGCGTGGCTGGGCAGTGTGCACACCCTGGCCGGCCACCCCGAACGAACGGTCGAGTGGTGCCGCCGCCTGCTCGCTCATGGGTCGGACCCGTACGCCGTGGC
>NZ_LZMB01000067.1 GCF_001673555.1 Mycobacterium sp. 1165178.9 | reverse complement strand
CCTACGTCAGCGCCGGCGGGGAGGCCGTGGCGGGCGCGCTGCTGATACTCGGCCTGTTCACCCCTATCGCGGCGGCCGGTGCGCTGGCGTTTCTGATCAACGGTCTGCTGGCAAGCGTCTCGGCGCGGCCGCACTCGCGCAACTTCTCGTTCTTCCTGCCCGAGGGCCACGAATACCAGATCAGCCTGATCGTCATGGCCGCCGCGGTCGTCCTGTGCGGTCCCGGCCGCTACGGCCTGGACGTGCGCCGCGGTTGGGCGCATCGCCCCTTCATCGGATCCTTTGTCGCCCTGCTGGCGGGCATCGCGGCCGGTGTCGGAGTGTGGGTGGCGCTCAACGGCGTGAATCCGATCGGCTGACCGGCCTGATTCACTGATAAGGGTTGGGCACCCGCCCCGCACTGGCCTCGGTCAGCTCCGGCAGCGTTGAGAACGTGACCGCCGGCAGCCGCAGTTCGGCGCCGCTCTTGAGGCGCGCGCGTCCCCACGAACCGCGGTGAAAGCGCAGCCCGTCGATGTCCTCCCAGCGCACCTGCTGGCTGCCGAAAAGCGTTCGAACGGTCACGCCCTGGTCGTCGGCGACGGTGCGTAACCGGATGATCATCGCCGATAGCAACACCGGAAGGATCAGCAGCGGAAGCGACGGCGGCCACAGCAGCACCGGGATCAGCAACCCCAGGGTCATGAATCCGACGGCCAGATGCGCTATCGGCGACACCTTGATCACGACGGGCGCTGTGGAGGGGGTTTGGGGAGACGAACCGGTAGCCACCCCACCATCATTTCATCCGGCACCGCGGATCGATCCCGCGAGCGCTGCGCCGCCAGCCCGCCTGGTGAGCGGGGCTTCGACGGCCACGGATTTGACTGCTGAGCTGTGCGAAGGCTACCGTCGGACGCTATGGATACCTCCGGAAAGCCCGGGATGCTCGTAGTAATTAGTCGGCGCGTTGGTGCCTGACTTGACCTTCAGCATCTGAAGCAATCCAGAACCAACGCGCAACCCTCGTGCAGCAGATGAGCTGTCGGGGGTTTTTTGTTGCCCCCAGCGAGACTCCCGGAATGAATGAGGACTGAACGACAGTGAGCGCTCCCATCAGGCAGCACGCCTCCGCGACACCCGACGCCGCGGACATCGCCACGGACGCGGCCAAGCCGGCCGCAAAGTCCGCGCCCGGCAAGCCGAAACGTATCGGGCCCGAGCAACTCACCGGCGCACAGTCGGTGATCCGCTCGCTGGAGGAACTCGGCGTAGAGGTCATCTTCGGCATTCCCGGCGGCGCGGTGCTGCCGGTCTATGACCCGCTGTTCGACTCGAAGAAGCTGCGCCACGTTCTGGTCCGCCACGAGCAGGGCGCCGGCCACGCCGCCAGCGGCTACGCGCACGCCACCGGCAAGGTCGGCGTCTGCATGGCGACGTCGGGGCCCGGCGCCACCAACCTGGTGACCCCGCTGGCCGACGCCCAGATGGATTCCATACCCGTCGTCGCCGTCACCGGCCAGGTCGGACGCTCGCTGATCGGCACCGACGCCTTCCAGGAAGCCGACATCTCGGGCATCACGATGCCGATCACCAAGCACAACTTCCTGGTCCGCTCGGGGAACGAGATCCCGCAGGTGCTCGCCGAGGCGTTCCACATCGCCTCCTCGGGCCGCCCCGGCGCGGTGCTCGTCGACATCCCCAAAGACGTGCTGCAGGGCCAGTGCACGTTCAGCTGGCCGCCGCGGGTCAACCTGCCCGGATACAAGCCGAACACCAAACCGCACAGCCGGCAGGTCCGTGAGGCCGCCAAGCTGATCGCGGCCGCCCGCAAGCCGGTGCTCTACGTGGGCGGCGGTGTCATCCGCGGTGAGGCGACCGAGCAGCTGTACGAGCTGGCCGAGCTGACCGGCATCCCCGTGGTGACCACGTTGATGGCGCGCGGGGCGTTCCCGGACAGCCACCCGCAGCACATGGGCATGCCCGGCATGCACGGCACCGTCGCCGCGGTGGCGGCGCTGCAGCGCAGCGACCTGCTGATCGCGCTGGGAACCCGCTTCGATGACCGGGTGACCGGCAAGCTGGACACCTTCGCCCCCGAAGCCAAGGTCATTCACGCCGACATCGACCCGGCCGAAATCGGCAAGAACCGCCACGCCGACGTCCCGATCGTCGGCGACGTCAAAGCCGTCATCACCGAGCTGCTCGAGTTGCTGCGCCAGGAGGGGATTCCCGGCAAGCTCGACATGACCGAGTGGTGGGCCTACCTGAACCAAGTTCAGTCCACCTACCCGCTGAGCTACGACCCGCAGAGCGACGGCAGCCTCGGCCCGGAGTACGTCATCGAAAAGCTCGGCCAGCTCGCCGGTCCGGACGCCCTGTATGTCGCGGGCGTCGGCCAGCATCAGATGTGGGCCGCCCAGTTCATCTCCTACGAAAAGCCGCGCACCTGGCTCAATTCCGGCGGGCTGGGCACCATGGGTTTCGCCATCCCGGCGGCCATGGGCGCCAAGATGGCCCGCCCGGACGCCGAGGTGTGGGCGATCGACGGCGATGGCTGCTTCCAGATGACCAACCAAGAGCTGGCCACCTGCGCGGTCGAGGGCATCCCCATCAAGGTGGCGCTGATCAACAACGGCAACCTGGGCATGGTGCGCCAGTGGCAGACGCTGTTCTACGACGAGCGTTACTCGCAGACCGATCTGGCCACGCACTCGCATCGCATCCCGGACTTCGTGAAGCTCGCGGAGGCGCTGGGCTGCGTTGGATTGCGTTGCGAGCGTGAAGAAGACGTCGAAGACGTGATCCAGGCGGCGCGAGCGATCAACGACCGCCCCGTGGTGATCGACTTCATCGTCGGCGCCGACGCGCAGGTGTGGCCGATGGTTGCCGCGGGCACCAGCAATGACGAGATCCAGGCGGCCCGCGGAATCCGCCCGCTGTTCGACGACGAGAGCGAAGGCCACGCCTGATGAACACGCACACCCTGTCGGTGCTGGTCGAGGACACACCCGGCGTGCTCGCCCGGGTGGCGGCGCTGTTCTCGCGGCGCGGGTTCAACATCGAATCGCTGGCCGTCGGCGCCACCGAGCAGAAGGACATGTCGCGGATGACCATCGTGGTCTCCGCCGAGGAGACCCCGCTCGAGCAGATCACCAAGCAGCTCAACAAGCTGATCAACGTCATCAAGATCGTCGAGCTCGACGACGACAACTCGGTGTCACGCGAACTGGCGCTGATCAAGGTGCGCGCCGACGCCGGGATCCGCAGCCAGGTGATCGAAGCGGTGAACCTGTTCCGCGCCAAGGTGATTGATGTGTCGACGGAGGCGTTGACGATTGAGGCGACGGGTGACCGCGGCAAGATCGAGGCGCTGCTGCGAGTCCTGGAACCCTTCGGGATTCGCGAAATCGTCCAATCCGGGGTGGTGTCGTTGGCCCGCGGTCCCCGCGGAATCGGCACGGCCAAATAAGTTTTCAGCGCAAACGAGAAGGAGATAGTGAAGTGGCTAACCCGTCTGGGGAGACATTGCCGATGTTCTACGACGACGACGCGGACCTGACGATCATCCAGGGTCGCAAGGTCGGTGTCATCGGATACGGCAGCCAAGGACACGCACACTCGCTGAGCCTGCGCGATTCCGGCGTGCAGGTGAAGGTGGGCCTCAAGGAGGGTTCGAAGTCGCGGGCCAAGGTCGAGGAGCAGGGCCTAGACGTCGACACCCCGGCCGAGGTCGCCAAGTGGGCCGACGTCATCATGCTGCTGGCGCCCGACACCGCTCAGGCCGACATCTTCAAGAACGACATCGAACCCAACCTCAAGGACGGCGACGCGTTGTTCTTCGGTCACGGCCTCAACATCCACTTCGACCTGATCAAGCCGCCGGCCAACGTCACTGTTGCGATGGTCGCCCCCAAGGGGCCCGGCCACCTGGTGCGTCGTCAGTTCGTCGACGGCAAGGGGGTGCCCGCGCTGATCGCGGTCGACCAGGACCCGAACGGCGAGGGCGAGGCGCTGGCCCTGTCCTACGCCAAGGCGATCGGTGGCACCCGCGCCGGCGTCATCAAGACCACCTTCAAGGACGAGACCGAGACCGACCTGTTCGGTGAGCAGGCCGTGTTGTGCGGTGGCACCGAGGAATTGGTGAAGACCGGCTTCGATGTGATGGTCGAGGCGGGCTACCCACCGGAGATGGCCTACTTCGAGGTGCTGCACGAGCTCAAGCTGATCGTCGACCTGATGTACGAGGGCGGCATCGCGCGGATGAACTACTCGGTCTCCGACACCGCCGAATTCGGCGGATACCTCTCCGGTCCGCGCGTCATCGACGCCGGCACCAAGGAGCGGATGCGAGAGATCCTGCGCGACATTCAGAGTGGCGACTTCACCAAGAAGCTGGTCGCCAACGTCGAGGGCGGCAACAAGCAACTCGAGCAGCTGCGCAAGGAAAACGCCGAGCACCCCATCGAGGTCACCGGCAAGAAGCTGCGCGACCTGATGAGCTGGGTCGACCGGCCGATCACCGAAACCGCTTAGTTTCTTTGCGCCGTGGTGCGCCGAGACTGAAACTACGCACACGACACGCCGCAACGGGTGTGCGTAGTTTCACTGTCGCGGCGCCGAACCCAGCCGGTCGGCGATGGCCACTACCCGGCGGGCCAGATGTTCGAGGGCGGTGCCGGTGGGTTCGTCGAATTCTTTGATGTTGTCGTGGGTGGTGACCAGGCTCGCCCCGTAGGGATTGCCATCGACGAACTTGCACGGGTCCGTGTATCCCGGCGGCACGATGATGCCGCCGAAATGCATCAGCGTGATGTACAGCGAGAGCAGGGTCGTTTCCTGACCGCCGTGAACGGTGTTGGACGACGTGAAGCCCGCGTATACCTTGTCCGCGAGCTTGCCCTGCGCCCACAACCCGCCCAGCGAGTCGAGGAACGCGCGCAATTGCGCCGCCGGAGAGCCGAACCGGGTCGGTGAACCGAAGATCACCGCATCGGCCCACACGATGTCGTCGCCGGTGGCTGACGGAAGGTCTTTGGTGGCTTGGTAGTTCGCCGTCCAGGCCGGATTGTGGGCGAACGATTCGGGATCCTGGGTTTCGGCGACGTGCCGCAGGCGGACTTCGGCCCCCGCCGATTCGGCCGCGGCGGCAACGCGCCGCGCCATGGTGGTGCCGTGGCCGGTGGCCGAGTAGTAGATGATCGCGAGTTTCGTCACGGCCCCATCGTAGGGCGTGAGCTTCGACGACCTGCACTTTCAGGCCGGCCCGGGCGCAGATGACGGGAGCGGTCAGCCCGTTGGGTCCACCGCCGACGACGGTGACGTCCACGCGCCAATTGCAGCCGATAGGCTGGCCGGGTGAATCTGCCTGTTGTACTCATTGCCGACAAGCTTGCCGAATCAACCGTCGCAGCCCTGGGCGACCAGGTCGAGGTGCGGTGGGTAGACGGCCCCGATCGCGAGAAGCTGCTGGAGGCCGTGCCGGAGGCCGATGCGCTGCTGGTGCGTTCGGCCACCACCGTCGACGCCGACGTGCTGGCGGCGGCGCCCAAGCTCAAGATCGTCGCCCGTGCCGGGGTGGGCCTGGACAACGTCGACGTCGACGCCGCCACCGAGCGCGGTGTGCTGGTGGTCAACGCGCCGACGTCGAACATCCACAGCGCCGCCGAGCACGCGCTGGCGCTGCTGCTGTCCGCCGCCCGGCAGGTTCCGGCCGCCGATGCCTCGCTGCGCGAGCACGCCTGGAAGCGGTCGTCCTTCTCGGGCACCGAGATCTTCGGCAAGACGGTCGGCGTGGTGGGCTTGGGCCGGATCGGACAGTTGGTCGCCCAGCGGCTCAGCGCCTTCGGCACCCACCTGATCGCCTACGATCCCTACGTTTCGCCGGCCCGCGCCGCA
>NZ_LZMB01000066.1 GCF_001673555.1 Mycobacterium sp. 1165178.9 | reverse complement strand
TTAGACGCGGGTCAACCTGCACCGTCGGTTGCACGACACCACCGCCGATCTCGAAGCACTGCACAGTCGCGCCAACGTCGACGGCTCGACGCCGTCGCAGCAGCCGATGCCTTTCGAAGAGGTTCGGGACTTCTTCTACGACCGCAAGAACTACATCGGCGAACTGGATATTGCGGCCGAAAACCTATTCAACGAGCACCGTTTGCGCATCGGCGGTCTCGACGGTCAGCTCGCGGCGTTACTCTCCGCCAAGCTGGGCGTCACGGTGGTGATCGACGACGGCCAAACGTTGGATCCCAACTCCAAACGACTTTTTGCGCCCGAATCGAAGACCGTGTATTTGGCCCGGTGGCTTCACCCCGGCCAACGCGCCTTTCAGCTCGCCACCCAGATCGCCCTGCTGACCCAGGCCAGGCTGATCACCGGGATCATCGCCGGCGACGATCAGCTCAGCGACGATGCCCGCGGCGTAGCCCGCATCGGGCTGGCCAATTATTTCGCCGGCGCGCTGCTGCTGCCCTACCTGAGATTTCTCGATGCCGCCGAGAGCGTCCGTTATGACATCGACCAGCTGGCAAGGCGATTCGAGGTGGGGTTCGAAACCATCTGCCACCGGTTGTCCACCCTGCAACGACCTAGCGCCCGCGGCGTGCCGTTCATCTTCGTCCGCACCGACAGCGCGGGAAACATCTCAAAACGCCAGTCCGCCACGGCATTTCACTTTTCCCGTGTCGGCGGAAACTGTCCCCTGTGGGTTGTGCATCACGCGTTTTCCCGGCCCGGACAGTTCCTGACCCAAGTCGCGCAGATGCCCGATGAGCGCACCTACTTCTGGATCGCCAGGACCACGACGAGCGAGCCAAGCCGTTATCTCGGTCCGGACAAGACCTTCGCGATCGGCCTGGGCTGCGACGTTGCCCACGCCGGGAAACTCATCTACTCCGTCGGGATCGATCCGAACAACGTCGAGTCGATCGTGCCGATCGGCGCGGGCTGCAAGATCTGCGACCGGCCCGCCTGTCCGCAACGCGCCTTCCCCTATCTCGGCCGGGCGGCGCATGTAGACCCGCATAGCAGCACGGATCTGCCCTATCCGCCGGTGATTACGGTCTGAGCGTGGTCAAGTCGGGTCGCGGTCTTGACGCCACCCGCGACGTAGTGTTCCAGTGAGCCATGCACGGGAGTGGGGAGACCGCATGCCCAGGGTAGCGATTCTCGATGACTACGCCGGTGTGGCCTTGCAGGTTGCCGATTGGACGCCGGTGCAAAAGCGGGCCGAGGTAACCGTTTTCGACCGGCACCTTGCCGAGGACGAGGCCGTCGGTGCGCTACTGCCGTTTGATGTGGTGTGCACCCTGCGCGAGCGCATGGCGTTTCCGCGGACCTTGATCGAGCGGCTACCGGACCTGAAGCTGATCACGATCGTCGGCAGGAGCCTGCCGAACCTGGACATAGCCGCGGCCAGCGAACACTCGATCCTGGTGGCGCATTCGGATTTTACCCATCCCCGGTTCAGGTCAATGCGCGATGCCACGCCGGAACTTGCCTGGGGGCTGATGATTGCGACGGTGCGCAATCTCGCCGACGAGCATCGCAACATGCGTCACGGGGGGTGGCAGACCAGTGTGGGCGTGACCCTGTCCGGCAAGACACTCGGGCTTCTTGGCCTGGGCAGAGTCGGTAGACGCATGGCCGAATACGCCAAGGTCTTTGGCATGGATGTCATTGCGTGGAGCCAAAATCTGACCGAGGACGCCGCCACCAGCGCGGGCGCACGCCGGGTCGATAAAGCCACGCTTTTCGAATCCTCGGACGTGGTCTCCATTCACCTGGTGCTGTCGGAACGCACCCGGGGACTGGTCGGCGGAGCCGAGCTGGCACTGATGAAGCCCAGCGCCTACCTGATCAACACCTCCAGGGGCCCGATCATCGACGAGGCGTCGCTGCTGGGCGCGCTGCAAACCGGTGGCATCGCCGGCGCCGGGTTGGACGTCTATGACACCGAGCCGCTGCCGAAAGACCATCGACTGCGGCTGCTTCCAAATGTCACGCTATCTCCCCACCTGGGGTACGTCACGCGCGAAATGCTGGGTGCCTTCTACGCCGACACCGTGGAATCAGTGGTGGCCTGGCTGGACGGGGCGCCCATCCGGATCGCCAATCCCGAAGTGGTGCAGCGGCGCTGAGACCGGCTCACTTCCGTTTCCAGTGCGGGCTTCGGACCGCGTCCAACGCATCGGCGACATAACGGTCCAACGGCCGTGGCTTCCCGGACTGCCGCACCCATTGCTGGAACGCGAAGTCTGCTGCGGCGAAGGCCAGTTGGACCAGCAGCCCCGGGCGGAGATCGGCCTCGGAATCGACACCCATCCGTTCGGCAATGAGTTTGGTCGCCCGCTCCTTGTCGGCCGGCCGGTGCACGGTGACCTTGTCAAGTAGGTCGGGAACCATCAGCAGGGCTTCGCGCCACTCTTCGGTGTCGGCCTGCTCGAATGAGCGGGTCCGGGTGATGATGGCGTTGATCAAGGCGACGTCGGGCGACTCGGCGGCGGGCCGCCCCTCGAGGAGGTTGACGATCGCGGCGCCACCGTAGCGCACTGGTGCGAGGAGAAGCTCTTCCTTGGCCGGCACGTGCCGGAAGAACGTGCGCGGGGAAACACCTGCGGCCGTGGCGATTTCCTCGGTGGTCACCGCATCGTACCCGCGCTCGACGAACAGGCGGAACGCCGCACGCCGGATCTCGGCCCGGATCTGTGCGCGCTGCCGGTCGCGAAGCGACTCGGGTCTGATCGGAAAGGTCATCGGAAGCAGCCGATCCCGCCGTCGACGTGAATGGTCTGTCCGGTGATGAACGTGGCATCATCGCCCAGTAAGAACGCCACCAGCGCACCCACGTCGGTCCGAACGTCCCCTATCCGCTTCATCGGAACCCGCCCCACGGCCTTGTCGTACTCCTTGGGCGCGAACGACTTCCAGAACTTGACGCCGTCTGATTCGGCGAAGGGGCAGATCACATTGACGCGGATGTTGTCGCGCCCCCATTCGAGCGCCGCCACCTTTGACAACCCGCGGATGCCCTCCTTGGCGGCGGCGTAGCCGCCCCACTTGGGCTCCCCGCCGGTGCCCGTGCCCGAACCGAGGTTGACGATCGACCCGCCGCCGGCCTCCACCATCAACGGATGCACGGCCTGCATCAGCAGGAACGTAGCGCGGGGGCCTACGTCATAGCCGAGGGCCAGGTCTTCGATGGTGATGTCGACAAACGCTTTGGGCTCGTTGGTGGCGATGGCGTTGTTGACCAAGCCGTGCACCGTGCCGAAGGCGTTTACAGCCGCGGCCGCGATGCGCTGCGCGCTGTCCGGGTCGCGCAGATCGGCGACGAGCTGTTCCACCGGTCCGATCGTCTCGAGTTCGGCGGTGGTGCGGTTCAGGACCTCGTTCTGGATGTCAACCAGCAGCACCTGCGCGCCGCGTTCGAGCAGCGCGGTGGCGACGCCCTTTCCGACGCCCTGAGCGGCACCGGTGACGATCGCCACATGCCCGCGCATCGAATCGAGGTGGCTGTAGCTCATCGGGCAGGCCCCATCCGCAGGGGTACGCCCCGGTGCATTTCGTAGGTACTCCGCGCCCCGGCGGGCAGTTCGATGAACTCGACCGGCGTCCCATCCGGATCCTTGACGAAAAACATTCGGACACCGCCTATCTCGAAGGGCTCCTGGTCGGGGGTGTAGCCGGCGTCGATGACGCGGCGGTGGGAGTCATCGAGATCGGTCACCGACAGCGACACGTTGTGAATCCCGGTGATGCCGCGCCGCTGCCGCTGTTGGGGTGGGTCGGCACCGATCGACAACAGCTCGATCATCAGCCCGCCCAGCAACCCGCCGACCACCCGGCCCTCGTGCCTACGGTTCGAGTGCAATGCCGCGTCGAAAGGCTCCCCGGAGATGAGGGTTTCGAAGATCATCTCCATGCCCAGCACATCGCGGTAGAACGCCAGGGCGCGGTCCATGTCGGTGACGCCGACGACGAGATGACAGAACGACACGTCGTCAAGCACACTCTTTTCGGTCATGACTTCGCCGCGGCGAGCCCGGGAGCCGGACGCCCGGCGAACAACGGCAAGTCGAGATAGGTCTTGATGCCGGGCTCGGCGGCGCAGACGTCGGGAATGGCGTTGATGCAATGGTTGGCGGTGACCACGACGCCCGGATTCTTCACCAGGCCTTCCGCGATCGTCTCCGGCTGCAGACCCTTGAAGGTGAGGCTTACGTCGGGGTCGCCGGTGATCTCCACCTCAAAGCGCTCACCCCGGCCGCCGAAATTCCAGGCCGGGTCCAGGTTCTCCTCACCCATCAGCCAGTTGACCGCCGCGGTGATGACCGGCTCGCCATCGACGAGCGCCTGCCAGCGGAACCGGCGCGCGGCCACGGTGCCGGTCGTGATCGGGAAAGGGTCGTAGTCGATGTCGGCGGTCGCCACGGCGACGTCCTGGATGGTTCTGATGTTGGGATCGATGCGAAAGCCCATGTGATCGGCGATCATCCGCACCGACTGCTTGAAGCCCGCTTCGAGCAGGCCGGCCATCGGCCCTTGAGTGGCCTCCTCGGGCGTACCGCCGAACCCCATGATGTGGCGCACCACGTCCGGGGCGTTGTAGGTGCGGATGTCGGAGAACTCTTCGGCACGCACGTGCGTGATCGCCGACGACAGCGAGGACACCATGAGCGGGAACCGCTCGGTGATGCCGCCAGGGTGGATGCCCGAACCATGCAGCGTCACACCGCTTTCCGTCGCGGCTTCGGCGACGGCCCGGTGACGCTTGTTGTCCGGATCCGGGTAGACCCAGCCAACGGGTGTGACCACGTTCTTGCCGGACCGCAGGATGGCGATCACTTCGTCGTCGTTGGGTATCAGCGGGCTGTACATGACACAGTCGGCGTCCAGCGCCAGTATCTCGTCGATGCTGGTGGTGGCGGTGACGCCGAGGTCTTCTGTCCCGATGATCCGGCCGACGTCGACACCGTTCTTGTCCGCGCTATGTACCCAGCATCCCACCAGCTCCAGCCGCGGGTGATTGATCACGCACCCGATCGCCGCTTTGCCGACGCCGCCGGTGGCCCATTGGACGACACGGAGTTTGGCTGGGCTACCCATCATTGACCTCCCGGACGGACGGTGCGCGCGAATGAATTGGCAGGCTATGACTTGGTGACAGTGACTGTCAACAACGAACGGTTTGTGAGAGGGTTTGTTGATGAGCGCCCTTGACGGCAAGATCGCCATCGTCACCGGCACCAGCCGCGGCGTGGGCGTGGGCATCGCCCATGAACTGCTGCGCGCCGGTGCGACCGTGGTCGGCTGCTCACGGTCACCGCTCGACACCATCCCCGGCATCGAGCCGGACTGGGCGGACCGCGCCTCCCAGAGGGTGTGCGATCAGGGTGACTATCGCTCGATCGACGCGTTCGTCGCCGACGTTGTGGCCACCCACGGTCGAGTCGACATCCTGGTGAACAATGCCGGAGGCACCGTCCCGGCGCCGCATGCCGAGAGCATTCCCGAACTGGTGCAACGGATTCAGGGCGCGCCCGCCGACGATGACGAATACGCGCGCACGGCGCTGTTTCATGCCTTCGCCGTGCAAATGAACCTGATCAGCCCGCTGTGGTTCGCGATCCGCGCCTATCGGCAGATGCACGCCCAGGACGGTGTCGGCTGCATCATCAACATCTCCAGCGGGGCCGGGCATCCGGCCGGATCCCCCACCCTGGTCTCCTATGGGGCGGCCAAAAGCGGCCTCAACCACCTCACCCGGTCGCTGGCCGAAGAGTGGGGACCCGCCGTGCGGGTCAATTGCATCGCCCTGGGGCCGACGATGACGGAGAACTTCCGATCTTTCGTGCTACCCAAGGACGACCCCGAGGGCGCAAAGTATTTCGCCGCAGTCCCGATGCGCCGCGCCGGCGAGGTCGCCGAAGTCGGGCGGGTCTGCGTTTTTCTCGCCGGCGGACAGGCCGACTTCGTCAACGGAACCACCATTGAATGCGACGGAGGGATGCTGCCCGGCGTGCTCTATGAGGCCGGCTTGAAGACCATCACGGATCTGTTGTAACGACGCCCCGCAAGCTCGTAGAAAGAAACGGCGCAAGGAGATTCACATGAGCGGATTAAAGCCCACGCCCGAGCAGTTCGCCGCGCTCGCGGCGCGACCGTCTGATGCGCCGGTGGTGATGGTCAACTTGTTGAAGTTCAAGCCCGAGGGCGGCCTGGAGAGCTACCTGCAATATGGCCGAGAAGTGGCCCCACACCTGGAACGCGTAGGTGCAACGCTGCGCTATGCCGGGGGTGCCCCGTCGGTGGTCATCGGGGAGGGCCAACAGCCTTGGTGGGACGCGATTCTCGTCGTCGAGTACCCGACCCCGCAGGCCTTCATCGACATGGTGACCACCCAGGAGTACGCCAAGGTGCACGAGCACCGCGCCGCGGGGCTGGATCGCGGAGATCTGATCGCGACCTCGACATGGTCGGTCGTCACCCAATGAGCTGACATCGGTCGATCTCGCGAGAGCTTTCCGGATCAGGCCGAAATGGGTCTAATAGGTGGATGGAACTGATAAAGCCCACCGACGCGATCTTTCTCCTGGGAGAATCTCGCGAACATCCCATGCATGTCGGAGGCTTGCAGTTGTTCGAGCCGCCGCCGGGCGCCGGCCGCGGGTTCGTTCGCGAGCTCTATAAGAGCCTGGCCGATCAGCGGGATTTCCAGCCCACGTTTCGCAAGCATCCCGCGAGTTTTGTCGGCGGAATCGCGAACCTGGGCTGGTCGTACGACGACGCCGTCGACATCGACTACCACGTCCGACGCTCGGCGCTGCCGTCGCCTAAGCGGGTTCGCGAACTGCTGGAGCTGACCTCGCGGTGGCATAGCAGCCTGCTCGATCGTCACCGTCCGCTGTGGGAGACGCACATCGTCGAAGGCCTGAAAGACGGCCGATTCGCTATCTACACGAAGGTGCACCACGCGCTGATCGACGGTGTCTCCGCGCAGAAGCTGATGCAGCGCGCATTGACCACCGACCCCGAGGACCACGAGATTCGCGCCCCGTGGACGCTGCGTAAACCGAAGCGCAAATCCAGTACTTCATCTCCATTGAGCTCATTGGCCCGCACGGCGGGATCCCTTGCGGCACTGGCTCCCTCAACGTTAGGGCTGGTGCGCGCGGCGCTGTTCGAGCAGCAACTGACGTTGCCTTTCGCGGCGCCGAAGACAATGTTGAACGTCAAGATCGGCGGCGCCCGCCGGTGCGCGGCGCAGTCCTGGTCACTGGACCGCATCAAGAACGTGAAGAAGGCGGCGGGGGTCACGGTGAACGACGTCGTCCTGGCGATGTGCTCCGGCGCCCTGCGCTACTACCTGCTCGAGCAGGATGCGCTGCCGGACACACCGCTTATCGCGATGGTCCCCGTGAGCCTGCGCACCGAGGAAGAAGCCGACGCTGGTGGCAACCTGGTCGGAGCCATTCTGTGCAACCTCGCGACCGACGCCGAGGACCCCGCGCAGCGTCTGCTGACCATCAGCGACTCGATGCGCAGCAACAAGAAAGTGTTCTCCCAGTTGCCGCGGTTCCAAGCGCTGGCGCTGTCAGCCGTTAATACGTCAGCGTTGGCGCTGGCGGCGGTCCCGGGCTGGGTGTCTTCGACGTCACCGCCGTTCAACATCATCATTTCGAACGTGCCCGGCCCGACGCAGCCGATCTACTACGGGGGCGCACGGCTCGATGGCAACTACCCGCTGTCCATCGCGCTGGACGGCCAAGCGCTGAACATCACGCTGGCCAGCAACGCCGGAAATCTGGACTTCGGCCTGGTGGGGTGCCGGCGCAGCGTGCCGCACCTGCAACGACTGCTCGCGCACCTGGAGTCCTCACTCAAGGATCTGGAACGCGCTGTGGGAGAATAGGACTCGATGGCCAGACTGAGCGCGGGTGTGTTGTTGTACCGGACCCGCGACGGCGTCGTCGAGGTCTTGGTGGCGCATCCGGGCGGGCCATTCTGGGCCCGCAAAGATGACGGCGCGTGGTCGATCCCGAAGGGCGAGTACACCGACGGGGAGGATCCCTGGGCGGCCGGGCAGCGTGAGTTCTCCGAGGAGCTGGGATTGCCCGTGCCGGCCGGGCCCCGCATCGACCTCGGCCAGCTGAAGCAATCCGGCGGCAAAGTTGTCACCGTCTACGCCGTTCACAGCGACCTCGACATCGCCGACGCGCGCAGCAACACTTTCGAATTGGAGTGGCCGAAAGGATCGGGCACGCTGCGGGAGTTTCCCGAAGTCGATCGCGTGGGCTGGTTCGCGGTGGCAACGGCACGCGTCAAATTGCTGAAAAGTCAGCACGGCTTTCTCGATCGCTTGATGGCGGACCCGGCCCTGGCCGGGCTATCCGAAGGGACATGACATGCAGACGCTGCGAACACCCGCGGCCGGTTTGACGATGTACCCGATTTCCCTTACACCCCAGTGATCAACGGTGCCGGGCAGTTCTTAGAGAAGGACGCGGGAGCGGCGCTGGCCGGCCACATGGTGAGTTCTTGCGCCGCTGAGTGGGGCGCCGCCGCAGGCGGGCACAATGTCGGGATGACGACCGCGCCTGCCGAGTCCACGAAACCCGACGAACTGTTGGTACGGCTGCTGGACCCGGCGGTACGTGCGGACCCCTACCTGCTGTTCGCGCAGTTTCGTGAACGCGGGTCGTTCGCGTTGCCGCAGGGCAACCTCGCGGTGTTCTCGACTTACCGTGACTGCGACGACGCCTTGCGGCATCCGTCGTCGAGCAACGACAGGAACAACTCGACAGCGGGGCGCGCGCAGGTTGAGGCGCAGACCCGCCAGCTCATCGAGGCCGGTGCCGAGGCGCCGCCGCCGAGCCCCCCGGGGTTCCTGTTTCTGGATCCGCCGGACCACACCCGGTTGCGCAACCTGGTCAGCAAGGCGTTCGCGCCCAAGGTGGTGAGCGCGCTGCGGCCCGACATCACCGCGCTGATCGACGGGTTGCTCGACCGGATCGCCGAAAAGGGGCGGTTCGAAGTAGTGGAAGACCTGGCGTACCCACTGCCGGTGGCGGTCATTTGCCGACTGCTCGGCGTGCCCCTCGAGGACGAGCCGCAATTCAGCCGGGTGTCCGCGCTGCTGGCGCAGTCACTCGACCCGTTCGTCGCCTTCACCGGAACGCCGTCAGACAACCTGAAAGAACGGATGGCCGCCGGAACGTGGTTGCGTGAGTACCTGCACGATCTGATCGACCGGCGACGTTCGAGGCCCGGCGACGACCTGATGTCCGGTCTGATTGCCGTGGAGGAGTCGGGCGACCAATTGACCGCCGAGGAGATCGTTTCCACCTGCGTCCTGTTGCTGGTCGCCGGCCACGAGACCACGGTGAACCTGATCGGCAACGCGGTGCTGGCAATGCTGCGCCAACCGTCGCAATGGACCGCGCTCGGCGCCGACGCCAACCGCGCTCCCGCGGTCATCGAGGAGACGTTGCGCTATGACCCGCCGGTGCAGATGATCGCGCGAACCGCCGGCGCCGACATGACCATTGGGGGCATCGAGGTGCCCGGCGGCGACATCATGATGCTGCTGACCGCCGCCGCGCAGCGCGATCCCGCCGAATATGACCGGCCCGACGTCTTCGACCCGGATCGGAAAACGCTGCGGCACTTAGGGTTCGGTCGTGGCGCGCATTACTGTCTGGGCGCGCCACTGGCCAGGCTGGAAGCCGGGGTCGCCCTGTCGGCGGTGACGGCGCGTTTCCCCAAGGCCCGACTGGACGGTGAGCCCGAGTACAAGCCCAACGTCACGCTGCGCGGGCTATCGGAACTCATGGTCAGGGTCTAGCCCCGTTCCCACGGCGGACTTTCACCCATCTTCTTGTAGTACTTCGCCAAGTGCCCCTTGATCCGATCAACATCGGACTTCGGCACGTCGATACCGCCCCGCGCCCCGTCCATGATTGCGCCCGCCGCCATCACGCCGCGCGGCACGACCTTCAGGTTGCCGTCGATGATGTCGGCGATCAGCAACTTGTAGCCCGTGAACTTGTCCTTCTTGTCGGCGTCGTACCAGACGTGCGCGTTGCGGTATTTCTGGTTCGGACCGTCCTGTGCATCGGCCCATTTACGCACCCGCTTTTCGGCCGCGCCGCCATCCCATTTGCGATCACGATCGGCCAACGGCAGGTCTTGAAAGGTTGTGACTGACATTGATGCCGCGTGCCCGCTCCGGTGGGGATCAAACGCGGCTAAACCGTGTGTTCGCACTCGCGCGAGCGGTAGCGTCGTTGACGGGAGGCAACCATGAAGCGCCACATCGTTTCAGGATTAGCCGGCCTATTGATGGCCGCGGAGCTGGTCGCCGCAGCGCCGCCGGCAAGCGCCGGCTGTGTGTACGGGGGACCCGTACTCAGCAAGTGCGACGGACCCGTCCAGCCCGACGGCACTTGGCAACGTTGTGTGGCCGTCACCCGCCTGGTTCCCAATGGCATGAGTTCCTACCTCGTGCCCGACAATCACTGCGATCTGATGGGCCCCGGCCAGCAGCCCACGGATTTCACCTTCGCCGACCCGCCGACGCACATCGATGGCTGAGTAGCCGCCGCTGTAATGGGTGGGCGAGTTTTGTCGTACCCCCCTGCAATGCTGATGTCATGTCCCTGACCGCGATCGCAGCCAGCGTCGAAGTGCGCCCGAAGGATCGTCTTGAGGTGTTGTTCGAGGAGATGGCGGAGTTGGCCGGTCAGCGCAATGCGATTGATGGGCGCATGGTGCAGATCGTGGCCGAGATCGAGCGTGATGGGCTGTGCGGGATGACCGGTGCGCGCTCGGTGCCGGCGTTGGTGGCCTGGAAGCTGGGCTGCTCATCGGCGAACGCCCACACGATCAGCACGGTGGCGCGCCGG
>NZ_LZMB01000065.1 GCF_001673555.1 Mycobacterium sp. 1165178.9 | reverse complement strand
GGACGTTGCGGATGATCTCGACGATGAAGGTGTAGGACACGAAGTGGCCGGTGACCGCGATCATCGCCAGCACGCTCACCAGAATCAGCCGGGGGTTGCGGTGGTGTCGTGACCTGGGGCCCACGTGGGCGAGCTGGTCCTCGGTGAGCACCATCTCCGGCAGCATCAGCCGGGCGGCGAACGTGACGGCGGCGGCCGCGACGGTGACGCACACGACGGCCAGGCGCCAGCCCCACATCAGGCTCAAGGCCGCGGTCAGGGGGCTCCCCACCACCAGCGCGAGGCTGGTGCCGACGTAGATCGACATGGTGGCGCGCCCCGCATGGCTCGGCGGCACCAGCCGGGTCGCGATCGGTGCGATGACCGCCCACAGCAGGCCATGGGTGATCGCGCAGAGCACCCGGCCGGCGGCCAGCACGGCGATATTGGGCGCCAGTGCCGAGATCGCCTGCGAGACCGTCAGGCAGGTCAGGCTGAGCATGAGCGCGCGCCGCCGCGGCCAATGCGCGGTCCAGCGCACCAGCGGAAACGTCGTCAGGGCCGCCACGAAGGCATACCAGGTCAGCAGCGTTCCGACCGCGAACAGACTGACGTGCAGGTCGCGAGCGATGGCCGGCAGCGCGCCGACCGGCAGAATCTCGGCGGTGACGTAGGTGAAGGCCGCGGCCGCCAGCACAGCCAACTGAGCCGCGATCCGTGGGGTCCACGTTCGCGCGGCAGCGTTGATTTCGGCAGTCATGGCTTCTGTATCGGCCGGACTACCCACTTCCTGGGTTGTCGCGCCTAATGCGATCACACTGCCTTACCGTACGGACCGCAACCACGCCTGCCCCCGCATCACGGCCGCAGCGAAGGTCTCAACTGCATCACCGATCAAGAACGAACCAGCCGCGCGATCGCGGCGGACGCCTCGTCGAGCTTGGCTTGAGCATCGTCGCCGCCCTCGGCGACGGCGCGGGTGACGCAGTGACTCAGGTGCTCGTCGAGCAGATTCAGGGCGACCGAGCGCAGGGCGCTGTTGACGGCGCTGACCTGGGTGAGGACGTCGATGCAGTACTTGTCCTCCTCGATCATCCGGGCGATGCCACGCACCTGGCCCTCGATGCGCCGCAGCCGCTTGGCGTAGTTGTCCTTCTGCTGCGAATACCCGTGGTCGTTCGTCATTTGTCACCCCTGCTGAGTCGCCCGCCCTGCGGCGGCATCACGCCGAACTCCAGGTTATACCCCATTGGGGTATAACCCCGGAAATGGCCATCGGGACTGGCCAGCGCATACTTGAACGATGCCCACCACCGATTCGGCGACCACCGCCGACATCAAGCCGCGTAGTCGTGACGTCACCGACGGCCTGGAGAAGGCCGCCGCCCGGGGCATGCTGCGGGCCGTAGGCATGGGAGACGAAGACTTCGCCAAGCCGCAGATCGGGGTGGCGTCGTCCTGGAACGAGATCACCCCGTGCAACCTCTCGCTGGACCGGCTCGCCAAGGCGGTCAAGGAGGGCGTGTTCTCGGCCGGCGGATACCCGCTGGAGTTCGGCACCATCTCGGTGTCCGACGGCATCTCGATGGGGCACGAGGGGATGCACTTCTCGCTGGTGTCGCGCGAGGTGATCGCCGACAGCGTCGAGACGGTGATGCAGGCCGAGCGGCTCGACGGATCGGTGCTGCTGGCCGGGTGCGACAAGTCGCTGCCCGGAATGCTGATGGCAGCCGCACGGCTCGACCTGGCCTCGGTGTTCCTTTACGCGGGGTCCATCCTGCCCGGGGTGGCCAAGCTGTCCGACGGCAGCGAGCGCGAGGTCACCATCATCGACGCGTTCGAGGCGGTCGGTGCCTGCGCCCGGGGCCTGATGCCACGCGAGGACGTCGACGCTATCGAACGCGCGATCTGCCCCGGTGAGGGCGCGTGCGGTGGCATGTACACCGCCAACACGATGGCCAGCGCGGCCGAGGCGCTCGGGATGTCGTTGCCAGGCAGCGCGGCGCCACCGGCGACCGACCGCCGCCGCGACGGGTTCGCGCGGCGCAGCGGCGCGGCCGTCGTCGAGCTGCTCCGGCGCGGCATCACCGCCCGCGACATCCTCACCAAGGAGGCCTTCGACAACGCGATCGCGGTGGTGATGGCGTTCGGCGGGTCGACCAACGCGGTGCTGCACCTGCTCGCCATCGCCCACGAGGCCGGCGTCGAGCTCTCACTCGACGATTTCAGCCGGATCGGGTCGAAGGTTCCACACCTCGCTGACGTGAAGCCGTTTGGGCGCCACGTCATGTCCCATGTCGACCACATCGGCGGCGTGCCGGTGGTGATGAAGGCGTTGCTGGACGCCGGGCTGCTGCGCGGCGACTGCCTGACGGTGACCGGCGCGACGGTGGCCGAGAACCTGGCCGAGATCGCGCCGCCCGACCCGGACGGCAAGGTGCTGCGCGCGCTGAGCAATCCCATCCACCCGACCGGCGGGATCACCATCCTGCGGGGCTCGCTGGCGCCCGAGGGGGCGGTGGTGAAGTCGGCGGGTTTCGATTCCGATGTGTTCGAGGGCACCGCAAGGGTTTTCGACGGCGAGCGGGCGGCGCTGGACGCCTTGGAGGACGGCACCATCACCAAGGGTGACGCCGTGGTGATCCGCTACGAAGGCCCCAAGGGCGGCCCCGGCATGCGCGAAATGCTGGCGATCACCGGTGCCATCAAGGGAGCCGGTCTGGGCAAGGACGTGCTGCTGCTGACCGACGGCCGGTTCTCCGGCGGGACCACCGGCCTGTGCGTCGGTCACATCGCGCCCGAGGCGGTCGACGCCGGACCGATCGCCTTCCTGCACGACGGCGACCGCATCCGCCTGGACGTGGCCAACCATGTGCTCGACGTGCTGACCGACCCGTCCGAATTCGAGGCTCGCCGAAAGGGTTTCGCCCCGCCGGAGCCGCGCTACAAGACCGGCGTGCTGGCCAAGTATGTAAAGCTGGTCAGCTCGGCCGCGATCGGCGCGGTCTGCGGCTGATCGCCGCCCCGGGCCGTGGGATCCGGCCCGGGCCGAGCGAATCGCCTTGCGGTTTAACCGAGTTCGCGGCTACGCGTGCGTGCCCGACGCGCGTGTGCGCATGCCGAAGTAGGTCGCGTTGAGGCCCAAGAATGTCAACAACGCACCCGCGACGACATTCGACCAGGTCATGCCGGCGCTCATCGTGACACCCGGCAGGATCCAAGTCGAGACGATGACCCACACGCCCAGCACCGGCAACGTCCAGGTCATGCCGTGCGCGCGATCCAGCGTCGTCGCGAACCCGTAGGCCAAGAACGCCGCCGCGATCCCCACGATCAGGTCGGACGTGGCGAGCGATGCCGTGGCGTTGAATCCAACGATCCACGGCGACGCGGCCACATACAGGCCCGTCAGCAGGGCCAGGCCGAACGTGACATGCGCGCTCATCGACTCGGCGACGCGCTCGTAGCGCGCACGCAGAGCCAACAGATCGGGATGGTGATCGATTGATGAATGGACTGTACTCATTTTGTGACCTTTCTGTTATGCAGCAAGCCTTTTGAGCCGGACTGCACCCATCCATCTGTGATCAAGATTACGCCGGTACGCCAGGCGCCAGCAAATGAAAAGCGGCGCCACGGGACCGCTCTGCGTGGCCGTAACTATATGGCGCGTAGCGTCTCAGGGCATGGATATCGCGGACCGGCTGCGCCTCGATGTACCGGTCGGACAGGCCGGCATGGGTGGCGGACTGGCGGGCCCGGCGTTGGCGGGCGCGGTCGCCCGGGCGGGCGGGCTCGGCACGTTGGGCATCGACACGCCCCGCCGGCTCCGAGCGTCGATCGAACAGGTGCGCGCGCAGGCTCCGGACCGCGCCGTCGCGGTAAACCTGTTGATGCCCTTCGTCCATCGTCGTCACGTCTCCGTCTGCGTCGACGCCCGGGTGGACGCCGTCGTGCTGGCGTTCGGCGAGAAGCGTGGGCTCGTCGCGCACCTACGCGATGCCGGGATCTTCGTATTCGTCATGGTGGGCACCGAAGCGCAGGCGCGTACCGCGATCGCTTGCGGCGCCGATGGTTTGATCGCTCAGGGACGCGAGGCCGGTGGCCATCTCGTGGGAACCATGGCGGCGCTGGACTTTCTGCCACACGCCCTCACCGTGGCCGCCAACCGCCCGGTGTTCGTGGCCGGCGGTGTCGCCACCGGTCCCGATACCCGCGCCGCGCTGGATGCCGGCGCCAGCGGTGTCATCGCCGGCACGCGATTCCTGTTGACGCACGAAGCCAACGCGAGCCGCGAGTACCAGCGGCGAATCCTCCGGGCGGACAGGACGATCGAAACGAACCTGTTCGGCCTGAGCTGGCCGTTGCGCCACCGCGTCGTGCCCAACGCGGCCACCCGCCGGTGGTGCGGCCAAGACGGGAAGGCCAAGGCGCTGCCCGCCGCCCTGAACGCGGCCAGCCGCCCGCTGTCGGCGCTGGGCTATTTCGACGCGGGGCCGCTGATGCGTCTGCAGTCGCCGGCCCTCCCGTTCTTCACGCCGCTGGCACCCGTGGCCGGCGTGCCCGATTCCTGGTTGGACAGCGCGGCCCTGTACGCCGGCGACACGGCTTTGCGGATAGGCGAACTCATTTCGGCCGAGCAGGCCGTCGCCGACCTCGCCCCGCGCTAACGCACCAGCGCGAGCGCGAAGCCGTCCCAGTGCTTGGCGCCCACCGTCTGGATCACCGCAGTGTCCAGCCGCGGATCCTCGCCCATCGCCTGTAGCGTTTGACGCACAGCTTGCGCCTGAGCGTTGGATTCCGGATCGAGGATCTGTCCCTGCCGAATCACGTTGTCCGCCAAGATGACCGCGCCGGGGCGG
>NZ_LZMB01000064.1 GCF_001673555.1 Mycobacterium sp. 1165178.9 | reverse complement strand
GTGGAACGGCTGATCCTGGTCGGGGCCGGAGGCGTGACCAAGGACGTCAACTTCGTCCTGCGCTGCGCCTCGCTGCCGATGGGCAGCGAGGCGATCGCCGTGCTGCGGTTGCCGCTGGTGCTGCCGGCGGTTCAGCTCATGGGACGTGTCCTGGGCATGGCGCTGGGCAGCACCGGGCTGGGCCGCGATCTGCCCAACGTGCTGCGCATCCTCGACGACCTGCCCGAACCGACGGCGTCCGCGGCGTTCAGCCGGACCCTGCGCGCCGTGGTGGATTGGCGCGGGCAGATCGTCACCATGCTGGACCGATGTTATTTGACCGAGGCGATCCCGGTGCAAATCATTTGGGGCACAAAGGATGTGGTGGTCCCCGTCCGGCACGCTTGGATGGCGCATGCCGCGATGCCGGGCTCCCGTCTCGAAATCTTCGAAGGTTCCGGGCACTTCCCCTTTCACGACGACCCGGCCCGCTTCATCGACGTCGTCGAGCGTTTCATCGATTCCACCGCCCCCGCCGAGTACGACCAGGCCAGCCTTCGCGAACTGCTACGCACCGGCGGCGGCGAGCAGGCCGTCTCGGGCCCCGCTCCCACTCGTGTCGCAGTGCTGAACGCCATGGGTTCCGACGAACGCAGCGCCACCTGATCGCCTCGATCTGTGCGGCCCCCCGCGGCGCCGTACAGTCGGCTCATGGGGATCGGCGTGACGGTGCTGCGGGTGTTCACCGATTCGGACGGCAACTTCGGTAACCCGCTGGGCGTGGTGGACGCCCGCCAGGTCGAGCCCGCACACTGGCAGCGACTGGCAACCCAATTGGGCTACAGCGAGACGGTTTTCGTCGACCTGCCGGTGCGCGGCTCCGCCAGCGCGCACGCCACCATCTACACGCCGCGAACCGAACTGCCCTTCGCCGGCCACCCGACCGTCGGCGCGACATGGTGGCTGCGCGAGATCGGTTCGCCGATCACCACGCTGCGGGTGCGGGCCGGGATCCTGCAAGTGGGTTGCGACGACGACCGCGCCAGCATCAACGCTCGCGCGGAATGGGCGCCCGACTTCGCCCTGCACGAATTCGCTTCGGCCGACAAGGTTCTGGCCGCCGATGACGCGGATTATCCCGATGACACCGCGCACTACCGTGGGCCTGGACCGACCGGGCGGCCGGGTCGCTGCGGGCGCGCGTGTTCGCCGCCAACCTCGGTGTGGTGGAGGACGAGGCGACCGGGTCGGCGGCGATGCGTATCACCGACTACCTGAGCCAGAGCCTGCGGATCACCCAGGGCAAGGGCTCGGTCATCGACACGAGGTGGAGCGCCGAGGGCTGGGTCGGGGTGGCCGGGCGGGTCGTCAACGACGGTGTGCGACAACTCGACTGACGACGACCGATGGGTAGAGCGCTCAGCGCTGCCGGTGTAATACGGCGGCGAGGTGGTCCTGCAACGGTTGCCCGACCGCACCCATCTGCACCGTGTAGGTGAGTTCGTCGCCGTCGATGCGGAACGAACGACCGAGCGCGGTCACCTCTTTGGCGCTGGGCGTCAACCCGACGGAAGTGGTCGACATCTGCATTTCGATCAGGTCACCGCTGACCGAGTAGGTGCCGACCTCGATTTCGGTGATACCGCTGGGATGCGCCAAAACCAATTCGACGTGACCCGGTTTTGGCACCCGAAGAAAACCGGTTTCGGCGTGCAACGGCTTGCCGTCGGCTACCGCCTTGGTTTTCTGGCCGTAGGCAAGAAACGGCTTACCGACATGGCCGAACACGACTTCTTCGAGGTAGTCGAAGGGCGGGATGGTCGGGTACTTGCCCGCACCCTGGCCGGCCCAGGTCCCAAGGAGCGGGGCAAGCGCCGCGAGGTCGGGATGCAAGTCAGTGGGCATGAAAGCGAGCCTAGCCCGGTGACGATGCGGGCCGGGACGGCCCGCTGAGGAGAATTGAGGAAGGCCGGTATCAGCCTGGGGCCGCCACTTTGCGGTGATCACGCAGCGCCTGGATCTCGCGTTCGAAATCGTCCGCGGACTCAAATGACCGATACACGGAGGCGAACCGCAAGTAGGCCACCTCATCTAGGTCGCGGAGTGGCCCCAGAATGGCCAGGCCGACCTCGTGACTGGGAACCTCCGGCGAGCCCGCGGCGCGCACGGTGTCTTCGACCTGCTGGGCCAGCAGGTTCAGCGCATCGTCATCGACCTGGCGCCCTTGGCAGGCCCGGCGGACGCCGCTGATGACCTTCTCCCTGCTGAACGGTTCGGTGACGCCGCTGCGCTTGACCACGGCCAGCACCGCGGTCTCCACGGTGGTGAAACGTCGCCCGCATTCGGGACAGGATCGGCGGCGCCGGATGGCCTGGCCTTCATCGGTTTCGCGCGAGTCGATCACCCGCGAATCGGGATGGCGGCAGAACGGACAGTGCATGACCGCTCCTTCATCGCGCCGACAAGGTACCGCAGGACCTCGAGCGTACCCGCGCGCTGACCTGCGCGGCTAATGGAACCGACGGGCGTGCGCAGCCAGCATTGGCGTCCAGAGATCGTCAGTCCAAAGCCGTTTTCGCACAACGATGCTCAGCCGACCGGGGCGATGAGGGTCTGGCCCGCCAGCAGGTTGGGCGAGTGCAGGTCGTTGAGTTCGCGGATGCGGTCGGCGACCTGGGTCGTCGGCGCGTCGGGTGCCACCCGGTGCGCGAAGTCTTGGAGCGACTCCCCCGCGTCGACGCGGACGACGGCGAGCCGGTCGGGAACGTGGGCCGCCGAGTTCGTGGAGTCGCCGTTGAGTACCTGACCGACGTTCGCGACGAGACCCAGCCACAGCGTGATCGCCCCGGCAGCCAGCGCGAGCCCGATGGTCGACGCCCAGGTAGTGGCCCGCCTGCGGTGCGGAGCGACGGACATTGCCACCCCGGTGCCGTAATAGCGTGTCGCCGCGCTCGCCGGCCGAGACGGCGCGGGGCGGCGCGACCGGGCCACCCCGTCGCGTCCGTAGCGAGCGCCCTGGATGGGTCCATTGATCGGGCGCCGAAGACTGCTGGTACGCGGCGCAGGCGTGTGGATGATTGTCATCTTCGTTCCTCCGGTCAACTAGCTCTCGCTCGTGTGTTCGACACTAATCGCCTGTATGTTCGAAACCGAACATTTGAGCGAAGCGTGTCGCACGAGCAAACGCTAGATCACACCACCGACAAGTTCGTCGGCCTCTACCACTGTCACGAGGCACCAGATACCCGATATCTCGAAGAGTTACACATTTGTGATTCGTACGACTTCGGGCCTATCCGCGGCACAATCGAACGGCACGACACGCGACTCGAACACATGTTTGATTCTTGTTCGCGGTGCGGCTACATTCAGTGCCATGGGCGACAGCAACGACATTTCATCGGCCGGTCCCCAGGGTCGGCTGCACTCCGTGGATACCTCGCTGACCGAACGGCAGCGAACCATTCTGAATGTCATCCGCGCCTCGGTCACCAGCCGTGGCTACCCGCCGAGCATCCGGGAGATCGGCGACGCCGTCGGTCTGACGTCGACATCCTCGGTGGCGCACCAGCTACGCACCCTGGAGCGCAAGGGGTACCTGCGCCGCGACCCCAACCGCCCCCGAGCCGTCGATGTCCGAGGAGCAGACGACGACGTGGCCGCGCCCACCACCGAGGTGGCCGGCTCGGACGCCTTGCCGGAACCCACGTTCGTCCCGGTGCTAGGGCGCATCGCGGCCGGCGGACCCATCCTGGCCGAAGAGGCCGTCGAAGACGTCTTTCCCCTGCCGCGCGAATTGGTCGGTGAAGGCACGCTTTTCCTGCTCAAGGTCGTCGGTGACTCGATGGTCGATGCCGCGATCTGTGACGGCGACTGGGTGGTGGTCCGTCAGCAGAACGTCGCCGACAACGGTGACATCGTCGCTGCGATGCTCGACGGCGAGGCCACGGTCAAGACGTTCAAACGCGCGGGCGGCCAAGTGTGGCTGATGCCGCACAACCCCGCGTTCGATCCCATCCCGGGTAACGACGCGAGCGTGCTGGGCAAGGTCGTCACGGTCATTCGCAAGGTCTGACGCGCGAGCGGGCTGGGTCAGTCAGCCCTGGTGAAGCCGTTGGCCTGAGCGACTTCTTCGCTCGACAACCAGAGTTCGGCGAGCGTGTCCTGATACAGCTCGCTCTCCGGCATGTAGTACAGGCCGTAGCGAGCACTGGCCTTGATGGGGTATCCATCGGGCGCCTGGTACGGGTCGTCGAGCGGCAGGTGGATCGTCGGTCGCCCGTCCGGGCCGGCCAGGCCGTTCTCCGACCCGTCATCGGCGGCGTGCCTACCGCTTCGTGCCGGAGGCGCGGGCGCGACCGCATCGGCGACCGCGGCGGCCCCGACCGCGGTGTCCGCCATGTCGGCTTCCGTCGCGGTGTCCGCTTCGGGTTCGACATCCGGTTCCGGCGGCGCGAGGTCAAGGTATTCGTCTTCCGGCTCAGCGGTTTCCAGGGCGCCCTCCACGGCCTCGCCCTCCGGCGGGGTGCTGGGAACGACGTCGGGATACTCGTCTTCCGGATACGCCTCCTCCACATAACCCTCATCGATGCCGTCGGCATCGACGTAGGCGGCGTCGTCCGCCGTCTCGGGCTCGGCAACCTCGGGGACGGCGTCGGTGTAGTCGGTGTAGTCGGCGCCCGCCTCGGAATACTCGGCCTCCGACAGCATCTCGTCGGAGACGACCGGGATCGAGTCGGTATCGACGGCGTCGGGGTCTTCCTCCTCGAGTCGGTAGTCGCTTTCGGCGGGAGCCTGACGTTGCCAGCTGACCCTCCCGGCGTCCGGTTCCGGTTCCGGCTGGTGCGTCGCGCCGAGGCCGAACGGGTCGGCGCCGACGTCGGCATCGTCGTGTCCCCAGCGCTCGTCGGCGTCGTAGCCGAAGTTCCCGCCGTGGCCGGGCGCGTAGGCCGCCGCCTCCTCGTGCCCGCGCCGGCGCCGCCGCCCACCGAACAGCACCCACGCCAACAACGCAAGCAGCGCCAGCACCGGAATGGCGACTATGAGCCACCACCAGTGCCAGGTGGACTTCTTCGCGTGCGCGGGCGTGGCCGAATTGCTCGGCTGGTCCTGACCCGACACCTGCAGGCCGGACAGCAGCGGCGCCAGGTTGGACGGATCCGTGCTGAACGTGTTCTTCGCCCGGTTCCACGAAATCTTGCCGCCGGTGAACTGCTGGGAAACCACGTCGCCGTTCACGGCCTGGTCGCCGACCGGGGCGCCGAGTTTGCCCGCCGGAGCGCGCAGCTTGTCCCACGCAACCTTCATCGCCCCACGCACGACGAAGGCGCCGTGGTCGGGCGTCCAGAAGATGACCGGCTTGTCGGCCGCGGAGAAGGTGACGACGCGGCTGGAACGCCCGATGTTGCCGTCGGTCTCGTTGGTGGTGGGGAATCCCAGGTCGCTGCCGACCGGCCCGCCCAGCGACTCGTATTTGGCCAGGACGTCGCTCTCGACCGCGTTCGCGCCGGTGGCCGGGGTGAAGAACACCTTGCCCCCGGCGAAGTTCTGGGCGATTCCGTCGCCGCCGACCGGATATTGCCCGCCCTGCTTGGCGCCCAGCGGCCCCGTGGCGCCGCCGGCCGCGCGCCAGGCGGTGTTGATCGCCGCGGTGGGATCGATCGCCACCTGCAGGCCCTTCAGCTGGTCGGCCAGCGCCGGCGGTTCGGTGGTGAACTGCTTCGTCTGCCGGTTCCACGAGACTTGCCCGCCGCTGAACTTCTGTGAGGACACCTCGCCGCTGTAGGTCTCCTCGCCGACCGGCACACCGAGAACCCCACCCGAGCTGCCCAGCTTGTCCCAGGCGGTGTTGAGGGCGCCGCGTACCACGTGCGGGCCGTGCTCGGGCGTCCAGAAGATCACTGGCTTGTCGCTGGCCGAAAAGGTGATAACCCGGCTGTCCGGACCGGCGAGGCCCGGAACTTCGTCGATGGCCGGGAAGCCCAGATCGCTGCCGGCGGGCCCGCCCAGTGACTCGTACTTATCCAGGACAGGCCCGTAGGCGAATTTGGCTCCGGTGGCCGGGGTGAAGAACATCTTGCCGCCATCGAAGTCCAGGGCGAAACCATCCCCGACTGGGTACACGTCGCCCTTACGGGCGCCCAACGGTGAGGTGTCGCCGCCGGCCTTGTCCCATGCCGCCATGATCGCGGCCTCGGCGTCGCCTATCGGACTCGCTACCGCGGTGGGGGCCAGCAATATCGCGGCCAGTGCCGTGGTCGTCAGGCTGACCAGCGCGCTTCCGATCAGCTTGCGCATGTGACCTCTCTGCACCTTTACCAAGCCTCCCAGCCGGCGGACATGGCTCTTTCAGCGGCTATGCCCCTATCTGCATAACCGGCGAGCGGGCGGTACTCGCGCCGGAAATGGACCCGCGCACGATCAGCCTTATCGTCGGGCTCGCATAACTTTGCTCCAGCCAGCAAGAAATGCGAAGTCAAATCACGAATTTTACAAAAACGGATACCACACCGATGTCGAAATGATGCCGGCCCATGGCCGAATCGCGATTCGGCGGGCCACTGTTCGCGCGCAGTTGCGGATATCGCACCGAAAGGCGGCCGGAACGCAAGACAGAGTGGCGACGCCGGACTGCCGACTCGCACAGCAGAATTGCGTCGGCCGCGGTTACCCGGCGCGCGGGAGCCGGCCGCGAGATCGCAAGGCTGACTATGCGTGATGACGCGGTCGGCACACCCGAAACACATGCGCCGACGGTACGTGAGCCGGCGGCGCATTCACCCTCTACCCCCGCCACAACCGACGAATGAAGCGCACTGGTCAGTTTGTCGCTCACCGCAATAGCGCCGTGTCAACAACGGACGAATACCCGGCGGGTCCGGCGATCGCCGGACATTCCCGCACCGATATCGCGCGCGAGTGTTCGCGATCCTGAGCCCGCTATCCTGCAAACGAAACGCTAGACGCCGAGGCTGCGTCCGATGATTTCCTTCATGATCTCGGTCGTGCCGCCGTAGATCGTTTGCACCCGGGCATCCAAAAAGGCTCGGGCAACGGGATATTCACGCATGTAGCCGTAGCCACCGTGCAGTTGCAGGCAGCGGTCGATCAGATGCACCTGCTTTTCGGTGCAGTACCACTTGGCCATCGCCGCCTGCTCCGCCGTCAGGTTGTGGTCCAGGTGCAGGCGGACGAACTCGTCGACCATCATGCGGACCACGGTCGCCTCCGTCGCCAGCTCGGCGAGCACGAAGCGGCTGTTCTGGAAGCTGCCGATCGGCTTGCCAAATGCCTTGCGCTCCTTGGTGTACTGCAGAGTCTGCTCGAGCACCTGCTCCATGGCCGCGGCCGCCATGATGGCGATCGAGATGCGTTCCTGCGGCAGGTTCTGCATGAGGTAGATGAATCCCATGCCCTCTTTGCCCAGCA
>NZ_LZMB01000063.1 GCF_001673555.1 Mycobacterium sp. 1165178.9 | reverse complement strand
GTGGTCAATCTGGTGAAGTTCCTCTCGTCCCCGGCGGCCGCCGAGGTGAACGGTCAGGTGTTCATCGTCTACGGTCCACAGGTGACATTGGTGGCCGCGCCAACCGCGGAGCGCAAATTCGTGGCCGACGGCGCCGCTTGGGAACCCGGGCAGCTCAGTTCGACACTGCAGGATTACTTTGCTGGCCGTGATCCTGAGCACAATTTCTCGGCTGGCGCGCTGATGGAGCAATAGCCGCCGAAAACATGGTTAATCGGGCGAAATCGCCAGGTAGAACGTGTGTCAGTTTGACACCTGCCAAGTGCTTCTGACCTGGCAAATTAACAGTTCAGATACGGAAGTGCTGTTCATTGACATGGCGAACTTGTTCTGAGTTAATATGATCCGGCTCACACCGAGCCTCATGGGACCGTAGACGATGAACACCTGACCGTTCACCTCGGCGGCCGCCGGGGACGAGAGGAACTTCACCAGATTGACCACGTGCTCCGGTGACAACGGGTCGACGCCGCCCGCTTCCACCTCCGGGGCGTCGCCGAAGACGTCAGCCGTCATCGCGGTGCGCGCGCGGGGGCAGATGGCGTTGGCGCATACGCCGTAGCGGCCCAGCGCCCGTGCGGCCGTCAGAGTTAGCGAAATGATGCCTGCCTTGGCGGCGCCGTAGTTCGCCTGCCCGACCGGCCCAACGAGGCCGGCCTCCGAAGCGGTGTTGACGATGCGCCCGAAAATCTGGCCGCCGGCGTCCTTGGCCTTGGAACGCCAGTAGGTCGCCGCGTTGCGGGTCAGCAGGAAGTGACCGCGCAGGTGCACGGCGATGACGAGATCCCACTCCTCATCGGACATGTTGAACAGCATCCGGTCGCGCGTGATCCCGGCGTTGTTGATCACGATGTCGAGGCCCCCCAGCGAGTCGGCCTGAGCAACCAATTCGTCGGCGGTGGCGCGCTCGCTGATGTCACCGGCCACGGCGACGGCCTTCGAACCGGCGGAGTTGATTTCGTCGATGACGTCGGAGGCATCCAGCGCCGCGGCGATGTCGTTGACGACGACGGTTGCGCCCTGGCGTGCCAGGCCGAGCGCCTCGGCGCGTCCCAGGCCCGCGGCCGCACCGGTCACCACCGCGACCTTTCCGGACAGATCGGTCGCGTTCGTGCTGCTAGTCAATTTATGAATACCTCTAGTTTCGGGTTACGCGCTCTGGGCTTTCGATTAATCGCCGCGCAGAAGTGCCGCGCGGGGGCATTCGGCGATCGCCTGCTCGGCCAGTTGCTCCTGATCGGCGGGAATCGGGTCGAGCTTCACCACCGCATAGTCCTCGTCGTCCAGGTCGAAGATATCTGGCGCAATTCCCAAGCACACCGCGTTACCTTCGCACCGGTCACGGTCCACGATCACCCGCACAGCACCCTCCTTGAACCTGGCCTTCACCGCGAGCCTCGCCCCATCGGTATGTAGATCCACCATAGGACCCTGACACCTCTGGGGAAACGGTCGCTGGATTCCCAGACTAGAACGTGTTACAACCGGGGAGGCGAACGGGTAGCCGTTGGTCGAGCTGCAGCCTGTGACGAGGCTTGTTACTCCGAACGTCGTTAACTTCAAGGACGGCCGAAATGCGTATCAGTTACACCCCGGAACAAGAGGAGCTGCGTCGCGAGCTGCGGTCGTACTTCACCGAGCTGATGACCCCCGAGCGCCGAGAGGCGCTGACCTCGTCCGGGGGCGGCGAGGTCGGGACCGGCACCGCGTACCGCGACACCGTCGCGCAGATGGGCAAGGACGGGTGGCTCACCCTGAACTGGCCGAAGGAGTACGGCGGCCAGGACCGCTCCCCGATGGACTCGCTGATCTTCACCGACGAGGCCGCCATCGCCGGCGTGCCGGTGCCGTTCCTGACCATCAACAGCGTGGCGCCGACCATCATGGCGTTCGGCACCGAGGAACAGAAGAAGTTCTTCCTGCCCAAGATCGCCGCCGGCGAACTGCACTTCTCCATCGGCTACTCCGAGCCCGGCGCCGGGACCGACCTGGCCAACCTGCGCACCACCGCCGTGCGCGACGGTGACGACTACGTCATCAACGGCCAGAAGATGTGGACCAGCCTGATCGCCTATGCGGACTGGGTGTGGCTGGCGGTGCGCACCAACCCGGAGGCCAAGAAGCACCGCGGCATTTCGATGCTGACTGTGCCGACGACCGCCGAGGGCTTCTCCTGGACGCCGGTGCACACCATGGCCGGCGTGGACACCAGCGCCACCTATTACTCCGACGTGCGGGTACCGGTGACCAACCTGGTCGGCGAGGAGAACGGCGGCTGGAAACTGGTGACCAACCAGCTCAACCACGAGCGGGTCGCGCTCGTCTCGCCGCAACCGATCTTTTTGGCCCTGCGCGAGGTCCGCGAATGGGCGCAGAACACCAAGGACGCCGGCGGCGCCCGGCTGATCGACTCCGAGTGGGTGCAGATCAACCTGGCCCGCGTGCACGCCAAAGCCGAAGTGCTCAAGCTGATCAACTGGGAACTGGCCTCGGCGGCAAGTGAAGCCCTGTCGCCCGCCGACGCGTCGGCGGCCAAGGTGTACGGCACCGAGCTGGCCACCGAGGCCTATCGGCTGCTGATGGAGGTGCTCGGCACCGCCGCGACGGTGCGCCAGAATTCGCCCGGCTCGAAGCTGTCAGGCCGGGTCGAGCGGATGCACCGGGCCTGCCTGATCCTGACCTTCGGCGGCGGCACCAACGAGGTGCAGCGCGACATCATCGGCATGGTCGCCCTCGGTCTGCCTAGAAACCGTTAAGCACCGCTGAGCCGCTACGTAATAGAAGGACGGACGTTCATGGATTTCACCACAACCGAGGCGGCCAACGACCTGGGCAACCTGGTCGACACCATCGTGGACTCGGTTTGCACTCCCGAACACCAGCGCGAGCTCGACCGGCGAGATCTGGGGGCACCTCTCGCTTGCGGGGGACGGTTCGACCGCGACCTGTGGCGAAAGCTGATCGACGCCGGGATCCTGTCCAGCGCGTCGGCCTCATCGCTGGGCGGCGACGGCTTCGGGGCGCTTGAGCAGATTGCGATCCTGGTCGCGCTGGGACGCCAGCTGGCGGCGGTGCCTTACCTGGAGTCGGTGGTGCTGGGCGCGGGAGCGCTCGCCCGGTTCGGCTCCGAAGAGCTGCAACAGAGCTGGGGCGTGCCCGCGGTCAACGGCGAGAAGACGCTGGCCGTCGCCCTCGACGGCGAGATGGGCGAGGGTCCCGTGCAGGCGGTCGGCGCCGGCGCCGGTTACCGGCTGACGGGAACCCGCACCCAGGTCGGCTTCGGCCCGGTGGCCGACGCGTTCCTGGTTCCCGCCGAAACCGAGTCCGGCACCGCGGTTTTCCTGGTCGCCGCCGACGATCCGGGCGTCACGGTGACCGCGCTGGAAACCACCGGCCTGGGCAGCGTCGGGCATCTCGCGCTGGATGGCACCCAGGTGGACGAGAGCCGCAAGGTCGGCGGCGCCGAGGTCGTGACGTGGCTCGGCACGCTGGGCACCTTGGGCCGCAGCGCCTTCCAGCTCGGGGTGCTCGAGCGGGGCCTGCAGATGACGGCCGAATACGCGCGCGAGCGCGAGCAGTTCGACCGCCCGATCGGCAGCTTCCAGGCGGTGTCGCAGCGACTGGCCGACGGCTACATCGACGTCAAGGGGCTGCGGCTCACGCTCACCCAGGCGGCCTGGCGAGTCTCGGAGGACATCCCAGCCGAGATCGATGTCGCCAGCGCGGCGTTCTGGGCGGCGGACGCCGGTCACCGGGTGGCGCACACCATCGTCCACGTGCACGGCGGCGTCGGCGTCGACACCGATCACCCCGCACACCGCTACTTCCTGGCCGCCAAGGAGATCGAGTTCGCCCTGGGCGGCGCCACCGGCCAGCTGCGCCGGATCGGCCGGGAGCTGGCCGAGACGCCCGCTTAGGCGCAATGGAACTCACCGACGACCTGACGGTCACCAAGCTGCTGGCGCCGCTGACCGAGATCGACGATCGGGGTATTTACTTCGAGGACGCGTTCACCAGCTGGCGCGATCACCTGCGGCACGGTGCCGCGATTGCCGCGACGCTGCGCGCGCGGCTCGACCCCGGCCGGCCGCCGCATGTCGGTGTGCTGCTGGAGAACACTCCGTTCTTCTCGGCGATGCTGGTGGCGGCGGGAATGTCGGGGATCGTGCCGGTCGGGCTCAACCCGGTGCGCCGCGGCGACGCGCTGCGGCGCGACATCGCCCGCGCCGATTGCCAATTGGTGCTGGCCGACTCGAAATCGTCTGAGACGCTGGGCGACATCGAGCACCTGAACGCGGACTCGCCCGAGTGGGCCGACGAAATCGCGGGACAACGCGATGCGCAGGTCTCGTTTCAGGCGGCCTCGCCGGCGGATCTCTTCATGTTGATCTTCACGTCGGGCACCAGCGGCGAGCCGAAGGCGGTCAAGTGCAGCCACGGCAAGGTAGCGATCGCGGGCGTGACGATGACGCAGCGTTTCGGCCTCGGCAGCGACGACGTCTGCTACGTGTCGATGCCGCTGTTTCACTCCAACGCGGTGCTGGTCGGCTGGGTGGTGGCGGCAGCCTGCCGGGGCTCAATAGCGTTGCGGCGCAGGTTTTCCGCTTCGAACTTCATCGGCGATGTGCGTCGCTACGGTGCCACCTACGCGAATTACGTGGGCAAGCCGCTGTCGTATGTGCTCGCCACGCCCGAGCGGCCCGACGATGCCGACAATCCGCTGCGCGCGGTCTACGGCAACGAGGGTGTACCCGATGACATCGAGCGCTTCGGGCGCCGGTTCGGGTGTGTCGTGCAGGACGGGTTCGGCTCCACCGAGGGCGGCGTGGCCATCGCGCGCACACCCGATACGCCGGCCGGTTCACTGGGCCCGCTTCCCGAGGGCATCGACATCATCGATCCCGACAGCGGCTCCTCATGCCCGCCGGGTGTGGTCGGTGAACTGGTCAACACCGCTGGACCCGGGCGTTTCGAGGGCTACTACAACGACGTCACGGCCGAGGCCGAGCGGATGGCCGGAGGGGTGTACCACAGCGGTGACCTGGCCTACCGCGACGACGCCGGCTACGCGTACTTCGCTGGGCGCCTGGGTGATTGGATGCGCGTCGACGGTGAGAACCTCGGCGCGGCTCCGATCGAGCGGGTGTTGCTGCGCCACCCCGACGTCACCGAGGCCGCGGTATACCCGGTGCCGGACCCGGTAGTCGGCGACCAGGTGATGGCCGCCTTGGTGCTGGCGCCGGGCACCGAGTTCGAGGACGAGAAGTTCCGTGCTTTCCTGGCCGAGCAAACTGACCTGGGGCCCAAACAATGGCCGTCGTACGTGCGGATCAGCGCCGAACTCCCGCGGACTGTGACCTTCAAGGTGCTGAAGCGGCAGCTGGCCGCTCAGGGTGTGGACTGCGGCGACCCGGTGTGGAAGATCCGTCGTTGACTTGCCGGCGGAGCCAGTAAACTCAGCGCTTGATGAAAATCCGCGAAGTGGTCGCCGGCTGGGCCGTGGAAACTCGGGCATGACCGCGCGGCCTCTCGAACTCGCGCTGGAAGCGAGCTTCGAACAGCTTTCCGCCGCGGTACCGGCGAATGTCGGCGTCGCAATCGCGCGCCCGGACAGAACATTCTCGCTGGGCAGCTGGTGGTCGGGCGTGGCGTGGTCGACGATCAAGGTGCCTCTGGCGATAGCGGCGCTGCGCAACGATTGGCTGGGCGCCCGCGATCTGGCCGTCAAAGCCATCACCGAATCCGACAATCGCGCATCCGAGCAGTTGTGGTCGCAATTGGGGGAGCCGATGGACGCCGCGCGGCGGGTTCAGGTCGTGGTGGCCGAAGGCGGCGACACCGCGACCGTGGTCGAATCGCGACGGCTTCGCCGTGGGTTCACGGCTTTCGGCCAAACCGACTGGAGCCTGCAGCGGCAGGCGCGGTTCGCCGCGGAACTGTCGACCATCCCGGACGCCGTCGAAGTGATCGACCTGATGCACCGCCTGGTCGCCGGCGATCAGTGGGGGCTGGCCGCGAAAGGCCTTGCCGCGAAGGGTGGTTGGGGGCCGGGAGTACACGGCGGGTACCTGGTCCGCCAGTTCGGCATCGTTCCCACCCCATCCGGCCAGTGGGGCGTGGCACTCGCCGCGGACGCGGACGACGGCGCTTTCGAGACGGGCGTCGACGTGGTCAATACGATGTCGGACTGGCTGCTGAGCCGGCTGCCGACGCTAGCCCGTTATTGAGGGCACCACGGCGTCGATCAAATGCGGCCCGGGTTCGGCGAATGCTGCGCGCAGCGCGTCGGCCAGTTCCTCGGCGGTGGTGACGCGCCGGGCGGGTACCCCCATGCCCTGGCTGATCTTCACGAAATCCATTGTGGGCTCTGACAAATCGAGCAGGGCGAGCGCTTGGGGCCCTGGGGTTGACCCGGCGCCGACGCGTTGCAGCTCGATCCGGAGGATGTCGTAGGCGCTGTTGTTGTACAGCACGGTGGTCACATTGAGATTCTCGCGGGCCTGGGTCCACAGTCCCGAAATCGTGTACATCGCCGAGCCATCGGATTCCAAACACAGCACCGGGCGATGCGGGGCGGCCACCGCGGCGCCGACCGCCGCCGGGATGCCGTAGCCGATCGCCCCGCCGGTCAGCGTCAGCCAGTCGTGCGCCGGCGCCCCGGCGGTCGCCCCCGCGAGCAACACGCCCGAGGTGTTCGACTCGTCGACCACGATCGCGGCTTCGGGCAACAGCGCCCCGATCACGTCGGCGGCCGATGCGGAGGTCAGCGCGCCCGTCGGCAGCTGGGGACGCGATGCGGGCGCCACCGGCGCGTCGGTGTCGGGTGCCAGCTGGTCGGCCAGCGCGATCAAAGCGTCTGCGGCCCCGCTGTATTCGGCGAGCACATGCACCTCGCAGCCGGCCGGAACCAGATCGCTGGGCATGTGGGGGTAGGCGAAGAACGACACCGGCGACTTGGCGCCGGCCAGCACCAGATGCTTGGCGCCGTTCAATTGAGCGGTGGCGGCCTCGGCGAAATACGCGAGCCGGTCGACCGCGGGGACGCCGGCGCCGCGCTCCAGCCTGGTCGGAAAGGTTTCGCACAGCACGCGGGCACCCGTCGCCGCCGCTATCCGGGTGGCCGCCGCCAGCCCGGCATGGCGGGTGGCATCGCCGCCCACCATGATCACGGTGGGCTCGCCGGAGCGAAGCACCTCGAGCACCTCGGGCGCCAGCAGCGGATCGGCGCCCGTCGGTTGAGCCTCCATGTTGGAGAACAGCTGGGCCCCGTCGGACCACGAGACATCGGCGGGCAGGATCAGCGTCGAGATCTGCGAACCCCACCGGCTGGCCGCGATCCCCTCGACCGCGTCGGCGGAAACCTGGGAGGCGTCGCTGGTCCGGCGCACCCAACCCGAGACGGTGCCGGCGAGCGCGTCGATGTCGGATTCCAGTGGGGCGTCGTACTTTTTGTGATACGTGGCGTGGTCGCCGACGACCACCACCATCGGCACCCGCGCGCGACGCGCGTTGTGCAGGTTGGCCAGGCCGTTGCCCAGCCCGGGACCCAGGTGCAGCAGCACCGCGGCCGGGCGATCGGCGATGCGCGCATAGCCGTCGGCCGCGCCTGTGGCGACCCCCTCGAACAACGCCAGCACGCCGCGCATGCGCGGGACAGCGTCCAGTGCGGCGACGAAGTGCATCTCCGACGTGCCCGGGTTGGCGAAACACACGTCGACACCGCCGTCGACCAGGGTGTTGATCAGGGCCTGGGCGCCGTTCACTTCATTGCCTCCAGTCCGAAAACTCGTTCGGCGTTGCCGCGCAGGAAATCTTGGCGGGCCTCGTCGGACAGCCCGAGTTCGTCCAGTCCCGCCAACGCGTGCTCGTGGGTGATCATCGGGTAATTGGTGCCGAACAACACTTTTCGTTGCCCGGTACCGGTCTTCATGAATCGGACGAGTTCGTCCGGCAACCGCTTGATCGTGTACGCCGAGGTGTCGATGTAGACGTTCTCGTGCTTGCGGGCCACCGCGACCATCTCCTCGGTCCAGGGGTAGCCGACGTGGCCGCAGACGATAACCAGCTCCGGGAAATCGAGTGCCACCTGGTCGATGTAGGGAATCGGCCGGCCGGTCTCCGACGGGCGCAACGGGCCGGTATGACCGACCTGGGTACAGAACGGCACCCCGGATTCGACGCACTGGGCGAACAGCGGATAGTAGCGGCGGTCGGTCGGCGGGGCGTTCCACAACCACGGCACCACCCGCAGGCCGACGAACCCGCCGTCGGCTATCCGGCGCCGCAGCTCTCGGACGGCTTCCATCGGACGGTCCAGATCGACGGCGGCCAATCCGGCGAGCCGGCCAGGATGCGCGGCAATCCATTGCGCCACCTCGTCGTTGGATACCAGGTCCTCTTTACCCGGGCCGCGCCAGGCGCTGAGCACACCTAATTCCACGCCGGCGGCGTCCATCGACGCCAGGGTCGCCTCGATCGGGAGGTCGGTGTCGGGGATCTTCCCGCCCGTCCACCGCCGCAGGGATGCGAGCATGTCGCTGCGCAGAAACCGCGCGGTCGGATGCTGCATCCAGACATCGATCGCCATGCGATTGGACTCTAGCCCGCCGACGATGCGCGCGGCGGAGCGGCGGGGGAGGAGGCGGGCAATCAGCTCTAGCCCGACCCCGGCGGCGCGCCGAGGTCAGATGGTCAGCGCCGCGCGGGCGCAGGCGTGCGTCTGCCGCGCGTACCCGCCGCCGAACAACACGACGTGCGCCAGCAGCGGAAAGAGTTGGTGCAGTCCCGTGCGGTCGCGCCAGCCGGCCCGGAGCGGTCGCACCCGCTGGTAGGCGTCGATGACGGCGTCGTAGTGCGGACAGCCGAACAGCGCCAGCATCGCCAGGTCGGTCTCGCGGTGGCCGGCGTGTGCGGCCGGGTCGATGAGCACCACACCGGCGGGCGTCCACATCACGTTCCCGCTCCACAGGTCGCCGTGCAGCCGGGCCGGCCGGTCGTCGTCGTCGAAATCGCCCGCACGGCAACGTGCCGCGACGGAGTCGACGGCGTCGCGCGCGCCGGCATCGAGCCGCGGGCCCGCGAGGTCGGCCATCGGACCCAGCCGTTCCTCGGCGTAGAACTCCCCCCAGCCCTGGTGCCGGCGCAGCGACATCGGCAAGGGCTGCGACAGCGGTCCGAAAAAGCCCGGACCGTCCCAGCCGTCCGGCCCGGCGCCGAACGCAGGGGCGCCCGCGTCGTGCGTGACGGCCAGCCGGCCGCCGAACGTGCGCGCGGCCTCGGGGGTCGGGCTGACGGATTGAAGGCGCCGCAAGGTCAGGCTCGCGTCGTCGACGGCCACGACCTGCGCGCACGGCACAGCACCTTCGGGCGCCGAAAGCCATTGCAGCCCTGCGGCTTCCCAGGCGAAGAAACCGGCGGGCGCGCCGGCCCGGTGCTTGACGAAGTCGGTCACACCGCGCGGGCCTAGCGCTGCAAACGCGTCATGCGGTGGCGTGGGCGGCGTGTACGTCGTCGGCCGGGCGAGCTTCGGTCTGCTCCTTGGCCCAGCGATAGTCTGGTTTGCCCGCTGGCGACCGCTTGACCTCGTCGACCAGCCACAGGCTGCGCGGCACCTTGTAGCCCGCGATTTCGGAGCGCACGAAGCTGTCCAGGTCCGACAGGGCGGGACGGGCACCGGGCCGGGGCTGTACGACGGCGGCGACGTGCTGCCCGTACCGGGGGTCGGGCACGCCGACCACGAGGGCGTCGAAGACGTCGGGGTGGCCCTTGAGCGCGGCCTCGACCTCCTCGGGGTAGATCTTCTCGCCGCCGCTGTTGATCGACACCGAGCCGCGGCCCAGCATCGTGACGGTGCCGTCCTCCTCGACCGTCGCCCAGTCGCCGGGGATGGCGTACCGCACGCCGTTGAAGGTCTTGAACGTCTCGGCGGTCTTCTTCTCGTCCTTGTAGTAACCGACGGGGATGTTGCCCTTCTTGGCGATGAAGCCGCGCACACCGGAGCCGGGCTTGACCTCGTTGCCCTGCTCGTCGAGGACGACGGTGCGGTGGTCGATCGTCACGCGCGGACCACCGGCATGCGGCGCATCCTTGGCCACGATGCTGGTGCCGCCGAACCCTGTCTCCGAAGATCCGATGGAGTCGGTGATGACCCGGTTGGGCAGCAACTCGAGGAACTTCTCCTTGATGCTCGGCGAGAACAGCGCCGCGGTGGAGGCGAGCAGGAACAGCGACGACAGGTCGTACTTGTTGCCCTCGTCCTGGTGGGCCAGCAGCGCGTCGAGTAGCGGTCGCGCCATCGCGTCGCCGGTGAAGAACAGCAGATTCACCTTGTGCTCATGGATCGTGCGCCACACCTCGTCGGCGTTGAATTCCGGTGCCAGCACGGTGGTTTGGCCCGAGAAGATGGACATCCAGGTGGCCGACTGCGTGGCGCCGTGGATCATCGGCGGAATGGGGTGGCGGACCATCGGCGGGTTGGCGGCGGCTGCCTTGGCCAGGTCGTATTCGTCCTTGACGAATTCGCCTGTGGCGAAGTCGGTTCCGCCGAACAGCACCCGGTAGATGTCCTCGTGGCGCCACATCACGCCCTTCGGGAAGCCGGTGGTGCCGCCGGTGTAGAGCAGGTAGATGTCGTCGGCGCTGCGCTCACCGAAGTCGCGCTCGGGTGAGCTCTGCGCGATCGCCGAGTAGAACTCGACGCCGCCGTAGCGGCCAAAGTCGTTGTCGCTGCCGTCCTCGACGACCAGGATCGTCTTGACGTTGGGCGTATCGGGCAACACGTTGGCCACCCGGTCGGAGTACTGGCGCTCGTGCACCAGCGCGACCATGTCGGAGTTCTCGAACAGGTAGCGCAGCTCGCCCTCGACGTAGCGGTAGTTGATGTTCACCAGGATGGCGCCCGCTTTGACGATGCCGAGCATCGCGATGACGATCTCGATGCGGTTGCGGCAATACAGTCCGACCTTGTCGTCCTTTTTCACCCCCTGCTCCAGCAGGTAGTGGGCCAGGCGGTTGGCCTTCTCCTCCAGCTGGGCATAGGTCAGCTTCTCGTCGCCGCAGATCAGGGCGACACGGTCGGGCACAGCGTCGATGGCGTGCTCTGCAAGGTCGGCAATATTCAAGGCCACGGCCACCAAATTAGAACGTGTTACATTTCGAGGCAAGCTCGTGCCCATTGTCGAGGGAAAGGCGGTAGCCGTGACCGTGGAGAATGCCGGAACCGCAGCAAACACTGAGAACGGGGAAACCGGACCCGACGCGCTGGTGGAACAGCGTGGTCACACCCTCATCGTGACCATGAACCGGCCCCACCGCCGCAACGCTTTGAGCACCGAAATGATGGAAATCATGGTCCAGGCCTGGGACCGCGTCGACAACGACGACGACATCCGCGTCTGCATCCTGACCGGCGCCGGTGGCTACTTCTGCGCGGGCATGGACCTCAAGGCGGCAACCCAGAAGCCGCCGGGTGAGTCGTTCAAGGACGGCAGCTACGACCCGTCGCGAATCGATGCCTTGTTGAAAGGCCGCAGGCTGAAGAAGCCGCTGATCGCCGCGGTCGAAGGACCGGCCATCGCCGGAGGAACCGAGATCCTGCAGGGGACCGACATCCGGGTCGCCGGCGAGAGCGCAAAATTCGGCATCTCCGAGGCCAAGTGGAGCCTGTATCCGATGGGCGGGTCCGCGGTCCGCCTGGTGCGCCAGATTCCCTACACCGTGGCGTGCGACCTGCTGCTGACCGGACGGCACATCACCGCCGCCGAGGCCAAGGATATGGGCCTGATCGGCCACGTCGTGCCCGACGGCCAGGCGCTGACCAAGGCGCTCGAGATCGCAGAGGTCATCGAGAACAACGGCCCTCTGGCCGTGCAGGCCATCCTCAAGACGATCCGCGAGACCGAGGGGATGCACGAGGAAGAGGCGTTCAAGCCCGACACCGCCAACGGCATCCCGGTGTTCCTCTCCGAGGACTCCAAGGAAGGCCCCCGGGCGTTCGCCGAGAAGCGCAAGCCCAACTTCAAAAACCGCTAGGCGTTCTTCCGTCGAGCGGCGGCCGCCCTCTTCCGCCGAGCGCCCCCACCTCGCCGAGCGGCTTCCCTCTTCGCCGAGCGTGAACTCAGGGCGGTTTTTCGGCCGATTTTTCGCCCTCATGTCACACTCGGCGACGTTGTCGGTCCTTCGCGCCACACTCCTTGCGTGCGCGAACCCTTCATCGGTAGCGAGGCGCTCGCAACCGGCACCCTGACCCGATACCGGTTGCGCAGCCGATTCGTCGCGCTGCACCCCGACGTCTACATAGCTCCCGGCACGGAATTGACCGCCACAACGCGCGCGTGCGCGGCATGGCTGTGGTCGCGCCGTCATGGCATCGTCGCCGGGCGCTCCGCCTCGGCGCTGCACGGTGCCAAATGGGTGGACCATCGGGCACCCGCGCAATTGTTCTACCAACACCGTCGTCCCCCGGCGGGCATCAACACCTGGTCGGACTCCCTGGCGGACAACGAAATCCGGTTGATCGGCGACATACCCACGACCTCGCCGGCGCGTACTGCGTTCGATATCGCTTGCCGAAACCCCGTTCGCACAGCGGTAGCGGCTCTCGACGCGCTTGCCCGGGCGACGAAACCCGACCTCGCCGAAGTGGAGTCGCTCGCCGGACGCTACAAGGGCCATCGAAATGTTCGCCGTGCGCGGCGCGCTCTGACCCTGGTTGACGCGGGCGCGGAGTCACCTCGCGAGACGTGGTTGCGATTGCTGCTCATCGATGCCGGCTATCCACGCCCCGACACGCAAATTCCCGTCTACGGCGAATTCGGCGAGCTCGTTGCCGTCCTCGACATGGGTTGGGAAGAAATCAAAGTCGCGGTCGAGTACGACGGTGATCATCACCGTAGCGATCGAAGGCAATTCAACAAGGACATTCGGCGTGCGGAGTCCCTCGCAGAGCTGGGGTGGACTGTTGTCCGCGTGACGGCCGAAGACACTCCAGGTGGCATCCTCGCTCGCGTCGCCGCGGCATGGGCACGCCGAACGTGAACTCAGGGCGAGAAATCGGCCGAAAACTCGCCGTGAGTGCACGCTCGGCGCAGAGCCTCAGCTCAGCAGCGGGGCGCTGGGGGTGAACACCACCGGCATCGCTTCCAGCCCGCTGACGAAGTTGGCCGGCCGCAGCGGCAGGGTCGAGTCGTCGTCGGCCAGCCGGAGATCCGGCAGCCGCTTGAGTACCCGCTCGGTCATCATCGACAACTCCAGGCGGGCCAGCTGGTTCCCCAGGCAAAAGTGCGTGCCGAAGCCGAAAGCCATGTGGCTGTTCGGGTTACGGCGGATGTTGAAGTTGTCCGGCTCGTCGAACACCGACTCGTCGAAGTTGCCCGACTCGAACAGCAGCATGATCTTTTCGCCCTCACGCAGTGAGGTGCCGTGGAATTCGGTGTCGGCGGTCAGGGTTCGGCACATGTTCTTCACCGGCGATGTCCAGCGCAGCATCTCCTCGATGGCCCCGGGAAGCAGCGACGGGTCCCGCACCAGGGCATCCCACTGGTCGCGGTGGCGCACCAGTTGCTCTGTCCCCCCGCTCAAGGTGTGCCTCGTGGTTTCGTCGCCGCCGATGAGGATGAGCAGTGTCTCCATGACGATCTCGTCGTCGGACATCCGCTGACCCTCCACCTCGGCATTCACCAAAATGGAGAACAGGTCGTCGTTGGGCTGGGCCCGCCGCTTGGCGATGATGGCAAGGGTGAATTCGGTGTACGCGGCGAATGCGGCCATCACCGCCTGGGCTGTGTCCGACTCGGGGTCGATGTGCGAGCTCAGCCCGCAGACCAGGTCGTCGGACCATTTCAACAGCATGCCCCGTTCCTGGGGCAGCACGCCGAGCATGTCGCCGATCACCGCCATCGGCAGCGGGGCGGCGATGTCGCGAACGAAGTCGCATTCGCCGCGCTCACACACCGCGTCGATCAGGGCGTCACACAACTTGGCGATGGACGGTTCCTTCTCCTTCACCCGCTTGCGGGTGAAACCGGCGTTGACCAGCTTGCGCCGCAACAGATGTGCGGGATCGTCCATGTCGATCATGTAGGGCATACCCGGCTGCTCGGGACGGATGCCGCCGGTGCTGGAGAACAGTTCAGGATTGCGTTCGGCGTCGAGAATGGCTTGGTAAGTGGTGGCACCGGCCAGTCCATTGCAATCACGAAACACCGGCTGGTTGGCCCGCATCCAGCGATAGGCCTCCCGCGAGGTGCGACGGTCGGCGTAAAAATTGCCGTCGGTCAGGTCGATGTCCGAGATTGCTTCCGGGATGGTCGAAGTCATGAAATCTCCTGTGCGTCGCCGAATGTCATCTGTACGTGGTCAGCAGAACTGGACAGCATCGCGCGCTTCGGAAGGCCCAGCGACGCCAACTCTTTCGCATAGGGGTGGTCGCCGAGCCGGACGCGTACCCCGCCGAATCTGGTGCGCACGCCGTCCAGCGTGGATTCGAAGGCGGTTTCCCAGGTGACACCGTCGCGGTGCGAGTAACTCCGCTGCGCTTGCGTGCGCGGGGTGAGCCGAAATGGCAGTCCGCGGCCGAATTCCATGCCGACCACCAATTGCCCGTCGACTGTGCAGTCGAAGCCGAACCGACGGCCTTCCCGAACGGTGAAGTCCGCCATGACTTTCGGGTAACCCCAGATCTTCGTTCCAGCTTCCAGCGTGAACGCCTGGTCGACGGGCAGGTGGTGGATGAAGGCGCCCGCCGACTGCAGGGCTCGTGGCCCACTCGCCGTCGACCCGGGCGGATTGACCATCACGGTGGTGCCGAATTCGTTGTACTGGTCCAGGTCGCCGTCGATGTACTGCATCAACATCAGGACCACGATCGCCCGGCCTGGCAGGTAACGGCAGACCTGCAGGCCGCTGTAGTCGATCATCTGCTGCGCGGCGTCCGCGTCGACAGAGAACATCGCCATGTGCTGGGTCGCCTTGCGGATCTGCACCGGCATGGTGAGCACCCTGCCCGCGATGGTGTGCTGCGAAGCTGTCATCCGGACAATCTAGAACGCGTTCTAAGTCTCTCGCAAGAACATTAGAACGTGTTCTAGTTTGTTGCGTCCGGGGTATCAGATCAGGGTCGCCAGCTCGCGGACCTGCTCTGTACTGCGGCCGGACACCACCATCATGGTGACGCCGGCGGCCTCCCAGGCCGTGATCTGCTTACGCACGTAGTCGACGTCGCCGACGATCGCGGCGTCATCGATCACCTCATCGGGGATGATTTCCGCGGCCTTGTCCTTCTGGTTGCTGCGGAACAGCTTCGTCACGTCGTCGACCACCTCGGCGTAGCCCATCCGGCGGTAGACGTCGGCGTGGAAGTTGGTGTCCTCGGCACCCATGCCGCCCATGTAGAGCGCGATGTAGGGCTTCATGGCCGCGAACGCGGCGCTGCGGTCGTCGGTGATGACGATGTTGGCCGTCGCGCAGATCTCGAAGTCCTCCCGGCTGCGACGTGCGCCCGCGCGGCCGAATCCCTCGTCCAGCCACTCGTTGTAGGTGTCGGCCATGCGCGGCGTGTAGAAGATCGGCAGCCAGCCGTCGCAGATCTCGGCGGCCAGCGCGACGTTCTTCGGCCCCTCGGCGCCCAACATGATCGGGATGTCAGCCCGCAGCGGATGGGTGATGGGCTTGAGCGGCTTGCCCAGACCCGTTGCGCGCTCACCGGTCAGCGGCAGCGGGTAGTGCGGGCCGGCGCTGGTAACCGGCGCCTCCCGCGCCCACACCTGCCGGATGATGTCGATGTATTCACGGGTGCGGGCCAGCGGCTTGGGGAACGACTGGCCGTACCAGCCCTCGACCACCTGCGGACCGGAGACACCGAGGCCGAGGACGTGGCGCCCGCCGGACAGATGGTCAAGCGTCAAGGCGGCCATCGCGCAGGCCGTCGGGGTGCGGGCGGACAGCTGGACCACCGAGGTGCCCAGCCGCACCCGGGACGTCGACGAACCCAGCCAGGCCAGCGGTGTGTAGGCATCCGAACCCCACGCCTCGGCGGTGAAGACGGCGTCGTATCCGGCATCCTCGGCCGCGGCGACCAGGTCACCGTGGTTCTCCGGCGGCTGAGCGCCCCAATATCCAAGCTGCAGTCCCAGCTTCATCGTCTTCGCCTTCCGGTAGCAGACCCGATGTTGAATCCGTTCTTAGAACCTGTTCTACTCGATGGCGTGACAGCCAGCTCGAGTAGCCCGCCCCTGATGGATCACCCTGAGCCACCGCTCGCCGCGCCACTGACGTTGTCCTTCGACTACACCCGTTCGGTCGGCCCCACGCTGGGCAAGTTCTTCACCGCACTTCGCGACCGCCACGTTCTGGGTGTGCGCGGATCGGATGGCCGGGTGCACGTGCCGCCGGCGGAATATGACCCGGTCACCTATGAGCCGCTGGGCGAGATGGTACCGGTGTCCAGTGTGGGCACCGTGGTCTCGTGGACCTGGCAGCCCGAGCCGATCGAGGGCCAGCCGCTGGACCGGCCGTTCGCCTGGGCGCTGATCAAGCTCGACGGCGCCGACACCCCGCTGATCCACGCGGTGGACGCGGGCGAGCCGGCGGCCATCAAGACCGGCGCCCGGGTGCATGTGCACTGGGTCGACGAGCCGGTGGGCGCCATCACCGACATCGCGTATTTCGCGCTCGGCGAGGAAGCCGAGACGGTGACGGAGCAGTCGGACGGCGACAAAGACCCGGTGACCATGATCGTCACCCCCGTCTCGCTGACCATCCAGCACAGCGCTTCGCACGAGGAGAGCGCCTACCTGCGGGCCATCGCGCAGGGCAAGCTGCTCGGCGCGAAGACGGGCGAGAACGGCAAGGTCTACTTCCCGCCGCACGGCGCCGACCCGGCCACCGGCCAGCCGACGACCGAGTTCGTGGAGCTGCCGGACAAGGGCACCGTCACGACGTTCGCGATCATCAACATCCCGTTCCAGGGTCAGCGCATCAAGCCCCCCTACGTGGCGGCCTACGTGCTGCTCGACGGTTCCGATATCCCGTTTCTGCATCTGGTCGCCGACATCGACGCCCACCAGGTGCGGATGGGCATGCGCGTCGAGGCGGTGTGGAAACCCCGCGAGGAGTGGGGATTTGGTATCGACAACATCGAGTACTTCCGGCCGACCGGGGAACCCGACGCCGACTACGACACCTACAAGCACCACCTGTAAAGGGCCTACCTGCACATGAGCGCTCGCAACGTTGCGGTAGTGGGCTTTGCCCACGCACCACACGTCCGCCGCACCGACGGCACCACCAACGGTGTCGAAATGTTGATCCCGTGCTTCGCCCAGCTGTACGAGGAGCTGGGCATCAGCAGGACCGACATCGGCTTCTGGTGCTCCGGATCATCCGATTACCTTGCCGGACGGGCATTTTCGTTCATCTCGGCGATCGACTCGATCGGCGCAGTGCCGCCGATCAACGAATCGCACGTCGAGATGGACGCGGCCTGGGCACTTTACGAGGCCTACATCAAAATCCTGACCGGCGAGGTCGACACCGCGCTGGTGTACGGCTTCGGCAAATCCTCGGCGGGCATCCTGCGTCAAATCCTGACGCGCCAGACCGACCCCTACACCGTCGCGCCGTTGTGGCCCGATTCGATCTCGATGGCCGGTCTGCAGGCGCGCATCGGGCTCGACACCGGCAAGTGGACCGAGGAGCAGATGGCGCGCGTGGCCTTCGACTCCTTCGCCAACGCGCGCCGGGTGGACAACGTGGAGGGGTCGATCAGCGTGGCCGAGTTGCTCGAGCGGCCGTTCTTCGCCGATCCGCTGCGGCGTCACGACATCGCTCCGATCACCGACGGCGCCGCGGCGATCGTGCTGGCGGCCGGCGACCGGGCGCGCGAGCTGCGCGAAAACCCGGCCTATATCACCGGAATCGAGCACCGCATCGAAACCCCGTCGCTGGGCGCGCGTGACCTCACCGAATCCCCGTCGACCAAGGCCGCCGCCCACGTCGCCACCGGCGGCCGGACCGACAACCTGGACGTGGCCGAGATCTGCGCGCCGTTCACCCACCAGCACCTGATCGTCGAGGAAGCCATCCGGATACCGGGGCCGACCAAGGTCAACCCGTCCGGCGGTGCGCTGGCGGCCAATCCCATGTTCGTCGCCGGTCTCGAACGGATCGGCTTTGCGGCACAACACATCTGGAACGGTTCGGCTGAGCGGGTGCTGGCGCACGCCACCAGCGGGCCTGCGCTACAACAGAACCTGGTCGCGGTGATGGAAGGAAAGAACTGATGGCCGGTGCAGGGCCAAACGTTGCTGCGGTACTAGGGACCGGACAAACGAAGTACGTCGCCAAGCGCCAAGACGTTTCGATGAACGGCCTGGTGCGCGAGGCGATCGATCGGGCGCTGGCCGACTCCGGCAGCACTTTCGACGACATCGACGCCGTCGTGGTCGGCAAGGCGCCGGACTTCTTCGAGGGCGTCATGATGCCCGAGCTGTTCATGGCCGACGCGATGGGCGCCACGGGTAAGCCGCTGATCCGAGTGCACACGGCCGGATCGGTCGGCGGTTCCACCGGCGTGGTGGCCGCCAGCCTGGTCCAATCCGGCAAGTACCGGCGCGTGCTCGCGATGGCCTGGGAGAAGCAGTCCGAATCAAATGCCATGTGGGCGTTGTCGATTCCCATCCCCTTCATCAAGCCGGTGGGCGCAGGCGCGGGCGGCTACTTCGCCCCGCACGTGCGCTCGTACATCCGCCGGTCCGGCGCGCCGACGAACATCGGCGCCATTGTCGCGGTCAAGGACCGGCTCAACGGCGCCAAGAACCCGCTGGCGCATCTGCACCAACCCGACATCACCGTCGAGAAGGTCATGGCCTCGCCGATGCTGTGGGATCCGATCCGTTACGACGAGACCTGCCCGTCCTCCGACGGTGCCGCCGCCGTTGTGATCGGCAACGAGGAGGCCGCCGAAGCCCGCCTGGCGCAAGGACACCCGGTGGCCTGGATTCACGCCACCGCGTTGCGCACCGAGCCGCTGCAATTCGCCGGACGCGACCAGGTCAGCCCGCAGGCCGGCCGTGACGCGGCCGCGGCGCTGTGGAAGGCCGCCGGCATCGAGAGCCCGATCGACGAGATCGACGCCGCGGAGATCTACGTCCCGTTCTCCTGGTTCGAACCGATGTGGTTGGAAAACCTAGGGTTTGCCGCCGAAGGCGAAGCGAATCAGGCCGGAGGCGCCGATCGGGTTCGACGACAGCACGCCGCCCGACGGATTCACCGGCAGCCGACCGCCGATCTTGGTTTCGCCGGCTTCGGTGAGTTTCCAGCCTTCGCCTTCGGCGGCAAACCCTAGGTTTTCCAACCACATCGGTTCGAACCAGGAGAACGGGACGTAGATCTCCGCG
>NZ_LZMB01000062.1 GCF_001673555.1 Mycobacterium sp. 1165178.9 | reverse complement strand
TCATGGTGTGGGCCGACGCCGACGACAGCCTGGCCGAACCGCGCGCGCCGTATCCGCATGCCCGCGAGGTGGCGATGCTGCGCGCCCATCAGGCCCGGTGCGCGGCGCTGATCGGCGGCTACGCTCGGACCGCCGAAGCCCACGCGCTGGTGCGCAGCGGATGGGCGCATGACATCGTCGCCGCGCGGCCGATGGTGCGCGCCCGCACGCCGCGAGTGATCGCCCTGGACGACACCGGCTACGCCGACGAGCGCGACCCGGCGGCCCGGACGGCACGCGTCCCTTCCATCGCGCTGCGCGCCGCCCGCTCGGCGCTGCAGGCCGGGGCGCCGGTGCTGGTGCAGGTGCCCCGGCGGGGCTACATCCCCGCGCTGGCCTGCGCGCGGTGCCGCACGATCGCCCGTTGCCGGCACTGCACGGGCCCGCTGTCGCTGCAGGAGGGCGGCGCCGCTCTGCTGTGCCGCTGGTGCGGCCGCGTCGACCCGGCGCGACGGTGCGCGCGCTGCGGGTCGGACGCGGTGCGCGCCGTCGTCGTCGCGTCGCGCCGCACCGCCGAGGAACTCGGCCGCGCGTTTCCGGGCACGGCGGTGATCACGTCGTCGGGCGACGACGTGGTGCCCGAGGTCGCGGCCGGTCCGGCCCTGGTGGTGGCCACCCCGGGCGCCGAGCCGCAGGCGTGCGGCGGTTATGGGGCGGCGCTGCTGTTGGACACCTGGGCGCTGCTGGGCCGCCAAGACCTACGCGCGGCCGAGGATGCATTGTGGCGCTGGATGACCGCCGCCGCGCTGGTGCGTGCCCGCGCCGACGGCGGTGTGGTGATGATCGTCGCCGAATCATCGCTTCCCACAGTGCAATCGCTGATCCGTTGGGATCCCGTGGGTCATGCGGAGGCCGAGGTGACCGCGCGGGCCGAGGTCGGTCTGCCGCCCAGCGTGCACATGGCGGCCGTCGACGGGACCGCCGGCGCCGTGACGGCCCTGCTCGACGAGGCCCGACTGTCGGATCAGGAGTCCCTGGACGCGGATTTGCTTGGGCCGGTGGACCTTCCGGCCGGCGTGCGCCGCCCGGCCGGAACCCCTGCCGGCGCCCCGGTGACGCGAATGCTGGTGCGGGTGCCCCGTCAGCAGGGCCTGGCGCTGGCGGCGGCGCTGCGGCGCGGCATCAGCGTCCTCAGCGCCAGGCAAAGCCATGAGCCGGCCCGGGTGCAGATCGATCCGCTGCACATCGGTTAACCTTCACCAACCATTACCCTAGGCGACAATATACGAATGCAATAATCTCTTTTTACGACATTAGTGTGTTGCTACACTTTCTAATCCTTAGCCACCGAAGGGCCGGAGACCATCCGGGGAGGGGCGTTTATGGCAGCGGATCACATCGCGGTTGACGAGTCATTGGACGCCATCACCGATGCTCTACTGACGGCCTCCCGTTTGCTGATGGCCATCTCGGCCCGCTCCGTCGGGCAGGTCGACGAGACCATCACCATCGCGCAGTTCCGGACGCTGGTGATCCTGTCCAATCGCGGCCCGGTCAACCTGGCCACCCTGGCGGGTCTGCTCGGTGTGCAGCCGTCGGCCACGGGCCGAATGGTGGACCGGTTGGTCGCCGCCGGGCTGATCGACCGCCTGCCGCACCCGACCTCGCGGCGCGAGCTGCTCGCCGCGCTCACTACGCGCGGCCGCGACGTCGTGCATCAGGTCACCGCGCACCGGCGTTCCGAGATCGCGGCCATCGTGGCGAAGATGCCCCCGCCGGAGCGGCACGGGCTGGTGCGCGCCCTGACGGCCTTCACCGCCGCCGGCGGCGAGCCCGACGTCCACCTGGACGCCGAGATCGACCTGTAGTCGGCTGTGGCGACCCCGATCCCGATCGGGAGCGCGGCAGTGGGGGCACCTCCCGCTTGCGGGGGACCGGGTCGCCACCTTCGGGTCTAGTGGCTCCGCTTTCGGGCGGTCACCAGCAGGTACTCCCAGCCCATGACGCCGTTGGTCAGGTGGTCCTGCGCGAGTTCGATGAGCTGGGCGTCCAGCTCGGCCGTCAGCACCCGGTTGTGGCCGATGTTCGCGTACGCCTCGATCGTCGGGCCGTAGTGCCGCTTGAAGTATTCGTGCACGGCCTCGGCGCTGTCGAATCGGTTGACCGCCAACATGCCTCGCGTCGCGGTCATCCCGCCGATCTCTTCGCCGAGCAGCGCGGCGACGTAGCCCGGGCGCCCCCAGAGCGCGGCCGGCGGCACGGGGTGCGACAGGCTCGGGCGGTAGGGGCGAATGGTGGCCAGCATCCGGCCGAAGAATCCTTCGGGGGTCCAGCTGATCACGCCGATCGTGCCGCCCGGTCGGCAGACCCGGACCAGTTCGGCGGCGGCGCGCGGCTGGTCGGGGGCGAACTGCACGCCGATCGCGGACATGACGACGTCGAACTCGCCGTCACCGAACGGCAGCGCCTGCGCGTTGGCCTCCCGGTAGTCGATCGCCAAGCCCCGTGCCTTCGCCCGCGCTTGCGACCGGCGCAGCAGCTCCGGGGTGAGGTCGGGATACCACGGCGGCGCCGGT
>NZ_LZMB01000061.1 GCF_001673555.1 Mycobacterium sp. 1165178.9 | reverse complement strand
CCTGAGCGTTGGATTCCGGATCGAGGATCTGTCCCTGCCGAATCACGTTGTCCGCCAAGATGACCGCGCCGGGGCGGGCCAGTCGCACCGACCACTCCAGATAGGCGGGGTAGTTCTCCTTGTCGGCGTCGATGAAGATCAGATCGAAGGGACCGGTCACCGTCGGCAGCGTGTCCAGCGCGGCCCCGACGATCACCTCCACCCGATCGGCGAGGCCGGCCCGCTCCAGGTTGGCCCGCGCCACCTCGGCGTGCTTGGGCTCGTATTCCAGCGTCACCACTTGCCCTTGCGGGCCGGCGCCGCGCGCCAGCCAGATGGTGCTGAAACCGCCCAGCGTGCCGAGCTCGAGGATCCGGCGCGCGCCGATGGCACCGGCGAGCAGGCTCAAGAACTTTCCTTGCTGGACCGACACCGCAATCGGCGGCAATCCGGCCGCGCTGCTGGACTCCAGGGCCGCGCTCAAGGACGGATCGCCGTGCACCACCGTGCTGTCCAAAAATGCGTCGACGTCTTTGGGGGTTGGTTTCTCGGTCATGGCGCCCACGCTAGCCGCGCCCGACGGTGTGGCATGGGCAGTGGGGCCGATATCGAACGCGTCGCGCCGTTTACCGTATACCCATGGGGGGTATATAGTGAGAGGGCGGTCGACCCGCACCGCACGAGTCACCACAACGAGAAAAGGGTGAGTTAAATGGCAACTTACGAGGCCGGGACCGAATTGACCTGCGGCCACGAAGGCTGCGGTTGTCGCGTCCGCATCGAGGTTCCCTGCCACTGCTCGGGTTCGGGTGAGCCCTACCGCTGCACGTGCGGCGACGCGCTGACCCCCGTCAAGTAATCCGCCCGGCCGGTCGTGCGTTCGGGTCTGTGTCCGTGGGATTCATCGCCCGAACGTGCGACCGGTCAGCTCGACCGTGGCTTCCAGCCGCATCGATATCGCCGACGTACCCACCGCCGCCGTATAGGCGCCCGGGCGAATTCGCCAGCTCTTGGCGCTGCCGTCGTAACGGGCGAGCAGGCGCGGGTCCACCTCGACGCTGACCCGGTGGGTTGCACCGGACTCGAGCTGCACCCGCGCGAATCCCAGCAGGCGTAAGCACGGTTCATCGACGGCGGTCGTCAGGTACAGCTGGGCCACGTCCGCCCCGGCGCGGTCGCCGACGTTGACGATGCTGAAACTCGCGCGGATGGTTTCTCCGCCGCTGACCACCAGGTCGCGGTAGTCAAAGCTGGTGTAGGACAGCCCATGACCGAAGGCGAACATCGGTTCATGCCCGCGCTTGGCAAACCAGCGGTAGCCGACATCGGCTCCTTCGACGTAGTCGATCGTGGTGGGCGTCCCCCACGGCTTGTCGGCCCCGGGCAGCTGCGGGCGTGGCGTTTGGGCCAGCTCGACCGGAAACGTGATCGGCAGCCGGCCCGACGGATTCACCTGCCCGGTGAGAACCTCCGCGATGGCCCGGGCACCGGCCTGGCCCGGAAACCACGCTTGCACAACGGCGTTCACCTCGTCCCGCCATGGCATCGACACCGGATTGCCGGTCTGCAGGACCACGACGGTGTTGGGGTTTGCCGCCGACACCGCGGCGATCAGCTCGTCTTGACCCCACGGCAGCGAGAGGTCGGCGATGTCGAAGCCCTCGCCCTCCGCACGGACCGCAAACACGATCGTGATGTCGGCCCTGCGCGCCGCGCGCACCGACTCGGCGGGACTGATGCCGGGATCAAACTCGATCCGCGCGTGCGGCAGCTCTTTTCGCAACTCCTCCAGCGGACTCGGCGGCACCAGGTACAGATTGCGGAGCCCGGCTTCCAGGCCCGTGCCGCCGATGGGGACCACACCCGCGTATCCGCCCGCCGGAACGACGGTGCTGGACCCGTATCCGGCCGGCACACCCACCTGTGCATACCCCCCGATGACGGCGATGGTTAGGCTCGACCCGGGCGCCAGCGGCAACGCCCCCCGGTTGGTCAGGAGCACCGTTCCCTGCCGGGCGATGTCCAGCGCAATCTCGTTGTGCGCGGCCAGATCCGGCGCCGGCGCCGCATCGGCGTTGTCAACGCCGACGGCGAACATGGACCGCAGGATCCGGCGAACCATGTCCGACAGGCGCTCCTTGGTCAGCCGGCCGTCGGCGTACGCGTCGCGCAGCGGCGCACCGAACGACTCGGCCTGCCATAACAGCGCGTCGATCTGGGCCCCACACTCCTGATCGAGACCGGCCAGCGCGCACTGCCAGCTCGGCGTGGCACCCCAATCCGACATCACCCAACCGCGGTAACCCCAGGCACCTTTCAGCACGTCGTTGATCAAGACGGTGTTGGCCGCGGCGTAATCGCCGTTGATCTTGTTGTAGGCGGCCATCACGGCGCCGGGTTGCGCGCGCTCGATCGCCAATTCGAAGGCCAATAAGTCGGATTCGCGGTGAGCCGCGGGATCGATGACCGCGTCGAGGAAGTGCCGATTTGTTTCGTTGCAGTTCAACGAGTAGTGCTTGACCGTCGATATCACGCCTTGGCGCTGGATGCCATCGATCGACTCGGCGGCCATCGTGGCCGTCAAAAGCGGGTCCTCCGAATGGTATTCGAAATTGCGGCCGTTGCGCGGGTCGCGGGCCAGGTTCATCGCACCGGCGAGCTGGACGTTGAACCCGCGGCTGCGCGCTTCGCGGCCGATCACTTCGCCCGCGGCCCGGGCCAGGGCCGGATTGAAGCTCGCGGCCAGCGCCAGACCGGCGGGCAGCGCCGTGGCCGTGTCGCCCGGGCGGAAACCCGGGTTGGTGACGCCCAGGCCGGCGTCGCTCATCAGCAACGCCGGCACACCCAGACGGGGCACGCCCGGCACGTATCCCGCACTCATCGGCGTGTCCGCGGGGATGCGCTCGTCGCGGACCGGCCACATCTCGCCGGCCCCCATCACCGACACCAGCAGCGCGAACCGCTCGTCGTCGGTCATCCGGGCCTCGATGTCGCGTGCCCGTACATCGGGATCGGCCGGGCTCACCGCACGCCCTCTTTGGCGTAGACCACGCGCAGCACGTGCCCCAGTTCCGGTCCCATCACCAGCTCCGTCAACTCGCAGATCGTCGCAACGAACTCGGGGCCGTGCGGCGGATCGGCCTGGCACAAATGATGCGCCACTTCGTGCAGCATCACCAGCTCGCGCAGCGCCCAGTCGGCGGTATCGCGATCGGGAACCGCGATAACGCCTGTGCCGTCGCGGTTTTCGTAGTGCGCGGCGCTGGCGGCGCGCCGTTGCCGCACCCGCAGGGGCGCCACGGCCGGCCATCGTTGCCGCACCGCCGGGAGCGCCAGCACGTCGTCCACATAGCGTTGCGCGGACGCCACCGAGCCGAATCGTCCCTCCGGGGGGAGCGTCAACTGCGCGCCGAAGAACTCCACCACCGGTGAACCGTGCTGGGCGGCACGGTCGAACAGCGTCCGGACGAACTCCTCAGCCGCATAGACCTTGGAACGTTGAGAATCCCGCCGCGAGGAGTTCCCCGACGTCACCCGCTCAGCGCGCTCCGCGCCCCGGGAAGTTCGGGACTGTTGCCCAGCCGCGCTCGCTTGCCGGCCCGGTCCCCGGCGCGCCGCGCCGCCGACGAATACCCGGCCGACGCCCGGGCGGCCTGCCAGGTGCCGCGCGCCTTCGACGCGCCGCGGTAGTAGTCCACCAGCTCGACCTCCTTGTCCCGCAACGCGATGGCGGTGCCCGGCGACCGGCTGCGGTCCGCGGTGGCTTCTCGCCGGGCCTGGTCGCGGGCCTCGGTCAGCCGCTGGCCGACGCGTGCCCCGAACGCCAGCTGAAAGTTGAGCCGGGCGGTGATCGTCGGCGTGGGACGATGCGCACCCGAGGCCAGGTAGGCGTCCGACGCGCGCACCATCTGGACGACCAGGCTGGCGTACAGGGCGTGGCTGGCGTCGATGTCCTCGACGAACCCGTAGGCGTACACGAACGTCGAATTCGAGGCCACGTCGCAGCGCACGTCGTTGGCCGCGGCGATCAGCACGAACAGCTGCACATACGTGCGTAACCCCTTGGTGCCGGCGGCCCCGATGGTGATGGTGCGCTGCGTCGGCGTCTGCGCCGCCGACCGCTGGGCCGAATGGGAGCGCGCAACCGCGAGGTCGATCGACGCGGCCGTCGCGAGCCGCTGCGCCGCCGACATGAACGCATCGGCTTCGTGGGTGTTGTCGGTGCCCTCGGCCTGACGCAGCAGTGCGGCGATGCGCGCCAGCATCTTGTCGTCAGTCATGGCGCCAAAATACTGGAACGCGCCGACAGGCCCGCCTCACAGGCGAGCGGTGATCCAGGAGACCACGTCATCAAGCACCTGCTCGCGCTCGGGCTCGTTGAAAACCTCGTGGTAGAGCCCCGGGTAGACCTTCAACTCGACGTCGGTGGACCCCACGCACTCCACGAGACGCCGGCTGCCCGCGACCGAGATCAGCCTGTCCTGCTCCCCGTGCACCACCAGCAGCGGCGCCGTCAGGGCCGGTGCCCGCCGCGGCATGGTCTCGCCGACCAGCAGCAACGCGCGCCCGATGCCGGCCGGCGCCTTGCCGTGATACACCAGCGGGTCTTCTTTGTATGCGGCCACCACCGCGGGGTCCCGGGAGATGGCGTCGACGTCGAGTTCCTGCGCCGGCAGCCCGGGCAGGACGGCACCGAGCACCTTGGCGGCCAGCGCGAGCAGCGGCGAGACCTGGTCCTGGGCCGCGACCGCGGGCCCCGACAGCACCATCAGGTCGTAGTTGTCCGGGCGTTCGACCCCGTAGGCGAACACGATTCCGCCGCCCATGCTGTGCCCCAGCACGATGCACTTGAGGCCGTGGTGTTCCCGGGTGGCGATGCCGACCAGGGTGTCGAAGTCGGAGGTGTACTCGTGAATGTCGCGCACCAGTACCCGCTTACCGCCGGATCGGCCGTGTCCGCGATGGTCCAGCGCATAGGTCACCAGGCCGGCCTCGCCGAAGCGCCTTGCGACGTGGTCGTAGCGACGGGCGTATTCGCCGAGTCCATGCGAGAGCACCAAGACGGCTCGCGGGGCAGTGTCGGGCGTCCAAACGTCATAGACGATGCGCACACCACCGAAGCCGTCGAAACTGCGTTCGCTGCGGTTCACTCGGAGGTCCTAGTCATCATTGGGCAGCGTAATGGCTGCTGATTCGGGCCGGGTGCCCCGACACTGCGTAGGCTCTTGCGGATGAGCCTTCTCGCGCAAAACTCTGAAGGTGACCCGGTAACCGGCGAGGGTTTCACGGCGCGCGCCGAACCCTATCGCCGCGAACTGCTGGCCCACTGCTACCGAATGACCGGATCGCTGCACGACGCCGAGGACCTGGTGCAAGAGACCCTGCTACGGGCCTGGAAGGCGTACGACCGTTTCGAAGGCAAGTCCTCGATGCGGACGTGGTTGCATCGTATCGCCACCAATACCTGCCTGACCGCGCTAGAGGGACGCCAGCGCAGGCCGTTACCGGTGGGCCTGGGTGGTCCGAGTTCGGACCCGACAGCCGAGCTGGTGGAGCGACGTGAGGTGCCGTGGCTGGAGCCGCTGCCGGAGCTGACCGAGCACCCGGCCGACCCTTCGGTCGTCGTCGGGTCGCGGGAGTCGGTGCGGTTGGCGTTTGTCGCTGCGCTGCAATACCTCCCACCACGGCAACGGGCGGTACTGCTGCTGCGCGACGTGCTGCAGTGGCGCTCCGCCGAGGTGGCCGATGCGGTCGGAACCACCACCACCGCCGTGAACAGCCTGCTGCAGCGGGCCCGGTCTCAGCTCGAAGCGGTTGGTCCCAGCGCCGAAGACGAACTGGTGCAGCCGGATTCGGCCGAGGCGCAGGATCTGCTGGCACGCTACATCGCCGCGTTCGAAACCTACGACATCGACCGGCTGGTCGACATGTTCACCGCGGAGGCTATCTGGGAGATGCCGCCGTACACCGGCTGGTATCAGGGCGCGGGGTCCATCATCACCCTCATTCATCAGCAGTGCCCGGCGGAGGGCAGCGGGGACATGCGCATGCTGCCACTGATCGCCAACGGCCAGCCCGCCGCGGCCATGTACATGCGCGCCGGCGAGGTGCATGTTCCATTTCAGTTGCATGTGCTCGATGTGCGGGACGGCAAGGTGTCCCACGTGGTCGCCTTCCTCGACGACACGTTGTTCACAAAATTCGGCCTGCCCGGTTCACTGCCCGCCGACCAGCGGTGAGAGGGACGATTCCATGACGAACACCGTCCAGGTGACTCCGGCCCCTGGCAAGCCGGCCCTGCTGCTGAGCGCCTTTAGCCTGGCCGACGTGGGCTACTGCGTCGAGGAGTTCCTGGTCGCCGGCACGGCCAGCCGCTACACCCCCGTCGGCGAGCTGGGCCCCGATGGCCGTTGGGACGTAACACCTTCGGGCTCAGCTGATTTCACCACCCGCATCGTGGTATTGACGCCGTCCGACCCCGCCCGGTTCAACGGGACGGTGCTGGTTGAATGGCTCAATGTGAGCGGTGGCATCGACGCCGCCGCGGTGTGGATGATGGCGCACCGCGAGATGCTGCGTGCCGGTTACGCTTACGTCGCGGTCTCGGCTCAGCGGGTGGGAGTCGAGGGCGGCGAAAACCTGCTCGGCACGGACATGTCACTGAAAAGCCAATCCCCTCAACGGTATGCGTCCTTGCGCCATCCGGGCGACGCGTTCTCCTACGACATGTTCTCCCAGATCGGCGGGCTCATCAAGAGTGGCGAACACGACGCCGTCCTGCGGGGGTTGCCCGCCCAACGCGTCATCGCGCTGGGCGAATCCCAGTCCGCGATGTTTCTCACGACCTACGTCAACGCCGTCGACCCACTGGCCCACGTCTACGACGGATTCCTGGTGCACTCGCGCTTCGGCCCAGCCGCCCCGCTGGACGGCAGCTCGATCTTCGATGAGGAATCCTCTGCGACGCAGGCGGTTAAATTCCGCCCGGAACTGCGTGTCCCGCTGCTGACGGTCGTCACCGAGACCGACGTCTTCGGCGGCCCGCGCGACGGCTATTACTTCGCCAGGCAGCCGGACAGCGAGCGGCTGCGGCTCTGGGAGATCGCCGGTGCCGCCCACGCCGACAACTACACGATTCAGGTTGCCTTCATCGACAGCGGCTCGGCACCGCTCGAGACCATCGTGGCGGGCTACACGCCGACCAACATGTTGATGGGCCAGCAGCTGGCACACAACATCAACTTCGGCCCGCAGCACCATTACGTGGTGCAGGCGGCGGTGGCGGCGCTGAACACCTGGGTCACGACCGGCGAACCCGCCCCGGGCGCGGACCCGCTCGAGGTCCGCGTAAGCGCCGCCGGGCCGCAACCCGTTCCGGATGGCAACGGACTCGCCCGCGGTGGCATCAGGACCCCATGGGTGGACGTGCCAATCGCCAGGACCTCGGGCCTGGGCGGCGACGAGAGCATCATGTCGTCGATCTTCGGTTCCGGAGAGCTGTTCGACGCCAACACGATTCGGCGGCTCTATCCAGGCGGCGGCGCGCAGTACCTGGAAAGCTTCACCGCTGCCCTCGATGTGGCGATCGCGGCCGGGTTCATCCTGCCGGCCGACCGCGCCGAGATCCTGCAGCTCGCGGCCGCGACGTTTCCCGACCGCCGGACCTAGGTGTAATTGCCCGGCTCCTCACTCGCGCCGTTCCGGTGCTCGCCGTCGCCGGGCTAGGTGCGATTGCCCGGCTCCTCACTCGCGCCGTTCCGGTGCTCGCCGTCGCCGGGCTAGAACAGCCGGCTGTCCGGCGGCGGGCCCGGTACCGGGCGCACCAGGCCGGCCCCGGTGATCAGCGGCAGGTCCAGCGCGGACAGCAGTCCGGGCGGGGCCGCACATACCGCGGGAATGGCGTTGACCATTCGCGACGAGCCGGCGATGCGAGCCCCCAGGTCGTGGTCTGCGTCCTCGGCCATCTCGAATTCGCAGCGCATGCTCGGCGAGCCCTCGATCTCCACCCGGTAGAGCCCCTGCCCGGACGCCGGCCCGTAGCCGAGGTCCTTCGGCGCGATGGAGATGCGTGGCTGCGGCCAATCCCGGGCGATGTCGTCGCGCATGCGCGTCACGTGGTCGAGCACGAAAGTTGGCTTCCCGTCGACGTAACCGGTGAGAGTCGAGCGCATCGCGGCGATGGTTCCGGCGGCGATGTGACCGGTGGGGGTGTCGAAGGACTCGGTGGCGGGGATGCGCTCGTTGCTTTCCTCGATGTTGTCGATCTTCACGCCCAGCCCGGCGGCCAACTGGTGCAGCACCGGACCCCAGCCGAAGGTGAAGATCCCCGGTTGAGCCGCGAAGGCCGGGTAGTCCGGCTGCTGGCCGAATCCGAGGATCTCGTAGACGGCGGAGCGGTCCGGATAGGTCGCGTAATTGAACATCTCGGTCACCCGGACCGAGTCGATCACCCGGGAGACGCCGGTAAGGACCAGGGGCAGCACGTCATTGGCGAACCCGGAATCGATGCCCGTGGTGAAGAACGAGGCACCTCCGTCGATCGCGGCCTGGCGCAGCGGGCCGGTGAACGCGGCGTCGACGGCGTCGGGAAACACCAGCGGCACCACCGAGCACGACACCACGTTCTTTCCGGCCCGCAGGATGGACACCATGTCCTCGACGGCCTCCAGTGGCCGCAAGTTCGCGCCGGCCGCGTACACCACCGCGTCGGCGTCACCGGCGAGCAGGGCCGCCGGATCCTGGGTAGCCACCACGCCGACGGGGGCGATGCCACACAGCTCTCCCGCATCGCGACCGGCTTTCGCATCGCTGTGCACGACGACGCCGACCAGTTGCAGCTCCGGATGGTCGATCACCCCGCGCAGGGCGACCAGGCCCATCGAGCCCGGCCCCCATACTCCCACCTTGAACACGCCAATCTCCTAATATTAGGACATACAGTGTCGTATTTTGGACGGATCGTAAGGAGGTGGCGGTGGATACGTCAATGGCCGAGACCCGGCGCGAATCGGGTGCCAAATCACCGCCCACCGCCCGGGTGATGAACGTCCTTGCCGCCCTGGCGAATTCGCAACCCGGGCTAACCTCGACCGAGCTGGCGAAGACCTGCGCGATCAGCACATCGACCTGTGCCCTGGTGCTGGCCGAACTGGAACGCCGGGCCTGGGTGGCGCGGCGCGACGATCGCCGCTACGTGCTGGGCAGCGGATTGTTCGGACTGGTTCACGGGCTGCGCCAGCAGTTCCCGCTGCTGGACCGCGGGCGTGACGCGCTGCGCTTCCTGCACCACACGCTCGGCGCGGGTTGCTCGATGTCGAGGATCGGCGCCCGGCACCTGACCACCGTCGACGCGGTCGGCCATGGCACCGACGGCGAGCATGCCGTGGGGCAACGCTTCCCCATCGATCCGCCGTTCGGTCTGGTCGCCATGGCCTGGCGCGACGACGACTTCGTCGAGGCGTGGTTGCATCGCGTGATACCCAGGCTGACCCGCACCGAGATCGCCGAGCACCGGCGGGTACTCGGCGATATCCGCGCGCGCGGGTACGGCGCGTGGCGGTTCGACGACACTCACCGGTCGCTGCACACCCGGCTTGCCGACGTGCTGGCCTCGCTGGAGCCGACGGCGCAGGTCACCCGCCAACTCACTACGCTGATGACGATGGTGACCCTGCGTTCGGTCACCGACGTGCTCGAGACCGAGTTGGCCACAACGGAATTCGTCGTCCTGCCGATATTCGCCCAAGACGGCCAGCCGGAGTACCAGATCGAGATCCACCTGGGTCACTCCACCGGGCTTACGTTGCCGGAACTCGACAGGGCGCTTCGGCACGCCCAAGGGCTGCTCGCCGCGGCCGTGGTCTGACGCGACAACAGATTAGGCTGGGGTGATGCCGGCCACCACGGAGATCAAGGCTGCGGGAACCCGGGCCGTCACCAGCACACCGTGGCTGACATCCCGGCACTCTTTCTCTTTCGGCGACCACTATGACCCCGGCAACACCCATTTCGGGCTGCTGCTGGTGAACAACGACGACATCGTCTCGCCCGGAACGGGATTCGACACCCATCCGCACCGGGATATGGAGATCGTGACCTGGGTGCTGCGCGGCGAACTGTCGCATCGCGACTCCGCGGGCAATCGAGGCGTGATCTATCCCGGTCTGGCGCAACGCATGTCGGCCGGCAGCGGAATCCTGCACTCCGAGCGAAACGACTCCCCCACTGAGCCGGTTCATTTCGTGCAGATGTGGGTGGTCCCCGATGAGAGCGGCGTCGAGCCGAGCTACCAGCAGGATGAGATCGACGAGAAGCTGTTGGAGGGCAATCTTGTGACGATCGCCTCAGGCATGTCCGCGCATGACGCCGCGATCGCCCTGCACAACCGCAACGCAGCGCTGCACGGGACGCGGTTGGCGGCCGGTGCGGCGGTTGACCTTCCGCAGGCTCCCTACCTGCACCTTTTCGCGGCCCGGGGCCGGGTCGAGGTGGAGGGAATCGGCGCGGTGGCCGAGGGCGATGCCGTGCGATTCACCGACGCCGACGGCCGGCGCGTGTCGGCGACCGAGCCGTCGGAACTGCTGATCTGGGAGATGCACGCGAAGCTGGGTGACTGAGGCCATAGAGGGCCGGCTCCACAGCCCATAGAGTGGGCTCGACAGACAGGAGTCGGCATGCCTCAATCGCACCCGCAGCACGCGGCGCCCAACCCCAACCGGAACATCAAGGCGATCCGCACCGTGCGGTTCTGGGCGGCACCCCTGGTAATCACCGTGGCGTTGATGTCGGCACTGTGTGCGCTCTATCTCGGCGGCATTTTGAACCCGACGACCAACCTGCGTCATTTCCCCATCGCGGTGGTGAACGAGGACGCCGGCCCGGGCGGCGCACAGATCGCCGACCGCCTGGTCAATGGGTTGGACAAGAACAAGTTCGACGTCCGCGTGCTCTCCCGTGGCGAGGCCAAGCACCAAATGGACACCGGCCGGGTGTACGGCCAGGTGCTGATACCGCCGAGCTTCTCGTCGAAGTTGCGGGACTTCGCGACCAGCGCGGTGCTGCCCGCCCGCGCGGACCGGCCGTCGATCACGGTCTCCACCAATCCGCGGGCCGGCACGCTCGGCTCAAGCATCGCCGGTCAGACCCTTAACACGGCGATGGGGATGGCCAACGGCATAGCCGGGCAACGGGTTATGGCGGAGGTGGCCGCGCAGACCGGCGGGGCACCGCTGGCCGGGGCGGCGCAGGTGGGCCTGAGCGCCCCCATCGACATCCAGTCGAACGTGTACAACCCGCTGCCCAACGGCACCGGCAACGGCTTGTCCGCCTTCTACTACGCGCTCTTGCTGCTGCTGGCCGGATTCACCGGCAGCATCGTGGTCAGCACGCTTGTGGACGCGCTGCTCGGTTATGTACCGGCCGAATTCGGCCCGGTGTACCGGTTCGCCGAGCAGGTGAGGATTTCCAGATTCCAGACCCTGCTGCTGAAGTGGGCCATGATGGTGCTGCTCGGGCTGCTCACCTCGGCGGTGTACCTGTCGATCGCCGACGGGCTCGGCATGCCCATCGACCACAGCTGGCAACTCTGGGCGTTCGGAGTCTTCGCCATCGCCGCCGTGGGCATCACTTCCAGTTCCCTGCTCTCGGTGCTAGGCACGGCCGGAATGCTGGTCAGCATGCTCATCTTCGTGATCCTCGGTCTGCCGTCGGCGGGCGCCACGGTGCCCCTGGAGGCCACACCGTCCTTCTTCCGCTGGCTGGCCGAATTCGAGCCGATGCACCAGGTCTTCCTCGGGGCCCGGTCGCTGCTCTACTTCGGCGGCCGTGGCGATGCCGGCCTGACCCAGGCCCTGACCATGACGACGATCGGCCTCGTCATCGGGCTGCTGCTCGGCGGCATCGTCACACACCTCTACGACCGCAAGGGCTTTCACCGGATTCCGGGCGCGGTCGAACTGGCGATCGCCCAGGAGCACCAGGCGCAGCACCAGGCCCGCCGCGGTAAGCACGCGGAGGCGGCCGCCGTCGTGCCGGCCAAAGCCGAGTCCGCGGAGGAAACCGAGCGGGCCGGACACACCGACACCGCCACCGAACCCGCCGCCGCCGAACCCGAAAGTTCAAGCGAGCAAGTGTAATTCGCACGTAGCCCCGCCGTCACTGCAACGTTATCTTTGTTGACAGTGTGACTTTTGAGGCTGATGATGTTTCTGTTGCATCCAGCTCCAGGCGGAAAGGGCTATCGTGCTGACCCGACGCGCCAGCTTCCGCCGGCTCTCGGCGTGCTGCGCCTCCGCCATCGCCTGCGTCGCGCTGGCCATCACCTCGGGACAGCCACTGGCCCGGGCCGCCGACGGCCGCGACCTGCTGGCCAACGCCATCGGCAGCACCCGCGGTTCCTACCTGGTCTACAACTTCGGCCCCGGACATCCCGCGCCGATGCTCAACGCCGGCGGCAGCTGGTACGAGATGAACAATGGCGGCCACCTGATGATCGTCAAGAACGCGGCGGGACGCCTGTCGCCGCGCCTCCTGGTCGACACGCACCAGGGCGATCAGGCCCGGTGCGAGAACAACCCGGGGGCCCGCACCGGCGAGGGCCTCTGGCAGGCCTCGGAGCTCTACGCACCGTTGCAGGCCTGGCAGCGCATGGGCCAGCCCACCATCGCGATCAACGCCAATTTCTTCGACGTCCGCGGACAAAAGGGCGGATCGTGGCGCCAGACCGGCTGCAGTTCACCGCTGGGCGCCTTCGTCGACAACACCCAGGGCCAGGGCCGCGCCAACCAGGCGGTCACCGGCACCGTCGCCTACCCGGGCAAGCAGGGCCTGTCCGGTGGCGGCGAAAGCTGGAGCGCGCTGTCAACCATGATCCTGCCGTCCGGAGGCGCGCCATATGTGGTGTGGCCCAAGACAAAGAGCGACTATGACGCCGCCACTCCCGTGGTCGCCGACCTGCTGAACAAGAACGAGAGATTCGTCGCGGTCTCGGGCATCGGGCTGTTGGCGCCCGGCAACACCGGACAGCTGCACGACGGCGGCCCCAGCGCGGCCCGAACGGCCATTGCCTACTCCAGGCAAAAGGACGAGATGTACATCTTCGAGGGCGGCAACTACACCCCCGACAACATGCAGGACCTGTTCCGCGGACTCGGCAGCGATAACGCCGTGCTGCTCGACGGTGGCGGCTCGTCGGCGATCGTGCTGCGTCGCGACACCGGAGGCATGTGGGCCGGCGCGGGATCACCGCGCGGATCGTGCGACACCCGCCAGGTGCTCTGCGACTCACACGAGCGGGCGCTGCCCAGCTGGCTCGGATTCAACTAGCAACGGCCGCAGCAGATTCCGCCGCCGGCCCTAACCGGAAGATCAGCAGGCTGGCTGCTATCACTACCGCGGTGACCACGAACACCGGGGCGATCACGTATCTCGACATCGTCGCACCAAAGAACGCGCCGGCGCACATGGTGGCGACTACGCCGATGCGCAGCCTGCGGCGTTCACCGGTCCCGCCGGCCAGACGACTGTCCAGTCCGAGGCTGACGATCGTCGACGTCAGCACCGTGGTGGACAGCTCCTGAATGCCGAACTGGCGCGCGCTCGAGTGTTGTAGGCCGAACGTCACCGCGAGCATACCGATCATGATCAGCTTCGAATTCCCTTGGTAGCGCAGCACTCCCACACCCGCCAGGATCGCCAGCGACACCAGCAGCACGATCTCGGTCGCCAGTACCGTGCTGATCCAGGTTCGCGTGCGGATGCCGAAATGGCGTGCGAGCCGGCCGCTGACGATCGTCGTGCAGATGAACGTCGGCAGAGCCACCACGACGGCGGTCAGGTCAATGGTGGTGTTCGGAGCCAGCCAGAATCCGAGGAAGATCACGTTGCCGGTCATATTGGCGACGAACACGTGGCCGAGCGCCAGGATACTGATCGAGTCGGCCAACCCGGTGGCGAAGGTCAACAGCAGCAACGCTGCTACGGTCCATCGTTCGGATACCGGAGACGTGACAGCCATGCGGTGCAGTATATTTCGGCTGCGCCGGCGGCCGCCGCTAAACTTTCGGCGTCAGATCCAGCGAAGTGATCGTCGTCATCCTGGTCACCAGCCAACGGTCGTGGGCGCGCTTCAAGAACAGCCGGTAGGACAGATACTTCAGCGACGGGACGTTCTTGGTCAACGGGCTGGTGGAGGTCGTATTGGTGTAGACGATGACTGCGGCGTTGGGGTCGTCGAGCGTTTCGACCGCCGCGCCGGTGACCTCCGTACTGTTGGTGATCTTGGCCTGCTTGTTGGGGGCCACGATCGCGTCGACGAATTTACGGTACTGCGCTTCGAAATCGCCGCTGAGATAGCGGGATGCGCGGTCGGCCAGCGTGTCCATGTTTTCCGGCGTGTACGTCCACAGCGTGGTGATGGCATTGGCCGCGGTCCGGGCGACGTTCAGTTTCGTTGCGGCGACGGCCCGGTCGGACAGATACGGCTGCATCATCGCGCCGGCGAACGCGGCGGATCCGACGAACAGCAGGGCGGCAGTCGTGGCGACGGCGGCCCAGACCTTACCGGCCCGCCGCTTTTTGCGCGCGCCGTCGGCCGGCGGCGTGTCGGCGGCCTGCTCCGCGTCCTCGCCGGTGGTCTCGTCCTCGTCGGCCGGCTCGGTGCCGGCGTCGTCCGCGCTGGCCGCCGAGTCTTCGGGTTCCGTTGTGGCATCCGGTTTTTCGTCGCTTGAACCCGGGCTGTCGCCCTCTGCCGCCTTAGTCGCCTCGTCCTCGGGGACGGCTGTGCTCTTTTCGGCGGTCACGTCACCTGCTGCAGGCTGCTGATCTTCCACTGGTTCCCTTCCTGCGTCGCGGTTGCCGCCCAGCGATTGGCGTTCTGCACTACCTGTCTTTCATCCGGCGACTTGGTGGTGATCGCCGTGGCCACCATGACATTGACGCTGCCGTCGTCGTTCCACCGCTCCAGGCCGGCGTCCAGGACGGTGCCGGTGGCCGGTTCGGCCCGGGCGACCTGAAGGAGGATCTCGTTGGCGTTCTTCTGGTATTGCTTGGCGAAGTCGCCGGTTGCCTGCGCCAAGATCCGGTTCACGTAGTCGTTGGCGTGGAACGGATCGATGGAGGTGAACTGGGTCATGAAGCCGCTCACGTAGTTCAGCACCTCGCGGTCCTTCGACGCGGTCCGCTCCCGGGATGCATGCGAGGCGAGCATTAGCGCGCAGGCCGTGATCGCCGCCACCATCAGCACCGCGGCGACGGTGCTGGCCAACGGCACCAGCCATGGTCGCGGCGGCTCGACCTCGACCGGGCGGGCGACGAGCAGCGGTCGCTCCTCGGGCGCAAATCTGCGGCGCGGACTCATTTACCGCTCCCGGGCTGCCTCGGCTTGGTCAGCACGTTGAGATCGTCGACGCGCCAGGTGTTTCCGCCACCCTTGGCAAAGTTCACCCGCACCGTGGCGCTGATGTAGCGCTGCTCGGGCCCAACGCCGCGCCGGCCCTGCATGAACAGCAGCATCGTCGCCCGATCCGGGCTCGCCGACTCGATCGAGCTGTTGGTGACCCAATACTCGTTGATCACCGGCTTCCCCTTCTGGACCAAGTCCTGCTGGGCCGCCAGCTGGGACCGATATTTGTCGGTCGCCAGCGACAGTGCCCGGGCGAAGTCGTCGTGCAGCGACTTGGGGTCATACGTCAGCATCTGGGCGACCATCTTGGGTCCCTGCGTCGCGAGCTGGGCGCGGGTCTCATCGCTCGCCCGGTCCGCGGAGTACACCACGAAGAAGCTCACGGCGGCCCCGGCCACGCAGAGGATCACCGCGCTCGACACGGCGACCGCGCTCCAGCGCCGGATGTGGGGCGGGGTCGTGTCCGGTTCGAGGCGGCGCACTTCGGTGCGCGCCAACATGTCGGCGAAGGTGCGGCGACGTGAATCCCACAGGGGCCACAGCCATCCCACGAGCGACGCGATGTCGAGCAGGTGGGCGAGGTCTCGAAGCAGCAGCGTCCAGGGGTCCGGAGCGGCGCCGGTACGTCGTGTCACCGAGATACCCACCAGCGCGCGGCCAAGGCTCCAGCCGGTAATCACCGGGAGCAAGAGCCGGTTGACCAGAACCAGCAGGGTCACTGCGCCGAGCACCGAGATGGCCAGCCACCACCACACGCCGCCCGCCGGCACGGTGAACGACACCAATGCCAGGGTCGTCACCACGGCGATGCCGGGCAGCACGTCGACTGCGAATGCGGTGACGCGAGAACGCCAGGGCGCCAAGGTTTCCCGCGGTGACTCCTGGATTGCCGTGGGTGCAGTCGGTTCGACCACCACCGTCACTTCGTCACCTGGTCGAGCTTGGAAATCTTGTACTGCCCCTCGGCGAAGGCCATTTTCACGCGCAACCTATAGCCGGATTCGTTCTGGTTCTGATCGCTGGCCACCTTGACGCGCAGCGCGACCAGAATGTCGATCGAACCGTCGGGGTTGTTGCGTTCGACAGCCGCCCGCACATCCGACACCTGAACGTGGACGTTCGCGGCCTGATACGCCTGCACGAGCATGCTGGTGTACAGCAACGCCTGCGAGCGGAAGGCGTCCGTGCCGCAGTCGATGATCTTCTGCTCGCTGGCGGTCATCGCGTTGGTGTCCGGCGCCTGGGTCGCCGACACGCATTCCACCGCGGCCTTCAGCGCCGCGTCGTCGTTGCGGGCCGTGCGTTGGGTCTGGTGGTGGTAGTGCAGCGCGAGGTAGCCACCCGCCCCCACGGCGCCGGCGCACAGCACCAGCAGTGCGGCGATGGCGGCCAGCCATCCGCGGCCCACCCGGGACGGACCGCGAGGTGTTGCCACGACGGGCTCGCCGGATTCCGCGTCATCCTTGGCAGCGTCGTCGGACTCGGACCGCTCAGCGTCGACGTCGGCATCACCATCGGTGGATTCCACGGGGTCCCCGGAGGCGTCCTGCGGATCGCTCTGCGCGGATCCCGTCTCGGGTGCCGTCGAATCCTCGTCCTTGTCCTGCGTGGTCAACGAATCGTCCGTGTCGATGGGGTTCAGCCGGCTGGTGCCAGCATCTCCTTCCATCCATCGTCTCCTGTTCTGGTCGAGTTCTCGACGGAGTATTTCACTCCGTCTGGCCCTACCAGTTCACCGCTTTGGGGACTGTAGATCGCCGAGGGAGGCCCACTGGGTTTGTAGACACAGGGGTTGGGCTGCTGCCCATTGCACTGCACGGTACCCGACCCCGGCCGGGATAACGGATCGCTGGTCGGCGGCGGTGTGCCCGGGACGCGGTCCGAGGGTGCCGGGTTCATCCCGTTGTTTATCGACGGCGCGGGGATCACCATGCCTGGCCGGACCGATTGATCACAGCGCGCCGCGGGCGCGGGGCAGGTCAGGGTCTGGTTGGGGTCGCCGTACCACGGGTTGGTACCCGCGGGCACATACGGCTTGGGGTCACGGCATTCCCGCGGAGTCGCGGCCCGTTTGCCCGGAATGTCCGTACACGGGATGTTGCGCGAACCGCGCACGCTGTTGGCCGGGGTCTCCATCGGGATCTTGCAGTACGTGCCCGTGGGCAACGGCTGGATGCTGGTGTCGGCCGGTGACCGCCACTCTGGGGCCGGGATGAAGCCGGTCAGGCAGGGCGGCGGCTGGTTGATCGACAGCGCCAGGTCGAGCGCGGCCATGTTGGGGAACGGCGCGGCCACCGTCTGGGCGATCGATGCACCTTGCGGAAGGAACACCAGGACCTGCTCGACGCCGGTGTGGTACCGCTTGAGCAGGTCGAACACCACCTCAAGGTTGGCCAGCGTCTGCGGCAGCGAATCCCGCACGTCGTTGAAGACCGAGTTGACCTGGTCGGCCGTCGGCGCCGCCTGGCGCAGCAGACTCTTCAGGTGCTGATCTTCCTGCGCGGACTGGGCGCCCAGCCTGTTCAGGTTGCGGGCCCAGCGCTCGATGGCGTCACCCGATTTGACCTGGCTGTCCAGCACCGGGCCGGAGTTCTGGATGATGTTGTTGACGTCGGTCATCTGGTTCTTGAAATCGCCGACGATGGCCTGCGTGGCGTCGACCAACCGCTGCAGGTTGGGGCCCAGCCCGCCGACGGATTGCGCCGTCTCGTCGAGCAGCTGACCGATCTTCTCCTTCGGCAGCACGGATAGCCCGCGGTTGGCCGTATCCAGGGCCGGCCCGATCTCGGCGGGCACGGTGCCCTTCGTGATCGTCTGTCCCTCCGACAGGTACTTGCCGGGGGTTCCGGACGAGGTCAGGTCCAGGTACTGCTCACCTACGGCCGAGACCGAGTGCACGTTGGCCGTCGCATCGATCGGGATCTTGTAGTGGCTGTCGATGCTCATCGTCGCCAGGGCGCCGTGCTCGGTCGGCTCGACATCGGTGACCTTGCCGATCGTGATGCCGCGATAGGTGACATTGGCCGTGGGATACAGCCCGCCCGATGCGGGCAGGTCGGCCTTCAGCGTGTAGCGGCCGATGCCGACCAGGCTCGGGATCTGCAGGTAGTAGATCCCGAGGACGAGCAGCGAGATGACGGTCAGGATCCCGAAGGCGATCAGCTGGCGTCGGATGAAGGGAGTCAGCAATTCCTGTCCCCCCTTTCCACGAGCGGTCCACCCGGTGCGTCATTCGGGTTCGGCGTGTAGCGCACGTCGGGGATCATCGTCTCCGGATCGCGCCCGAACGACTGCTCGAGCGCCCGCAGTGCTCCCGACAATCCCGTTCCGGTGAGGAAGGCGTTGTCGACCGCGCTGTAGGTCAGGTCGAGCGTCAGCGAGATGTTGATGTAGTCACCGCGGAAGATCTTCGGGACCGTGTCGATGTCGAACGGCTGGGTGAGGATCAACTTCAGCGCGCCGATCAGGTATGGCGAGGCCTTGCCGAGCTCCTTCAGCGGGCACTGCAGCGCCTGCAGGTCGGTGTGCAGCGGCCCGCGCGCCTCCGACAGATACTGGTCGGCGGCCTGGCTGAGCCGTCCCACCGAATCGACGGCGTTGATCAGCAGGTTCTTGGTGTCGGCGAAGTGCTTGATCAGCGGCGGGATGTCGGTGAGCACCCGATCCAGGACGTCGGCCCGGCCACCCACGTAGGTCAGCAGCCGGTTGGTCGAATCGATCGCGTGTGTGATGTCGTCGCGCTGCGCGTTGAGCTGGTTGGTGAAGGTGTCCAGCTTGCCGAGCAGGGCCCGGATCGCCTCGCCGCGTCCGTTGAAGATGTTGTAGATCTCGTTCTGCAGCACCTCCAGGTTGGGGATGCCGCCGCCGCGCAGGATGAGCGACAGGCTGGCCAGCGTCTGCTCGGTCGTGGGATACGAGGTCGAGTTCTTCAGCGGAATGGTGTCGCCATTCTTGAGCAGTTCGGGCGACGGGTTTGGGGGGGCGGCGAGCTCGACGTGCTGCGAACCCAGCAACGAGGTCTGGCCGATCCTGGCGGTGGCGTTCTTGGGCAGCTTGACCTTTTTGTCCAAGCCCAGGGTCAGGGTGGCGATCCAGTTCTTCAGCTTGATCTCCTTGATCGAGCCGACGAACACGTCCGCGACCATCACCTTGCTGTTGCCGTTGATCGCCAGGGTGTCCGGCACCTGCACGTAGACGGTCATCGCGCCCGAGCCGCTGCCGGGGCCGCCCGGGATATTGACGTTGGAGATGCCTTTCCAGCCACACGAGCTAAGCACCATTGCGGCGGTCAACAGGATCAGCCCTTGCCAGCTCCGATGGCGGATCACGCGAATCGCGGCCCTCATCGGCCGGCGGTCCGGCTTGCCCCTCGCGCGTAGCGCGCTCGTCGCGCGGCTCACTGGCCACCTCCAAAGTCAGCGGGCGACGCGGGCCCGCCCGCGTTCGGTGCGGGCGCGGACACCGGCGCCGGTGTCGGGGCGACCGGCCCCGGAACCACGTTCGGCCCAGGCGGCGGCGGCGGGATGGGAACTTGCGGCGGAACCTGGCCGATGACGGGTGCGATCGGGTTCTCGTCGTAGGCATTCGGCGGCCCCGGTGGGGTCTGCAACGTCGACTGGACCGGCGCGATGTTCGGTCCGCCCATCAGCTCATTCAGCGAGTCCGGGGTCATCAGGCCCGCGGTGATAGGCCCGACCTGCTGACCCTGCATGCCCGGGGCGACGATCCAGCCCGGCTGGGTGTTGCGGTGGGACGTCGGGGTGTCCGGCACCCAGATGCCCGGCACGGTGGTGTCCTTGTAACCATTCGGCGGATGCAGCCGATCCTCGGAATAGGCGACTTCCTTGGGCAGCGTCTCGGCCGTGCTGAACAGGTTCAAGCCGAAGGGTGGGTAGTTGAACTTGATCGCGTCGAGGATCGGCGCGAGGTACTGCGCGCACAGCTCGGCCGACTCTTGGTAGCCCAGCCGGCTGCCGGCCTGGATCGCGCTACAGATGAACTGCATCGGGTTGGCGAAGTTGGTGATCGACGGGATGGCGACCACCGAACCGTGCGACGGGTGATAGATCTGGTTGATGTTCGACGCGGCCGTCGGCAGGACGTGCAGCGCGGTCTCCAGTCCGTTCAGCGGATCGGGTTGCAGCAGCGCGTTCGTGGCGGTCTCCAGGTTGTTGATGTCTTGGACCAGCACCCCGCGGTTCTGGTCCAGCCAGGGCCGAACGGTGGTCAGCAGGCTGTCGAACTGCTGAATGGCGTTGGCCAGGTCGCTGTCGGAATGCGCGAGATGCGTGGTGAAATCGGCCAGGTTCTGGTTGAGCGCGACGAACTGCTGGTCGTCGTTGTGCAGCGCGTTGACGAACAGGGCAAGGCTGCGCACCACCGCGAAGAAGTCGCCGCGACCCTCGTTCAACGCCGTCAGCGCCTGCGACAGGCTGCTGAGCGTGTTGTTGATCTGCTTGCCCTTGCCGGCCAGCCCATCGGCGAACGACTCGATCACCTCACCGAACGGGCCCTTCGGCTGCTCGGGTGTCGGTCCCAGCTTGGAGATGATGTTGGTGATGCTGTTGCGTAGCTGGTCCCACTCCACCGGAACCTGCGTGCGCTCTTCGGGGATCACCGCGTTGTCGGCGAGCACCGGACCGCCCTTGTAGGCGGGTTCCAGCTGGATGGCCCGCGACGCCACCAGGGTGGGGTTCAGGATCACCGCCGAGGCGTTGGCGGGGACCCGGTATTGGTTCTCGTAGTGGAACGTGACCTTCATCTTGTTGCCGACCGGCTCGATCTTGTCGATCGCGCCCACCCGCAGCCCCATGATCTGGACCTTGTCGCCCGGGTACAGCGCGTTCGCCGCCGGGAAATAAGCCACCACGGTGTTGGTGGTCACCTTCTGGTACAGCCGCCATCCGACGTAGCCGACGACGATCGCCAGAATCACCACCACCGACGCGATGATCACCGATGCCCTTGTCAGCTTCGGTAGCCGCACATTGCGGATATCAAAGATGGTGCTCAATTCTGGCTACCTCCCCCCGCTGCGCCACTGCCGCCGGATCCCCCGGGATTGATGAACGGTGCCGGCAGCTGGTTGCCCGGCCCGGGCGGGGCCGGCGGCCCCGGCGGGAAGCCCGGCGCGAACGTCGACGGCGGCGGCGTCGGTCCCGCCGGCGCGAGGTTCTCGGTACGCGCACCCGGGGGTGCCTGCGCCGGCAACGGCACCGGCGTCCCCGGAACGTCGGGTGGCGGATCGCCCGGCCGGCCCGCGATCGGGATGCCCGGCGTCGGCGGCAGACCAGCGGGGTTCGGCGGCGACGTCATCACGTCGACCGGCGCCGGGAAGCCCGGCCCACCGAACGGTCCTGTCACCGCACCCGCACACGGCAACGGATTCCACGGCCGCGGCAGACCCTCGTCCCCGATGGTGACGTTGCCCCCGGGGTTCGCTGGACTGTACGAGCACGGCGATCCCGGCGGGACGGCCGGACCCGGGTGATCCGGCGTGCCCTCCAGCACCGGCGGTGCCGGCGGCGGCGCGCCGTTGGGGAACCGGGTGCCGTTGGGGTCGGGCCACCGGAATTCCGGCAAGGCCGCACTGCGCCAGAAGTTCTCCGGATCGATGCCGCGCTTCTTGAAGGCGGCATCGACCCAGGGCTGCGAGATCTGGTAGAGGGCCAGGTTGTGCAAGACCACCTTGAAGAACGGTCCCGAGGCGATGGCCTCGTTCAGCGACGGCAGGAACTTGCCGACCTCCGTGAAACCGTTGGCCAGGTCGTCTTTGCGCTGCACCAGGATGTCGCTGACGGTGCGCAGCTGTTCCAGCACGTGGTTCAGGTTCGGGTTGTCGTTGATCAGGCCCTTGACCTGTTCGGAGAACGCCGCGACGTTGCCGAGCAGGGCGTCGATCGCCTGGCCGCGCTCATTGAAGGCGGCCAGCAGCGTCTTGGCGTTGACCAGCAACCGGTCGATCTGATCGCTGCGATCACCGAGGATGCCGGCCACCTTGTTCGCCTGCGCGAGCAGGTGCTTGACCTCTTCGTCGCGCTTGCCGATGGTGGCGGAGAACTTCTCCACACCTTCGAGCGCCGGGCTCAGGTGCGGATAGGTCTGGTCGATGGTCTGCGACAGCACGTGCAGAGACTGCTTGACGGTGTCGATGTCCCAGCCCTGAGCGGCCTTGGTGACGTCGAAGAACGCGTCGTAGATCTGGTAGGGCGTGGTGCTCTGGCCGATCGGCAATGTCCCGCCCGGCTTCAGCGTCTGGTTGCCGCGCGGCTCGAGTTCGAGAACCTTCTTGCCGAGGATGGTGTCGGTCTTGACTGCGATCCGGCTCTCGGTCCCGAAGCGTTCGGTGCCCGCGTTGAATTGAACCGCGATGTGATCGCCGTCGATCTTGAGAGCCTCCACCTTGCCGACGTCCACGCCGGCGATGCGCACCTTGTCGCCCTTGCTGAGGCCACCGGTGTCGCTGAACTGCCCGTAGTAGTGCGGTTTGGCCATCAGCATCGGGACACTGGTGAAGCTCTGGCCCACGCCGATCACCAGCAGCGTCACGACGATGCCCATCAGACCGATGCGAACCCGGTTGGGTGGTTCCAGTGTTCTCATTGCGGCGTGCACCTACCCGTCGGCTGCTGGAACAGCCGGACCGTGCGGACCGGGCCACCGGCCTGCAGGCCGTTGATCTTCAGGGTGATGTCGCAGGCGTAGAAGTTCACGAAGTCCCCGTAGGACCCGATGGCGCGCCCGATCATGTTCAACGCCGTCGGCACCTTCTTGAGGAAGTCCTGCAGTTGGTCCTGCTGGTCGATCAGCGGCTGTTGCACCGCGTCCAGGTAGTTGAGCGTGTTGTGCAGCAGGCCGCGGTCCTCGGCCAGCAGGTCGGCAACCGTGCCGGCGGCGTTGCTGATGTGCGCGGTCCCCCCGGCCAGTTGGTCACCGTGGTCCTTCAGACCGGTGATCAAGACCTCCAGGTTGTTGATGGTCTGGTCGAACTGCTGCCGGTGCCGGACTGTCGTGTCCAGCACCGTGTTCAGGTTCCTGATGACCTCGCCGATGGCCTGGTCGCGTTCGCCGAGCTGGTTGGTCAGCTGCGCGGTCTGGTCGAGGATGTCGTTGATGGTGCCGCCCTGGCCCTGGAACACGGTGACCAGCGCACTCGCGATGGTGTTGACCTTTTGCGGGTCGAGCGCCCGGAACAGCGGTTTGAACCCACCGATCAGGGCGTCGAGGTCGAGCGCCGGCTGGGTGCGTGACAGCGGGATGAACCCGTTGGGCGGCAAGACCTTGTCGGCCCCTTCGCCCTGGCCGCGCTTGAGCTCCAGGTAGCGGTTACCGATCAGGTCGAGGTAGCGGATCTGGGCGCTGGTCGACTGGTACAGCGGGATCGAGCGATCGACGTTGAATTTCACCAGCGCCCGCTTGCCGCCGTCGACCAGCTTTACCGTGTCGACCTTCCCGACCTCAACACCCGAAGCACGGACGAACTGGCCTGCGCGCAGGCCGCTGACGTTGGTGAACTCGGCCGAGTATTTGCTGGTGCGGTCGAAGCGCATCTGACCGAACACCACGATGATCATCACAGTGAAGACCAGCAGCACCACCGAGAAGATGCTGAGTTTGACGAGGGTTCCGGTGATTTTCATGGGTTGATCGTGTTATCCCCTACCTGGCGGCCCCAGACGTACTCGATCGCATACGGCGATCCGGTGTCGAGGTGGTTGTACGGCGCGAGGCTGTTGCCGGAGTCCATCACCAGCTCCGGTGCGGGCCACAGGTCGTGGGTGAGGGGTTGCCAGCAACCCGGCGCACCGCCTGGGCCGCCGCGCGCGTTCACCCGAGGCAGGTTTTCCGGGAACACGTAGGGGTTGGGCGCACCGCCGATCAGGCCGGCCGCGCCGCCGAGCCCCATGGTCAGCGCGGTGATGGCTACCAGCGACAGTGGGTTCGCGACCAGTCCCAGGCCGGACAGCGCCTGGGTGTGGGCGACCAGCGAGTAGCCGTTGCCGCCCAGGAAGGCCGAGGCCTTGGGTTCGATGTCGTGGTAGTTGCGCACCGTGCAGAACAGCTCGGGGCTGTAGGTGTCCAGCAGTTCCGCCGTGGGCACCAGGTCGGCGGCGCCGCGGGCCAGATACGGCCCGCCCTTGTTGAACAGGTCCGCGCCCGTGTTGCCGAACCCGGCCGCCGACAACAACGCCTGATC
>NZ_LZMB01000060.1 GCF_001673555.1 Mycobacterium sp. 1165178.9 | reverse complement strand
GGTCGCTGGTGCTGCTGGCGTGCCTGCTGGCCACGCTGGGCCTCTGGCGGTGGTCGCAGGGCACCGTGTCGGTCAGCACCGTCTCGACCCCCAAAGTCGAGGCTTTCTACTGGGCGACCATCACGTTCTCGCAGACGCTGGGCACCGCGCTCGGCGATTGGCTGGCCGACACGCGCGATTTCGGGTACGAGCGCGGCGCGCTGGTTTTCGCGGCTGGCCTGGCCGTCGTCACGGCCCTGTACTTCTGGACGTCCATCTCGCGCGTCACCTTGTTCTGGGTCGCGTTCATCCTCACCAGGCCGCTGGGGGCGACGGTGGGTGACTTCATCGACAAGCCCGTGGCCGACGGCGGCCTGGCCTGGAGTCGCCCGCTCGCCTCGGCGGTGCTCGCGGCGCTCATCGCGGTGTTGGTCGTCGTCATACCGCAGCGTCCGGGTCGCCACCCCGGCGAGCTCAAAGATGATGTGGCAGAGGCTCACCCGGGCACCGGTGTCGGTCAACCAGATCGGGACGCACAGTGACGCGCTGGCCCGACTGAGGGTACGGCCGGCGCTCGACGTAGCGTTGAAACATGCGAGTCCTGCTCGTTGAGGATGAACCGCGCTTGTCCGCCACCGTAGCCAGGGGGCTCAGGGCGGAGGGGTTCGTCGTCGTGGCCGCCGGCAACGGTGTCGACGGCCTGCGAGAGGCCACCGAAAACGGTTTCGACGTCGTCGTTCTCGACATCATGCTGCCCGGGCTCAGCGGTTATGAGGTGCTACGGCGGATGCGGTCGCACAATGTGTGGACACCGGTGCTCATGCTGACCGCCAAGGACGGTGAGTACGACGAAACCGACGCCTTCGACCTGGGAGCGGATGACTACCTGACGAAGCCGTTCTCATTCCGCGTGCTGGTGGCGCGGCTGCGTGCGCTGGTTCGTCGCGGTGCACCGGCGCGGCCGGTGGTGATGAAAGCGGGGACGCTGGCCCTGGATCCCGCCCGGCACACGGTCAAACGGGGCTCGACGCCGATCGCACTGACCCCGCGCGAATACGGGGTGCTCGAGTTCCTGATGCGCAATAAGGACGTAGTGGTGACCAAGGCCGAGATATTGCAGAACGTCTGGGACGCGCATCACCACGGCCCCGACAACGTGGTCGAGGTCTACGTGGGATACCTGCGTCGCAAGATCGATGTTCCTTTCGGTACCAACACCATCGAGACGATTCGGGGCGTCGGTTACCGGCTGCTGTGCTGAGGCAGCGTCACAATCATCTTGGTTCCACCGCAGGGCGGGTCGTCAATGGTGACCACGCCCCCATGCGCGGCAACGACCTCGGCGACGATCGCCAGGCCCAGCCCGGTCCCTCCCCCACTACGGGCCCGATCGGAATCCAGGCGCACGAAACGTTCGAATACCCGGCCCCGGTCGGCCGGGGCTATTCCGGGGCCGTCGTCGCTGACGGTGAGGACGGCAGCCCCGCCTTGGCCGCTTACTTCGATCCAGACGCACGAAACCGCGTGGCGGACAGCGTTTTCGACGAGGTTACGGATCATCCGCGACATGGCCACCGGGTCGGCCTGCAGGCGCACCGGCCGGATATCGGTGTGGATCACGCATGGCGTGTCTCGCCGCGCGCGGTCGGCTTCGGCGTGCGCGAGGTCATCGAGCGCCACCTGTTCTGTGCGCCGGAGCAGCGTCTGCTCGTCGGCGCGGGCCAGCAGCAACAGGTCTTCGATCAGGGTGTGCATGCGCCGCGCCTCGGGCAGCAAAGCGTTGACCGCCAGTTCGGCATCGAGCAGATCGGGATGCGCCTCGGCCACCTCCAATCCGGAGATGATGGTGGTCAGCGGGCTGCGCAATTCGTGTGACGCGTCGCCGACGAAGCGTTGTTGCGCTTGGTGGCCCGCCTGCAGGCGCGAGAGCATCTCGTTCATGGTGACGGCCAGGGCCGCGATCTCGTCGTGCCCGGCCGGCACCGGTACCCGCTCCGCCAGATCGGACGTCGAGATGTCGGCCACCCTGGTCCGGATGGCGTCCACCGACTGCAGCGACCGTCGCACCAGCCAGTAGGTTGCGGCCGCCACCACCCCGACGATCACCGGTGCGCTGCAAGCCAACAGGATCGCCAGCGTCCGCGCGGTCGCCTCGACCGCCTCGCTGCCTCCACCCACCAGCACCGTGTACACACCGGATCGGGTCGCGACTTTTTGACCACTGACCCGCATGTCGTCACCGGCCACCGCGTCGTCGGGCAGGCCGCGACGCAAGTTGAAGTCGAACTCGCTCGCGGCGACCAGCGGGGTTTTCGGTGCGGCGCCGGATCGCCTGACCACGTTGCCATCCGGACCGATCAGTTGCGTTGCGACCACCCGCTGGTCGGTGGTCAGCAGCGCGTTATCGACGTCGTCGGGCGAGTCGGACTGCAGGGCCTTGGTGATGTCGCGCACCCGTTCGGCGGCGGCGTAGTCGACGCCCGCCAGCAACTTGCGGTACAAGACCGCGTCCAAAGCCGCGCCGGCCACGCTGAGCGCACACAGCACGACGAGCGCCGACACGGCCGCCGAGCGGGCCGAAATGCCCAGGTGCGCGAGGTGCCACGAACCCCCTCGGCCGTTTCGCCGAAACGGCCAGACACCGGATATTCGCACGTCGTTAATTCTGCAGGCCCGCCGCCCGGGGTGAAAACATCGAGCTCAGCGCGTTCTCAGCGCCCTCTCAGCGCCTCCGTCCTAGGCTGACGTCGTCATGCCTGGTCTTGCGCGCCCTGTGCGTCATAACGGTCGTGCGATCACCCGAATACTGGTCGGCGCGGCGATCGTGTTCGGCTGCGGTGCCCTGGGATGCGTCCCGGCCGGTGCCGACCCAAGCCCCTTCAGCACCCTCAGTTCGACCTGCAACCAGACGGCTCCTGGGGGCAGGGACGCACTCCTTCAGGGGATCCGGCGAGGTATCGCCGACTGGTCGCCGGCCGGACCGCACCCCTCTGCCCGCACCACGTGCGGCGCAACCCCGACACCGACGACCGGTTGATCGCTCAGCTGTCGGCGACCGACGGCACCGCATCGGCACCGTTGTTGCGTGCCCCGTTGGTTCCGGACGCGTCGGCGGGCAGCTCGAAAGCCGCGGTCACCGAACCCACCGCCGCCATCGCCGCGTTGCGTTGCGCCTCCATGCGCGCCAGCGCCGTCTCGGTGAAGACCGACAACCCGAGGTCGGGGTTGTATCCGTGGATTTCCTTGATGTCGAGCTGGGCTAGGAAGTAGACGATCTCCTTGGACACCACCTGTCCGGGGACCAGCACCGGGAAGCCCGGCGGGTAGGGCACCACGAACGTGGTGGATACCAGGGTCTTGCCCTCGGCGAGCCGTCTGCCCGCGGTGCCGATCTGCACGTATTCGCGGTCCGACTCTTCGTATCCGGCGTAGAACGCCGACCGCATGTCGCCGAATTTGCATTCATCGACGGGCCGGAACGCCACGTCGAACTCGCTGAAGTCCGGCAGGTGCGGCAGATCCTCGGTGATCTCCTCGACACGACGCTCCTGCAACGCCCGGTCCGCTACGCTGGCCGCTTTCTCGATGCGATCCAAATCGAGTGCCACCCTGCGTAATACGTCGAGCAGGTAGTGCACGCTCGACCAGGTGACACCGATCGTGAAGATCAGCAACACGCTGTTGATCGAGGTCTTGTTGATCTGGATGCCGAATCGCTCCATCAGCACTTTTTCGCGGAAGTCGAATCCGGTCATTCCCGTGTTGCCGATGAACAACGTGACCCGCGTCGGGTCCAGCACGAACTGGTCGGACCGCCAGGCCTCGTTCCATTCGGCCAGGGCGCCCTGCCTGATAGAAGCGGTCGAGCTGACCGTGGAGGCACGGAACTCCTCGGGCACCAGGTCGGACTCGTCGAGGATGCTGAACCACCTGCTGATCAACCTGTCTTTGCGCACCCGATGGCGGAAGACCAACGCCATGTCGTAGACCTGGCGGACCAGTTGAAAGCCCTCCATGTCGACCTGCCGACGCGCCAGGTCCAGCGAGGCGAGCAGTTGTTGGTTCGGCGAGGTCGAGGTGTGGGTCAGGAAGGCCTCACCGAAGGCGTCGCGGGCGCGGGAGTTGAAGTCCTGGTCGCGGACATGAATCATCGAAGCCTGTCGAAACGCAGACAGGGACTTGTGGGTGGAGTGCGTCGCATACACGCGTACCCGCGCGCGACCGGAGTCGGGAAGCAGCCGCCGCTCAACCCACTCCGATCGGTCCACTCCTTCCATCGACGTAAGCCAATCCTGGTATTCTTCAGCGTATTCCGGCGATGCCAGCATCTGCTCGAGACGCTCGGCAGACACCATCGCGGTCCGCTGCCGCGCCCACGGTACGGCCGTGGCGAACGCATACCACGCCTCGTCCCACAAAAAGCAGATGTCGGGCTTGATCGCCAGCACCTCCAGCATGACCTGCATGGGGTTGTAGACGACACCGTCGAAGGTGCAGTTGGTCAATAGCAGCATGCGCACCCGGTGCAGCTGGCCGGCCGCTTCCAGGTCCAGCAGCGTCTGCTTGATGGTGCGCAGCGACACCGCGCCATAGATCGCGAACTGGGGCAGCGGATAGGCGTCCAGATACAGCGGGTAGGCGCCTGCCAGCACCAGCCCGTAGTGGTGCGACTTGTGGCAGTTGCGGTCGATCAGCACGATGTCGCCGGGTCGCGTCAGCGACTGCACCACGATCTTGTTGGCGGTCGACGTCCCGTTGGTGACGAAATAGGTATGCTCGGCGTTCCAGGTGTGCGCCGCCTTGTCCATCGCCTTTTTGATGTTGCCGTGCGGATCCAGCAGCGAGTCCAAACCCCCTGAGGTGGTGGAGGTTTCGGCCATGAAGATGTTGCGGCCGTAGAACTCCCCCATGTCCTGCAGCGACTTGGAGTTGAAGATGCTGGCGCCGCGCGCGACCGGCAGGGCGTGGAATTGACCGACGGGTGCGGCGGCGTATACCCGCAGCGCATCGAAAAATGGTGTGGCGTAACGGTTTCGCAGCCCGGCGAGCACGGTGCTGTGCAGGTCGGTGACGTCGTTGAGCCGGTAGAACGTCCGGTCGTAGACGTCTGGCTCGTTGTCATCGCCGGCCGCGATCGACTCGTCGGTGAGCAGATAAAGGTCGATGTGAGGCCGCAGCTCCCTGATCCACTCGCCGCACTCCACCCAGTCGTTGGCGCGGTCCGGAATGACGCCGTCCGCGTCCTCGTTGGGCCCGAGCAACGTGTTCATCAGCGGCAGCCGGTCGCGCGACCGAAGCGGCAGGTCGTCGCGGATGATCGCGGCCTGGATCTCGCCGTTCAGCGCGACCGCGGTGATGGCGTCCTCGACGCTGGGGACAACCAGGATCTCGAACTGCACATCGTCGGACGGGCTGCGCAGCGCCCGCAGGCATTCGGCCAAACTGTCCGGCGCGGTGCTGGGAGCGTCATCGGCCAGCAGCACGGTGTAGAAGTGCTGCTGCTTGGCCTGCGCGACCAGTTCCTGATCATCCAGCGGCGCCGAGGTGTCGAACAGCCCTGCGCGGTCGCCGTATTCACTCAGCAGCCGGACGGCCAGAGAGACCTCCTCGGTGAGCCGCACCGTGGACAGGCTGTCCAGGTGGGCGCGGAAGGTCGCCAGGTTGGCCGCTCCGGGGTACAGCCAGTAGCGCTCGTAGGCGCCGATGCGGTCCATCAGGCGTTTCACCCGCGCCACGTCGTGGGCCTTGTCCAGCCCGGCGAGATCCACCTCGGCGAGGTGACGGCAGGCGTCGTCGAGCAGATTCCAGGTGTCGACCCTGGCGTATGACGGGTTGGCCACGGCCGCCAGTGCGGACACCCGAAGTCGTCGCGGCTGGGTGCTGTATCGAATCATGAGCTCACCTGTTCTTCTCGGATCGCCGCCGCTGACGTGCCGCTCGTATTGTCAACCCGCCGCGTCACCCCCGTGGTCGTTTCACCGCAGCTCGATCAATCCGCCTCGTCGCCGCCTTCCACGTCACCCTCGATGACGCGCCGTCGCCCCCGGGTGCCGTCCGCCCACCGCAGCATCGGCAACTCCCAGCGACGAGCCGGCAACTCGGTCACATCGGTGAGCGACCTCACCACAGCCTGCGTCAGTCCCATGATCGCGGCCATCACCGGCAGCAGCGGTTGCAGCGGCTTTGCCGCCGAGCGCACCGTGCTGATGCGGCGGGCGACGACGACCCGTTCGACGCAGTGATACAACCAGGCGCCCACGCCGAGCGCGTAGATCGAGAGCACCGAGGCGACGACGGTGAGCCCATAAGCGGCGCAGATCACCGCACCCAGCACCACGGTCGCGGCCAGGAGGGCCGCCACGAACAGGCGCAGCTCCAATCGGGTCATGGCTGCGGCCCGTGGTCCTCCGGTGTCACGTCGGAACCGACCGCACCGCGAACCGCCTGGGCGGCCGCCCTGATCTGCGGCGTCACCAGCATGACGTGGCCGAGCACCCCGTTGACGAAGCCCGGCGAGTCGTCGGTGGACAGCTCCTTGGCCAACTGGACGGCCTCGTCGACGGCGACCGGCTCCGGCACGTCGTCGGCATACAGCAGCTCCCAGACCGCGACCCGCAGGATTGCGCGGTCCACGGCCGGCAGCCTGTCTAGCGTCCAGCCCTGCAGATGCGAGCTGATCAGGTCGTCGATGTGCGCGGCGTGTTCGCCGACGCCCCGGGCCGCCGCGGCCGTATACGGCTGCAGGGGCGCGATTTCGGGGTTCGTTTCGGCGAGCCCGGTGCGGAGGTCGACGACCTCCGCCGGGCTCAGCCCGCGGGCCTCGGCTTCGAAAAGCAGGTCGACGGCACGTTTGCGGGCCTGATGGCGTCCCCTCACG
>NZ_LZMB01000059.1 GCF_001673555.1 Mycobacterium sp. 1165178.9 | reverse complement strand
GGCGTGGCGGCGCGCTGAATCGCAACTGGTCCTTGGCCCCACTGCGCATCAGCTCGGTCGGCGTACCGGAGGCCACGGTGGCGCCATGGTCGATGATCACCAGCCGGTCGGCGAGCTCCTCGGCCTCCTTGAGCTGGTGGGTCGTCAGCAGCACCGTCACGCCGTCGCGGCGCAGGGCGTCGATCAGCTCCCAGACCAGCAGGCGGGCGTGCGCGTCCATGCCCGCGGTGGGCTCGTCGAGAAACACCAGTTCGGGGCGGCCGACCAGCGCGCACGCCAGCGCCAGCCGCTGCTGCTGGCCGCCGGAGAGCCGCCGGTAGGTGGTGCGGGCGGCGTCGGTGAGGCCCAGCGTGTCGAGCAGCCACGCCGGGTCCAGCGGGTCGGCGGCGTACGCCGCGACCAGGTTCAGCATCTCTCCCGCGCGGGCCGCGGGGTAGCCGCCGCCGCCCTGCAGCATCACCCCGATGCGAGCCCGCAGCCGCGCATTATCGGCGATCGGGTCCAGGCCGAGCACCTCGATGGTGCCGGCGTCCGGGCGCACGAAGCCCTCGCACATCTCGACCGTCGTGGTCTTCCCGGCGCCGTTGGGGCCGAGCAGGGCCAGCACCTCGGCGGCGTGCACCTCGAGATCGAGGCTGGAGACGGCCTCGACGGCAGTCACGCCGGATCCGTATGTCTTGGTGACGCCGCGCAGCCGCACCACGACGTCAGGGGATTCGCGCGATTCTGGAAAGGCCGAGCTCACGTGGAATCAGCGTAGGCGTCGTGCGCCGGCGCGGGCTGAGGGGGCGACGGCGTGGCCGGCGTCGCCGCCGTGTCGATGAGGGGTTGGCCGCCGGCCCCGGCGTCCCGGCCCGGCGCTCGGCGCCACGGGAGGCGGGTGTAGGTCAACCCGATGAGGGCGACCACGATGACCGTGCTGGCCAGGGTGGCGTCGATGATCTGGAACAGCGCGAACCGGTCGCCGTTGGCGGTCGGGCCGAAGATCCCGACGACCAGGCTGATCACGATGGCCGCCACCCGGAAGCCGGTGCGGGTTGCCCATGCCGCCAGCGGGATGATCGCCCACAGCAGATACCACGGCTGCACGACCGGGAACAACAGCACCGTGATGCCCAGCGCGACGCCCAGCCCGCCGATCGGGTGCAGCCGACCACGAAAGACGGCCAGCAGCAACCAGGCCACCATCACGGTGATGATCAGCACGCCGATCGCACGGGTCAGCCCCAGCACCGCGGTGGTGTGATCACCCAGGCCCAGCAGGATGCCCACCTGCCCGGTGCCGAGCGCGAGCAGGGTCGGCGGCGACATCCAGCTCCGCACCACGTTTGCGGTGCCCAGCGTGTAGATCCAGCCGAATCCGAGGCCGCTGGCCCAGCCCACCAGCGCCATCACCGCCAGCGACAATGCCGCCATGCCGCCACCCGTCAGCAGCAGCGCGCGCAGGGTCCCGCCGCAGCGGTAGGCCAGCGCCATCGTGACGAAGCCCAGCGCCAGCAGCGACGGCAGCTTCACCTGCGACGACAACACGATCAAAACGGCGCCGGCGACCAGCATCCCCAGCGGTTCCCAGTCCGGGCCCCACCGCTTCCATGACACGGGCAGCAACCGCGGCGCATCGACGCCGCGCAACGCGAACTCGGCCCCGGCCAGCATCAGGCCCAGCATCAGCGCCTCGTTGTGCACGCCGGCCACCAGATGCATGATCAGCAGCGGATTGGCCGCCCCCAGCCACAGCGCGCTGACCTCGGCGACGCCGCAGCGCCGGGCCAGCCGGGGCGTCGCCCAGACGATCAGTCCCACGCCGACCAACTCGACCAGCCGGTGACACAGCACGGCGGCGACGATGTTCTCCCCGGTGATCGCCGAGATGCCGCGCCCGATCCACAAGAACAGCGGGCCATAGGGCGCGGGCGTCTCGCGCCACAGCGTCGGCACCGAGAGCGTGAAGATGTGGGACAGGCCGAGCCCCGAGGCCGGGCCCACCCGGTAGGGATCCAGGCCTTCCAGCGAGATCTGGCTCTGCGCCAGATAGGAATACACGTCCTTGCTGTACATCGGTGGGGCGATCAGCAGCGGCAGCACCCATAGCAGCAGGGTGCGGTCCAGGTCGCCGCGCGACATCCGCCTGTTTCCCAGGGCGAACCGGCCCAGCATCAACCAGGCCAGCGCCATCATGACCGCGCCTGTGGTCGTCATGGTCAACGACACGGTCTGGATCCGCGATGGCAGGTTGAGGAGCCGGACCCCGAACGTGGGGTCCTGGACGACGGGCCGGGCGCCGGCGCCGAGCGCGCCGATCGCCATCACCACCGTGCCGGTCGCGCCGAAGAGGCGGGTGCGGCGCAGCGCGGTGAGCTCGGTATCGTTCAGCGGCGAGCCCACTGCTTGCTCGTCGCCGTGCAGACTCGCGATCGATGAGCTCAGCGTGTGGTGGCGGGCTGCCATCAGAGCAGCGTAGCCGCCGGATGCAACGGGTCATCGCGTCGCCGTTAGTGTGAGCAGCGCAACGCCAGGACAGGGGACCCTTGCTGGACCGATCCCCGGAATTGCGTCACACTGGTGTTGTGAAAATCCGAACCAGCCTCGATGGGGCCACTGCGGGCGGCGACGCCGCTCCAGGGGTGGCGGACGTCGGCGCGCCGGTGCCGGATGGTCACACCCGCCGCGCGATCGTGCGCCTGCTGCTGGAATCCGGATCGATTACCGCCGGCGAGATCGGTGACCGACTGGGTCTGGCGGCCGCCGGCGTGCGACGCCACCTCGACGCCATGATCGAGGCCGGCGATGCCGAGTCCACGGCGGCAGCGGCGTGGCAGCAGGTCGGACGCGGGCGTCCCGCCAAGCGCTACCGGCTGACCGCGGCGGGGCGGGCCAAGCTCGACCACGCCTACGACGACCTGGCGGCGGCGGCCATGCGGCAGCTTCGCGAGATCGGCGGGGAAGAGGCGGTGCAGGCCTTTGCCCGGCAGCGCATCGACACCATTCTGGCCGACGTCGCCGCGGCCGACAGCGCGGCGGACACCGACGTGCAGGCAGCGGCCGACCGGATCGCCACGGCGCTGACCAAGGCGGGCTACGTCACCACCACCACGCAGGTCGGTGGGCCGATCCACGGAGTGCAGATCTGCCAGCATCACTGCCCGGTGTCGCACGTCGCCGAGGAATTCCCCGAGCTGTGCGAGGCCGAACAACAGGCCATGGCCGAGGTGCTGGGGACCCACGTCCAGCGGTTGGCGACCATCGTGAACGGCGACTGCGCCTGCACCACGCACGTACCCCTGACCCCGGCGCCCAGCCCGCGCCGCGACACCACGAGCATCAAAGGAGCGTCTCGATGACACTCACACCCGAGGCCAGCAAGACGGCGACCGCGCCGCTGACTCAGGAAGAGGCGATCGCCTCCCTGGGGCGGTACGGCTACGGCTGGTCGGACTCCGACGCCGCGGGGGCCAGCGCCCAGCGCGGCCTGTCCGAGGCCGTCGTTCGGGACATCTCGGCGAAGAAGAACGAGCCCGAATGGATGCTGCAGACGCGGCTGAAGGCGCTGCGCATCTTCGACCGCAAGCCGATGCCGGGCTGGGGCTCGAACCTCGACGGCATCGACTTCGACAACATCAAGTACTTCGTTCGTTCGACGGAGAAGCAGGCGGCCTCCTGGGAGGACCTGCCCGAGGACATCCGCAACACCTATGACCGGTTGGGTATCCCGGAGGCCGAAAAGCAGCGTCTGGTCGCCGGCGTCGCGGCCCAGTACGAATCCGAGGTCGTCTATCACCAGATCCGCGAGGATCTGGAGGCCCAGGGCGTCATCTTCCTCGACACCGACACCGGTCTGCGCGAACACCCCGAGATCTTCCAGGAGTACTTCGGCACCGTGATCCCGGCTGGGGACAACAAGTTCTCGGCGCTGAACACCGCGGTGTGGAGCGGCGGCTCGTTCATCTACGTCCCCAAGGGCGTGCACGTCGACATCCCGCTGCAGGCCTACTTCCGGATCAACACCGAGAACATGGGCCAGTTCGAGCGGACGCTGATCATCGCCGACGAGGGTTCCTACGTGCACTATGTCGAAGGCTGCACCGCTCCGATCTACAAGTCGGACTCGCT
>NZ_LZMB01000058.1 GCF_001673555.1 Mycobacterium sp. 1165178.9 | reverse complement strand
AGCGCCGCGGCGTACTCGTTGCCCTCATCGCGCAGCGGATCGAATCCCGCGGTGAGCACCAGAGCCGGCGCGAGCCCGGAGAGATCGGCCGTCTTCAGCGGCGACACCCACGCCTCGTCCGGGGCAATATCAGTGCCGCCCAGATACAACTCCGTGAACCATTCCCGGTCTCGTTTGGACAGAAAAAACCCATCGGAGAACAGCTTTCGTGACTGGGTCTCTTCGGACAGGTCAATGACCGGATACATCAGTACCTGCAGCACCGGCTGCGGAATCCCCTCGTCGCGGCTGAGCAGCGCGACCAACGCCGCCAGGTTTCCACCCGCGCTATCGCCGCCAACGCCGATTCGGGACGGATCGGCGCCCAGTTCGGCGGCGTGCCCGAGTGCCCATCGATACGCCGCGAAGCAATCGTGGGCCGCGGCTGGCGCCTTGTGTTCCGGCGCCAACCGGTAGTCGACCGATAGCACATGTAGGGCCGCGTCGCGGCAGATCATCCGGCAGAGCCCGTCGTGGGATTCGATATCCCCCACCACAAAGCCGCCGCCATGGAAGAACACCAGCATCGGAGCCACCCCCTCGACTGCTGGCCGGTAGTGCCGTGTCCGGAGCGGCGTTTCGGGACCAGGGATAGTGAAATCCCGTATTGCGACGTCGATGTCGGGAGCCATCAGCACGTGCGAGCTACGCATCATCGCGCGGGCGACTTCCGGATCGCCGGAAGCCGATAGGCCCCCGGTGCGGGTGCGTCGTTGGCCGGCCATCATCAATTGGAGCGTCGGGTCAAGAGTGTTGCCGTCGACGGTGATCCTGCCGCCGCCGGCGAGCAGGCGCTTCAACCACGGCGGAAGCCAGGGCACGACCCTCACGCCGACGCGCAGCGCAGCGTTGGTCACGGTAAGAGGCCGAGCCTTGGGTTGCCTTTTTGTCACGCCTTTCCTCCGCGGCAGGCGGGGCTATCGGCCGTCACCGAATGGGGACATCCGTCGGGCTGGGCGCTCATCCGTGTCGACCATTTGCCCGCCGAGTACGGACCCGGCTGGCCGCTCTTCTCGTAAAAGCCCTGCGGATCATAGATTTTGGCGCTCGGGTACGGCCATGGGCAGATCACCGGCGTGGCCACCCCCGACCACCGAGTGATCGCGGTATAAGCCAGTCCGTAAATCATGAAAGCGACGTTGACGACGACGAGCTCACCGCAAACGAACCCAACGCCGGCCGCCGCGATAGGAGTTGACGCTCGGAGCGCGGCCTGTGACCTGTTCGGTTGTCATTGGGCGCTCCTCTGCGCGCTGAACCAATTCGGCGTAGACCAAATCTTTGTTCAGAGGCTAACGGCGGCCGCCCGCAACGTCAATGAGGTTCCGGGGACCCAGCCGAACTCACCGTCGCGGGCGGGTGCACGACCCTTACCGGGCGCACCCGCAAACAGGTCGCGCCGAGCGTGCACTCCACGGCGATAAATCGGCGAAATATTCGCCGTGAGAACACGTTCGGCGCGCTAGGGCGAGGAACTAACGGCACGCTCGACAAATCAACGGGCAGTTAGGCGGCCACGTTGTCGTCGGCACGGCTGGCCACGGCCGCCCGCTTCCCGCGCCGCCAACCGCGCACCGCGGCGATCGCGGACTTCAGGCCGCGGCGGCGGCCGGTCGCCGGATCGGTGCCCAAAAAGCCGGGCTCGAGCTCGGCGAACATCCGCTCACTGCGGGTCTCCGGCGCGTTGTCGGCGTCGTCACGCAGGTACTTGTTCGGCAGCGAGAGCTTGGCCAGCGTGCGCCACGTCTTCGCGTACTGAAACAGGAAAGATCCTGTGGTGTATGGCAAGTCGTACTTGTCGCAGACCTGGCGCACCCGCACCGAGATCTCATGCAGCCGGTTGCTCGGCAGGTCCGGGTACAGGTGGTGTTCGATCTGGTGGCACAGGTTGCCGCTCATGAAGCGCAGCGCCGGGCCGGCCTCGAAGTTCGCGCTGCCCAGCATCTGACGCAGGTACCACTGCCCCTTTGTCTCGCCGATCATGTCGGTCTTGGTGAATTTCTCTGCGCCGTCGGGGAAATGGCCACAGAAGATCACCGCGTTGGCCCACACGTTGCGAATCACGTTGGCAAGCGCGTTGGCTTTCAACGTGGACATGTACGTCGCGCCGGGCGACACCGACGTCAGCGCCGGGAACGCGACGTAGTCCTTGAGCACCTGGCGCCCGGCCTTGGCCAAGAACTCGTCGACGCGTTGCCGGGCTTCGTCGTTGTCCATGCGCCGCTTGGCGATCTTGCCGAGCTCCACATGCTGCAGCCCGACCCCCCACTCGAAGAGCAGCGCGAGCATGGTGTTGTACACCAGGTTCAGGATGTTGAAGCGCTTCCATTTCTGGTCGCGGGTCACGCGCAGCAGGCCGTAGCCGACGTCGTCGTCCATCCCGAGAATGTTGGTGTATTTGTGGTGCACGAAGTTGTGGGTGTAGCGCCAGTGCTTGGACGACCCGCTCATGTCCCACTCCCACGTCGAGGAGTGGATCTCGGGGTCGTTCATCCAGTCCCACTGGCCGTGCATGACGTTGTGGCCGATCTCCATGTTCTCGACGATCTTGGCCACGCCCAGTGTCACCGTCCCCGCCCACCAGGCCGAACGCCGCGAGCTGGCGGCCAGCAGCAGCCGGCCGGTCACCTCCAGCGCGCGCTGGGCCGCGATGGTGCGGCGGATGTAGCGCGCGTCCCGCTCGCCGCGTGAGTCTTCCACGTCCTGGCGGATGGCATCGAGCTCGACGGCCAGGCTTTCGATATCGGCGTCCGTCAGATGGGCGAATACGTCGACGTCTGTGATCGCCATCGTCGTCATCTCCCTGCGGTCGATTGATTGGTCTTAACGTTCCGGACCTACGCTATCGTAACCTACGAATCCGTAGGTTACCAGTGAGTAGCATTTAAATGTCGAGCACGCAATCGCCAGACGCGGCGGACACGCAGGTCTGCACCCGGGTTCCCGGGTCGTGCTCCTGGCCGGTCCGCAGATCGCGGACGTGACCCTCGACCAGGTTCACCACACACGACTGACAGATCCCCATGCGGCAGCCGAAGGGCATCTGCACCCCGGCGCCCTCGCCCGCATCCATCAACGACGTCGCCGCGTCGGCAGCTACGGTGCGTCCACTCTGGGCGAAGGTAACCGTTCCCCCGGCGCCGCTGGGTGCGGCCCTGGACACCGCGAAACGCTCGAGGTGCAAGCGCTCACCGATGCCCGCCGCCGACCATACCCGCTCGGCCTCGGCGAGCATGCCTTCCGGCCCGCAGGCCCAGGTCTGGCGGTCGCGCCAGTCCGGCACCTCTTGGTCGAGCACGGAGAGGTCGAGCCTGCCTTGCGTGCGCGTCTGGCGCAGCTGCATCCGGTAACCGGGGTGCTCGGTGGTCAGCGCGGCCAGCTCGGCGCGAAACATCACGTCGGATTCGGTGGGAGCCGAGTGCAGGTGGACGATGTCACCGATTTGGTTGCGGCGCACCAGGGTTCGCAACATCGACATGACCGGCGTGATGCCGGAGCCGGCGGTGAGGAACAGGATCGATGCGGGCGCCGGGTCGGGCAGCACGAAATTGCCCTGCGGCGCGGCAAGCCGCACGATGGTTCCGGGCTCGACGCCGGCCACCAGGTGCGACGACAGGAACCCCTCGGGCATCGCCTTCACGGTGATGGTCACGGTGCGCGCCGGACCCGACCCCGGGTGCGGGCGCTTGGCGGCCGGGGCCGACGTGAGTGAATACGACCGCCAGCGCCAGCGCCCGTCCATCAGCAGTCCGATACCGATGTACTGACCGGGCTGGTAGTCGAAGTTGAAGCCCCAGCCCGGCTTGATGACCAGGGTCGCGGAATCCTCCGTCTCGCGGCGCACCTGCAGGACCCGGCCCCGCACTTCGCGCGCCGACCAGAGCGGATTGGCCAGATGCAGATAGTCATCGGGCAACAGCGGCGTCGTGATGCGCGCGGCGAGCTTGCGCAGCGCATGCCAGCCGGGGTGCCGGTCCGCGCCGGCGACAACAGGTCGCGTGGTGTCGACGACGTTGCCCGTGATCGATGGGTTACGTCTGCCCAGGGGAAGCTCCTGCTCACTACGCGGCGTCTGACCGACGCTCACCATTGTGACGGAATCTGTGCGCTTCACGAAACCTACGGTACCGTAACCTACGGTGTCGTAGCCAGCGCCGACCGCGTGGATCGCCTCACATCGGCGTCACATCAGCTCCAGCAGGAATGGCAGCTCCTGGTTGGCGTACCAGGCCAGATCGTGGTCTTGCGCATCGCCGACGATCAAATCGGCGTCCTCATCGCCCAGGTCGGCGGCGTCGACGGCCTCGATGGCCTTCGCCACCGCGGGCTCGGCCCCGGCGTTGTCGACGTACGCGGCGATCACGTCGTCGATCGGCACCGGCCCTGACAGCCGCACCACCGCGTCGTCGAGGTCGGGGCGGTATGTGACGTCCTCGACCTCGGCGGCCAGCACCGCGCGCCGGGGCCGCAGCGACTCCGATGACGCTCCGGTCCCTTCCGCTGCTTCCGCCTCCCCGGCGGCCAGCAGCCGCAGCGACGCCAGCGCCGCCTCGCGAAGCGCCACGTCGGCGAGCTCGTCGTCGTCGCCCTCGGCGTAGGCCTCGCGCAACCTCGGCGTCAGCGCGAACGCGGTGCCGTTGACCGGTCGCAGCGAGCCGTCGGCGACGAGCTGCGCCAACATGGGCAGCGTGGCGGGGATATAGACGACCACCATGGTCAGATCAGCGTGGCCGCGTAGTCGTCGACGTAGGTCGACAGCTCGCGCGGCGGGCGCTGGTAGTTACCGCTGACGACGGGACGCTCGGGCAGCTTGACCTTGGGCGTCTCGACGTCGTGGTAAGGGACGGTGGACAACAGATGGGACATCATGTTCAGGCGCGCATGTTTCTTGATGTCGGATTCCACGACATACCACGGACTTTCCGGGGTATCGGTGTGCACCATCATCTCGTCCTTGGCTCGTGAATAGTCCTCCCACCGGTATACCGATTCGAGGTCGATCGGGGACAGCTTCCATCGCCGGACCGGGTCGTTCAGCCGCGCTTTGAAGCGGCGCAGCTGCTCGGCCTCCGAGACCGAGAACCAGTACTTGCGCAGCAGTATCCCGTCGTCGATCAGCATCTGCTCGAAGATCGGCGTCTGACGCATGAACAGCGCATGCTCCTGCGGTGTGCAGAAACCCATGACCTTCTCGATGCCCGCCCGGTTGTACCAGGACCGGTCGAACAGCACGATCTCGCCCTTGGTGGGCAAGTGGGCGATGTAGCGCTGGTAATACCACTGGCCGCGTTCGCGATCCGACGGCGCCGGCAGGGCGGCGACGTGTGCGATTCGGGGGCTGAGGTATTCGGTAATCCGTTTGATGGCGCCGCCCTTGCCCGCGGCGTCACGGCCCTCGAACAACACCACCAACCGCGTCCCGGATTGCCGCACCCACTCCTGCAGTTTCACCAATTCCGTTTGTAGCCGGAACAATTCGGCTTCGTAGACGTCGTCTGAGATCTTCGGCACGGCCTGGGAAGCCGACTTCTTCTTGTTCGGCGCGCCATCACTTTTCGCGGTGCTCACAGCAACGAATGATAGCCTCACGCAGGGGTTTTCACCGCCGACTAGGATCGGGACGCCTCGAGTAGTTCTTCGAGCGCTTGGTTCAGCAGCCCGGGCAGCAGGTCGACATCGCTCATCGCTTCGCGGTCGGCGTTGATTCCGTAGTACAGCTCGCCGTTGTACGACGTCACGCCGATGGCCAGCGCCTGGTTGTGCAGCAGCGGCGGCACCGCGTAGGTCTCCAGCAATTTGGTGCCGGCGATGTACATCTGCGACTGGGCGCCGGGCGCGTTGGTGATCAACAGGTTGAACGTGCGCTTGGAGAAGCTCGGGAAACTGGTCGCCACCCGGATGCCCATGGCGTGCAGCGTCGGTGGGGCGAAACCCGACAGGGTGACGATGGTCCTCGCGTCCACCAGCTGAGCGGCCGTCGGGTTTGCCTCGGTCGCGTGCGCGATCTGCGACAGCCGCACCACGGCGTTGGGCTCACCCACCGGCAGGTCGACGAGGAACGGCATCACCTGGCTGATCGCCTGACCGGGACCGCTCGCGTCGAGGTCGCCGTCGTCGTAGACCGGCAGCGGCGCCATCGCCCGCACCGT
>NZ_LZMB01000057.1 GCF_001673555.1 Mycobacterium sp. 1165178.9 | reverse complement strand
CGTCCAGCACCACCACGATCGTGACCGGAATCGGCGCGCACAGCGCGGCGGTAAGCACCGTGCGCAGGCATGCCGGCAACTTTTCCCGCTCGTTGTGAGCGGGGATCACAACAGCGGCAGCGTCAAAGGCGCATGACACGGCGGTTGACATAACCCCGAGATTTCCCAGTTCGCCACAAGTTAAACGACCGTGGCCGGCATGCCAGGTTGCTCCCGCGACAGGCCGGGTATGACCTAATGCACCATGGCAGCTGCCGGAGCCCACCCCGACGTACCCGCGTGCGCCACGCCCTTGCGAGACGCGCTGCGTGGCGCGGCATCGGCTCTCAAGGAGAACGGCCCACGTTTCGCGTTGGCAGGCAGCTACGCGTTATGGGCTTACGGGGCACCGGAACCCAGTCACGACGTCGACCTGGTGGTAGCGGAGTCCGATGTGGAAGCGGCCGTGACGACCTTGGCCGACGCCGGGTTCGTCATCGAGCGGCCGCCGGAGGACTGGCTGTTCAAGGCCCGAAATGCCGACACGCTGGTCGACGTCCTGCACCGGATCAACGGGGTGCCGGTCGATGCGGGCACGCTGGACTGCGCCGAACAGCACGAGGTGCTCGCCATCAGCATGCCAGTGTTGCCACCCACCTTGGTGCTCGTCCAGCAGCTACGAGCGCTGCACGAGCACCACTGCGACTTCGCCAAGTTGCTCCCGGCGGTGCGCGCGGTGCGCGAACGGCTGGACTGGGAGGCGATCCGAACGCTGACCGCGGACAACGACTACGCGGTTGCATTCTTGGTGCTGGCCGATCGTCTCGGCCTCACCAACTAGTGATTACGCAGTTTGGCGACCAGTTTGTCTTTGGTCAGGCGCGAATAGCCGGACATGCCAAGTTCTTTGGCGCGCTTCTTGAGTTCCGTCACGGTCCAGTCCTGGTAAGAACCGGACTTGCCGCCCTTACGGGCGACCTTCGCCTTTCCCTGTCCGGCGGCCGCGTTCGAAATCCGCGCGGCCTTTTCTTTGGAGTCGCCCTTCTTGCGCAAATCTTGATATAGCTTCTCATTCTTGATCGACGAACGCGGCATCAACGATCCTCCTGTCCACGATGAGACACCTAACTTTCCGAGTGCCCGCCGCGGGCGCAGAAAAAACCACGTCCTAGGCGGGGACCGGGTCGGTGCGCCGCTCCCAGCAACGGTGCCGGGCGAGAGCGGCGGCGCGGCAACGCCCGGTCCGACATCAGCCACATGATGGTGTGCAGGGTCTCGGGCTCCAGCGACACGAAGTCCCGGAGGGTGTCGTGCGCGGACTGCGCCTGCGGAATCTCGTTGTGCGGCTCGGGTTTCACCGCGTGCACAAGTCGGGGAACTTGATGCCGTCCTGAATGAAGAACACCGGAAAGTTGTTGCCCACCAGATCGTAATTGCCTTGTTCGGTCGGTATAGAACTTGGTGGCAAAACCGCGCACGTCGCGGACCGTGTCGGCCGATCGGCGCGAACCGGCCACTGTGGAGAACCGGACGAACACTGGAGTCTGGACACCGGGAGTGGTCAGGAATTTCGCCGCGGTGTAGTCCGCCGGCCAGTCGTCATACGGCTCGAAATAGCCGTACGCACCTGCCTCGCGTGCGTGCACCACGCGCTCCGGAATGCGTTCGTGGTCGAAGTGGGTGATCTTCTCCCGGGCGTGAAAGTCCTCCAGCAGTGTCGGTCCCCGTTCACCGACCGTCAGCGAATCGTCGGTGTGGTCGACACGGACACCCTGTTGCGTCGTCAGGTATCCGGTGTGACGACAAAAACGCGCCGTATCCACCGCGAGGAGGGTTGCCTACCATCTATGGGGGTAGTCGAAAGTGGTGATTCAGACGGCTGAAGTCGGCGCCCTCCAAGGTGTGGTAGCAATCGGTGCGTCGGCAGGCGGTGTCGAAGCGCTGTCGAACGTCGCCGCCGGGTTAACGCCGGACGTGCCCTACGCCTACCTGATGGTGCTGCACGTGCCCGCCGGGGCGCCCAGCATCCTGGCCCGCATCGTCGATCGCAGTGGCCCCCTGCCCGCCACCGCCCCCGAGAACGGGGCGACCCTCGAGCCCGGCCACATCTATGTCGGCGTTCCGGACCGCCATCTGCTGGTCGCCGACCATCGGGTGTTGCTGTCACAAGGACCCACCGAAAACGGGCACCGGCCCGCGATCAACGCGTTGTTTCGGTCGGTGGCTCTGGCGTTCGGCACCCGCGCGATCGCTGTGTTGCTTTCCGGCGTGCTCGACGATGGTGTGCTCGGATTGGGAGCGATCCGCTCGCGTGGCGGCGTCACCATTGGTCAATTACCCGAGGACGCTATGTTCCCGGCGATGCCGACCAACGCCGCGGAGGCCGGCGTGGTGGATCGGCAGGCCGCGGCCGCCGACATCGGCGCGGTCCTCAAAGAGCTGTCGCACAGAGAAATAGAGGATTCCGATATGGAGCGCGACTCTGCGATTGAACTCGAGAACAAGATCGCCATGATGTCGCGGTTCGCGACAGACTTCGACACCGAAAAACTGGGGGTCCCGTCTGGCTACACCTGCCCCGACTGCAACGGCTCGCTGGTGTCCATCAGCGAGGGCAATTTTCGGTGCCAAGTCGGGCATGCCTGGACGGCCGAGGCGCTGCTTGGCGCGCGAGACACCGAGATCGAAGGGGCGATGTGGGTAGCGGTGCGCAGTCTGCAGGAAAAGGCCAGGCTGGCCCGGGACATGGCCGGCAGGACCGAAACCGGGCTGCTCTCCCGGCGCTACACGGCAATCGCGGAGGAGACCGAACGCGCGCTGGCCCTGCTCAGCGAGCGGCTGTCAGAAACGGCTCGGCACCGGGATGAAGCCGGATGACTGATCAAACGGATCTCCGGATCGAGCTGGAGACTTTCCAGGACCTACCGATCCTGATGGTGGAGGGCGTGCTGGACAGCTCGACCTATCGAACCGTGCGCGACACCGTCATCAAGGCCGCGATCGACGAGCCCCGCGCGGTGATCGTCGACGTCAATCGTGTGTGTGCGCCGTCGGCGTCGGCCTGGACGGTGTTCACCAGCGCTCGCTGGCACGTCAGCATCTGGCCCAACGTCCCGATCCTGCTGGTGTGCGCCGAGCCGCGGGTGCGCCGGGCGATCAGGGCGGCAGGCGTCACCCGCTACGTGCCGGTACATGCCACCCGGGAGCTCGCAGTGGACTCCCTGCAGGGCAAGACCCTCCAGGTCCGACGCCGCGCACGCACCAGCCTTGCCCGAAACATCAGCAGCCTCGAGATTGCGCGCAGTGTGATCGCCGAATGGCTCCACCAATGGGACATCAGTGACGTGATCCCGGTCGCGGCCACGTTGGCGACCGTCTTCATCGAAAACGTTCTCGACCACACCGAGAACGCACCGGTGTTGATCGTCGAGAGCTATCAAGACAGTGTCACCATCGCCGTCGAGGACAACAGCTCCCACTTGCCTGGGCGACACGAAGATGCAGAGCTGGGGGCTGATGTCGTGTCCGGGCTGGCGATCGTCGCCGCGCTGTGCCGCGTGTGGGGCGCGACCCCGACGTCGTCGGGCAAGACGGTTTGGGCAGTGATTGGTCGAGAAAACCAGTTCTGACGCGGAGTAATGTTCGGGTCCTTCGGTGAACCTTGATCGACGGGACTTGGATGGAATCCACGACAGACGAGGCGTTCGAGGCCCTGTTGCGTTATATGCGGGATTCGCGTGGTTTCGACTTCACCGGTTACAAGCGCACCTCGCTGATGCGCCGCGTCCGGCATCGGATGGATCAGGCCGGCTACACCGCGTTCGACGAGTACCTCGACTTTCTGCAAGCCAGCTCGGACGAATTCACAGCGCTCTTCAACACGATCCTGATCAACGTCACCTCGTTCTTCCGCGACCCGGATGCCTGGGAGTTCGTCAGTACCGAGGTCATTCCGCGACTGCTGGCCGAGCGCGGCCCTGACGATCCGCTCCGGGTGTGGAGTGCGGGCTGCGCCTCGGGCCAGGAGGCCTACACGCTGGCCATGCTGCTCGCCGAGGCGCTGGGACCCGAGGGTTTCCGGCAGCGGGTCAAGATCTACGCCACCGACGTCGACGAGGAGGCACTCAGCGAGGCGCGCATCGCCTCCTACGATGCCAAGGCGGTCGAATCCGTACCCGCAGATCTGTTGGGGCGCTACTTCGAACAGGTCAACGGCCGCTACGTATTTCATAAGGACCTGCGCCGCGCGGTGATCTTCGGGCGCAACGACCTGGTCAAGGACGCGCCGATCTCGCGCGTCGATCTGCTGGTGTGCCGCAACAGCCTGATGTACCTCAACGCGGAGACGCAACGAAACGTGTTGGGGCGACTGCATTTCGCCCTTGCGCCGCATGGCACGCTGTTCCTGGGACACGCCGAGATGCTGTTGAGTCACGGCGACCGGTTCGCCCCGCTGAACCTGAAACATCGCATTTTCCGCAAGGCGGCCGGAACCCACGGCGGCGTCGATCGCTTCGACCCCAATGCGGCGTACTACGAGCGCAACATAGATCTAGCGGGGTTGACGACCGTGCGCGACTTGGCATTCCGTGCCAGCCCGGTGGCCCAGATAGTGGTCACCGGCGAGGATACCGTCGCGATGATTAATCAGCAGGCGGAGAGCATCTTCGGGCTCTCCGCCCGCGACATCGGCCGACTGCTGCGTGACCTCGAGGTTTCGTACCGCCCGGTCGAGTTGCGCGCCTACCTGGAGCAGGCCAAGGTTGAGCGGCGCTCGGCGCGGATCCAGGACGTCAAATGGCAGCGACCGGGTGCCGAGACGGTGTGGTTCGAGATCCACGTCAATCCATTGGTCGACGCCGAGAACGGCTTGCTCGGTGTGTCAATCGTGTTCTTCGTTGGTGGACTGCAGCTCTTCGTACGCCGCCTCCAGCTGGCGGTTGGTTTGGACGACCTTGTCCAGCAGCGCGCGGGTGGCAGTGACGTCAAAGAACACGATTGACACACCGAGCAAGCCGTTCTCGGCGTCGACCAATGGATTGACGTGGATCTCGAACCACACCGTCTCGGCACCCGGTCGCTGCCATTTGACGTCCTGGATCCGCGCCGAGCGCCGCTCAACCTTGGCCTGCTCCAGGGAGGCGCGCAACTCGACGGGGCGGTACGAAACCTCGTGGTCACGCAGGAGTCGGCGGAGGTCGCGGGCGGAGAGC
>NZ_LZMB01000056.1 GCF_001673555.1 Mycobacterium sp. 1165178.9 | reverse complement strand
TGCAGCATCGGGGGCCCGCGGGTGGTCGACGAGGTCGACCGCCGCCCTGGCGAGCTGCTCGGGCGACGCGCTCACCCACATCACTTCGTCGCCGATGAACTTCACCACCCGTCCGCCATCGCGAAGGACCACGTCCGAGACGGTTCCGGCGAACTCGTTGAGCAGGTCCGACAACTGCGCCGGGGTGAGCGCGTCGCCCGAGCAGCTCGCCAGGGCGGCGGTCGACCTCGTCGACCACCCGCGGGCCCGCGAGGAGGGTCTGCAGGTGCGCGCCGGCCTTGCCTACGGCAGCGTCCTGGCCATCAACGGCGACTACTTCGGCGGCCCGGTCAACTTGGCGGCGCGACTGGTGGCGGCCGCGAGTCCGAACCAGATCCTTGCCGACTCGGCGCTGCACGACGAGCTGCCGGACTGGCCCGCCGATGCTTACGGCCCGTTGATGCTCAAGGGATTTGACGACCCCGTGCCGGCTTTCGACCTGAGGGTCCGGACGCCACCGAGGTGAGGCCGCTCCGCGGTGACTAGGGTGATTACGCGTGAGTACCGAACCCGGATATCAGGCCCCTTCCGTCGCTGTCGCCTCCTCGCTGCCACGGCGCGCCGCCGCGTCCACCGTGCTGATCGTGCCGGTCGTCTCGACCGGCGAGGACGACAAGCCGGGCGCAGCCGTTGCGGCCACCCAGCCATTCCTGTCGTCCGGGGCGGTCGCTGAGATCGAATCGGGCCTGCGGGCGCTGGAGGCCACCGGCGGCGCCGAACAGGTGCACCGGCTGGTGGTGCCGTCACTGCCGGTGTCCAGCGTGCTCACGATCGGCCTGGGCAAACCGCGGCCTGAATGGCCGGCCGACACCATCCGTCGCGCCGCCGGTGTGGCCGCGCGGTCGCTCGGCAAGACCGAATCGGTGATCACCACGCTGGCCGAACTGCCCGGCGCGGGCGTCGTTGCGGCCGCCGTCGAGGGGCTGATCCTGGGCAGCTACCGGTTCACCGAATTCCGCAGCGACAAGACGGCCCCGAAAGACCAGGGGCTGGGCAAGATCACGGTGCTCGCCACCGCGAAGGACGCCAAGGACGACGCCGCGCACGCCGCCGCGGTGGCGACCGCCGTCGCCACCGCGCGCGACTTCGTCAACACCCCGCCCAGCCACCTCTTCCCTGCCGAATTCGCCAGGCGCGCAAAAGCTTTGGGTGAGTCTGTCGGCCTCGAGGTGGAAGTGCTGGACGACAAGGCGCTGCAGAAAGGCGGCTACGGGGGCATCATCGGCGTCGGGCAGGGCTCGTCACGTCCACCACGGCTGGTGCGCCTGACCCATCGCGGTTCGAAGCTGGCCAAAGCAAAGAAGGGCAAGGCTGTAAAGCGAGTCGCGCTGGTCGGCAAGGGCGTCACATTCGACACCGGCGGTATCTCGATCAAGCCGGCGTTGGGGATGCACCACATGACCTCTGACATGGGCGGTGCCGCCGCCGTGATCGCGACCGTCGCACTGGCCGCGCAGCGCAAACTTCCGATCGACGTGATCGCCACGGTACCGATGGCCGAGAACATGCCGTCGGCGACGGCGCAGCGCCCCGGCGACGTCCTGACGCAGTACGGCGGGATCACGGTCGAGGTGCAGAACACCGACGCGGAGGGCCGGCTCATCCTGGCCGACGCCATCGTGCGGGCGTGCGAGGACAACCCCGACTACCTGATCGAGACGTCCACGCTGACCGGCGCGCAGACGGTTGCGCTGGGCGCCCGGATCCCCGGGGTGATGGGCAGCGACGAGTTCCGCGACCGCGTCGCGTCGATCTCGCAGCAGGTCGGCGAAAACGGCTGGCCGATGCCGCTGCCCGACGAACTCAAGGAAGACCTGAAGTCCACGGTGGCCGACCTGTCGAACATCAGCGGGCAGCGCTTCGCCGGCATGCTGGTGGCCGGAGTGTTTCTGCGGGAATTCGTCGCCGAGGGCGTGAGCTGGGCCCACATCGACGTGGCCGGCCCGGCGTACAACACCGGCAGTCCGTGGGGCTACTCGCCCAAGGGCTCCACCGGGGTACCGACGCGGACCATGTTCGCGGTGCTCGAGGACATCGCCGACAAGGGCTAGTAAAGGGTTAGCCAGTCAGCCGTTTGAGCACGGCTCGACCCAATTTGCGGCGTGGCCAGCCCGTCGCGCCGTCGGCGGCCAGCGCGGCATTCGCCGCGTTACGCCCGCACGCGCCGTGCACCGAGCCACCCGGAGTCGCCGACGCGCTGCCCAAATAGAGCCCCTCGACCGGTGTTTCGGCTCGACCCATGCCGGGCGCGGGGCGGAAGACCAGCATCTGTTGCAATTGCGCGGTTCCGCCGTTGAGCGCCCCGAGATGCAGGTTGGCGTCGCTGGCCTCCAGATCCGACGGCCGCTGCACGAACCGGTCGATCACCGCCGAGCCGAAGCCCGGTGCATGCTCCTCGATGACGCGGTCCACCGCCGTGGCCAACTGGTCCGCGGAAGGGTCGTCAGACACATTCCGCGGCAAATGCGTGTAGGCCCAGACGCTTTCGGTTCCGGCCGGAGATCTGCTCGGGTCCGCGGTGGTGGTCTGGCCAAGCAACATGAATGGATGCTCGGGTATGACGCGGGTGTTCAAATCGGCCATCCAGCGAACCAGCCCGTCCCCGTCGGCCCCCAGATGGACCGTACCGACCGACCGCAGATTCTTGGCTCGCCACGGAATCGGTGTTGCCAGCGCATAGTTGACTTTCACCACCGGCGGATCCCACTCGTAGTGTTGGAGGTCGCGACGCAGTGCCGGCGGCACAGCATCGGCGGGCAGCATGTCGCAGAACAAGCGCGGCGCCGCCACGTCGGCCACCACCGCGCGGCGGGCAGCCACCGATCGGCCCTGCGTGGTGGTGACGCCGACCGCCCTTCCGCCCCGCACCTGGATGCGAGAAACGTTCTGGCCGCATTCGATTCGCGCTCCGGCCGAGCGGGCGCGATTCACCAGAGCCGCGGTGAGTTGACCCGATCCGCCGACCGGCACCGGCCAGCCGTGATCCTGGGCCAGCATCGTCATCAAAAAGCCCATGGCCCCGCTGATCGGCGCGTCCGGTGGGACGTCGGCGTGCATTGCATTGCCCAACAGCAACACTCGCGGTGCCTCACCCTCAAACAGTTGGCTGGCCATGGCATTGGCCGGCTGCACCAGCAGACGCGCCACCCGGACTGCTTCGGGCGTGCCGAGCCTGCGCAGCAGCGCGAGCAGCGGACGCACCGGCGGGAAGGGCGCGAGCATCGCGTCGAGCAGCGGGGCCTTGATCTTGTTCCACAGCTCCACCAGCCGCCACCAGTTCTCGCCGTCGGCGGCTGTTCGCCGCGCGAATTCCGCTGCCGTCTGGGCGGGATCGTGGTACACGATGGGCGGGTCGTCGTCGGCGGCATTGCGCGGGTGACCAACCACCGTGGGCGCATGCGACCACCGCAACCCGTGATCCTCCAAGTGCAGCGCCGCCATGGCCGGAGACGCCACCGTCATCGGATAGTAGGAACTGAACAGGTCGGTGACGTACCCCGGCGTCAGCTCGGCGCTGCGTACCGCTCCGCCCGGCTCGGGCTGGGCTTCCAGCACCAGCACGTCCCAGCCCGCGTCGGCCAGCATCGACGCCGCCACCAGTCCGTGGTGTCCCGCCCCGATGACTACGGCGTCGGCCGTGTCGCCCACGGTCACTTCACCTGGCTCGGCTCCAGGCGTTCCGACAACGCCGCCAGCCGCCACAAGCACTCTTTGTTGCGCGGATAGGCCGCCGCCAGCGCAAGCGAATCTGGGACGGCTGCCATCGGCCCTTCGGCCGGCACCTCGATCATCTCGATCCGGCAGCCCTCCGGAATCTCGTGCAGCAGCATGGTGATTCGCGCGGCACCCAGCGGACCCAGCCGGGCAAGCAGCACCAGCTTGTGCGGCGGTTCGCTTTCCTCCACGATCGTCGCGTCGTTGATCACCAGCGGCCAAATCCCGATCGAATGCCTTATCGAGGACCCCGGCTCCGGCCAGTTCGGATCGACGGCCCGCATGCGACTGTTCCCCACCACCCACTGGGTGTAGGTCCAGCCCTGGGCCAACACCTCCCACACCCGCTCACACGACTCGGGCACCTCACGCGTTGCAGTGATCACCTAGAAATCCCTCCATGTCTCGGCTACCGCGGCGGATACCCGGCAAACGCGGGGTTATTCGACCTCCACCTCGGGTTTACCGGCGCGGGACTGCGGATAATCTCCCTAGCGGTCGAAATCCTCGACGACGAAAGGCGAAACCATGACCGTGCGACGGTTGATCATCGGTGTGGGCGCCGTGCTGCTATTGGCCGGAATCATCGGACTGCTGGTGCCAGTGTCAGTCTCCGATAGCAACGGCCATTCGGTCGGCTGCGGAAACGCCGTGGCGACTGACCTTTCCGCGGCCAGAAGCGCCGACAACAGCAATGGATCCAATATCCCCATTCTGAACCAGATCATCCCGCACACCGACTACGTCGCGCAGTGCCAGTCGTCCGTTGGCAGCAGGCGCGCGTGGGCGATACCGCTGGCCGTGCTTGGGGTCGTCGCGATCGGCGCGACGTTGTTGACGGGACGTCGCGGGGCGGCACCGGGCGTTTAGCCCCGCCTCAGATCACCCGGATGCGTGCGGCGTTGCGCAGTCCCTGCGGCGCGACACGCGAAAGCCCGTACAGCGCATAGGCTTCCGGCGCCACCGGACGAATCGGCTTCTTCTTCTGGACCGATGACAGGATCGCGTTGGCGACCTTATCTGGGCCGTAGCGCCGCAGCGCGAACATCTTGCCCAGCTGGCCGCGCCGGCCGTCGACTGCGTCGGCCTGCTTGCCGGCGGGCGCGTCGAATCTCGTGGTGTTGATGATGTTGGTGTCGATGACGCCCGGGCAGATGGTGGTCAGGCCCACCCCGGCGGCGTCGAGCTCGGCGCGCAGGCAATCGGAGAACATGTAGGTCGCTGCCTTCGACGTGCAGTACGCGCTCAGCGACTGCAGCGGCGCGTAGGCCGCCATCGACGACACGTTGACGATGTAGCCGCCGGTGCCGCGCTCGACCATCCGCCGCGCGAACGACCGGCACCCGTTGACCACACCGCCCAGGTTGACGTCGAGCACCCTGTCAAACTGCTCGGCGGGGGTGTCCAGGAATCCGCCTGCGTGCCCGACGCCCGCGTTGTTGACGACGATGTCCGGGACGCCGTGTTCGGCGCTGACCCGCTCGGCGAACGACTCCACCGCCTGCGCGTCGGACACGTCGAGAACATAGGCGTGTGCGACGCCGCCGCGGGTGGCGATCTCGGCCGCCGTGGCCTTGACGGCGGCCTCGTCGATGTCGCTGATCACCAGCTCGGCGCCTTCGCGGGCGAAGGCGAACGCGGTCTCGCGGCCGATTCCGCTGCCGGCTCCGGTGACCGACACCAGGGTGTCGCCGAACGACCCGCGGGGACGCCCCACCTGCGCGCGCAGCAGCGCGCGGCTCGGTTGCTTCCCCTCGGCCTGGTCGGCGAACTCGTGCACCGCCGCCGCCATCACCTGGGGATGTGACATCGGCGAGAAGTGACCGGCCTGGATGTCGCGGCGCCACAGCCGCGGCACGAAGCGCGGGGTGTGGTCGTAGCCGTAGGGCCGCACGTACTTGTCCTTGGTGTTGACGATGAGCTGCACGGGCACGTCGATGACCGCGACGCCCTGCTTACGACCGGAGAACGATCGAAAGTAGTTGGCAGGGTATGTCTTTACCGACTGCGCGGCATCCCTGGCCAGTTTTTCGGAGTGGTGAATCTGCTCGACGGGGATGTTGTCGACCGCGTTGCGCCGCAACGCCGGGACCGCCATGGTCAGCCGGAGGAACAACGGCGCGAGCACCGGGATCGAGAAGAAGATCATGTAGGTCAGCCGCAACGCCTGGCTGATCGCCCGGAGGAAGGTGCGCGGCTTCCAGGGCGCCCGCAGGCCGCTGAAGATGTAATCGACCAGCTGATCCTGAGCTGGGCCGGACACCGACGTGAATGTGGCGACCCGGTCATTGGCGCCGGGACGCTTCAGGTAGTGCCACACCCCCACCGAGCCCCAGTCGTGGGCCAGCACGTGCACGGGCTGACCCGGGCTCAGCTCGCCGGTCACCGCCGCGAAGTCGTCGGCGAAGCGGTCCATGGTGTAGGCCGACACCGGCTTGGGCACCGACGACATGCCGACGCCGCGATTGTCGTAGCGGATGATCCGGAACCGCTCGGCCAGCAGCGGGACGACCCCGTCCCACAGCACATGCGAGTCGGGAAAGCCGTGTACCAGCACGACCGTGGGGCCCTCGGGGTTGCCCTCTTCGTAGACCGCGATGCGGGCGCCGTCGGCGCTGTCGACGAAATGCTGGGGTACTTGTTGTGATGGCGGCATCTCCGACCTTCCCGCGCTGGCTGTGTGGCCACACCGTAGCAAGCGTGATTGGCGTCACCCGACCAGCGCGGGGTATCCGCCCTGGATGCGTACCGACAAGGACGCAGTGACAGGATAGTTTTGGATTGCTACTTCGCCTTCCGCGAGCGAGCTGATCGACCCGCCCCGACCCACGAGCGATCGAGGAGTCAGAAAAGATGGCCTTCTCCGTCCAGATGCCGGCACTCGGTGAGAGCGTCACCGAGGGGACGGTCACCCGCTGGCTCAAGCAGGAAGGCGACACGGTCGAACTCGACGAACCGCTCGTCGAGGTGTCCACCGACAAGGTCGACACCGAAATCCCTTCGCCGGCCGCCGGTGTGCTGACCAAGATCGTCGCCCAAGAGGACGACACCGTCGAGGTGGGCGGCGAGCTGGCCGTGATCGGCGACGCCTCCGAGGGTGGCGCGGAAGGTGGCGACTCGCAACCGGCCGCGCCCGCGCCGAGCCAGCCGGAGCCGCAGACGCAGTCCGCCCCCGAGCCCGAGCCGGAGCCGGAGCCGGAGCCCCAAGCACAGCCTGAGCCGCAGACACAGGCGCAGCCGGAGCCCGCCCCCGCCCAGCAGAGTTCCGGTGGCGCCGACGCGACCCCGGTGTTGATGCCCGAACTCGGCGAGTCAGTGACCGAGGGCACCGTGACCCGCTGGCTCAAGAAGGTCGGTGATTCGGTCCAGGTCGACGACGCACTGGTGGAAGTGTCCACCGACAAGGTCGACACCGAGATCCCGTCACCGGTGGCCGGCGTGCTGATCAGCATCACCGCCGAGGAAGATGCCACCGTGCCCGTCGGTGGCGAGCTGGCGCGCATCGGCGCGGGTTCCGGCGCCGCGGCGCCCGCGGCACCGGCTGCCCCTCAGCCGCCGCCCGCGCCAGCCCCCAAGCCGCAACCGGCGCCCCAGCCCCAGGGGCAGCCCAAGCCCGAACCCACGCCGTCCCCCGCGCCGCAGCCGAAGCCCGCGCCCGAGCCGAAAGCCCAACCGGCGCAGCCCCAACCGGCGGACCAGCCGGCGAGCTCGGGGGTCGACGGCACTCCGTACGTGACGCCGCTGGTGCGAAAACTGGCCGCCGAAAACAACATCGACCTGAACTCGGTGACCGGCACCGGGGTGGGCGGTCGCATCCGTAAGCAAGACGTGCTGGCCGCGGCCCAACAGAAGCAACAGGCCACCCAGCCGCCCCCGGCCGGCCCTGCTCGTCGTCAAAGAGCCTGATGGAGTTGACTTCTCGAGCGTCGATACCTTCCAGGTTGACGCCG